>CAZQPP010000908.1:0-2071 GCA_964594295.1 uncultured Myxococcales bacterium | reverse complement strand
TGGCCGAGACCCGTGGCCGAGACCCGTGGCCGAGACCCGTGGCCGAGACCCGTGGCCGAGACCCGTGGACCGTGGCCGTGACCGTGAGCCGTAGGCCGGTGCGGTGGCCGTGGTCCGTTTGCCGTGCCCAGTTGCCGCGTGGCGGCATGACGCAGAAGACCAGCTCCTTGCCGCGGCGCCCCTGTCTCAAGAGGGGGGCGGGGCGCGGGCTCCCCCATCGTGGCGGACCGGCCGCCGCGGGTAAAGGCCAAGCGGGCAAGGCCCGTGCCGGCGAAGCGCCGGCAGCCTTGACCCACGACGTCCGGCCCACCCCTGGGGGTCCGTTCCTCTCAACCCCCACTCGGAGGCTCCCTTGAACAACCACCTCGTCGCTCTCGAGCTCGCCGTCGCGGCCGCTGACCTCACTCTTCCAATCCTCGCGCAACTCCCGGGGCGCTATCGCCACCTCGCAGTGCAGGGCGAACGCTCCGTCACCAGCGCTCCGCTGAACCTTGCCGAGGGCGCGGCACGCTCCGGACGCGCCAGGCGCTATCACTTCGAGGTCGCGTACGGCTCCAGCCGCGAGACCAAGACCCTCCTTCGCCTCCTCGCGCTTCGCCGGCTCGTTGACGCAGACGCCGCAAACGCGGCCCTCTCCCTCGTCGATCGCTCCTGCGCCACCACCTGGCGCCTCCTACACCCCAGGCGACGTTGACGAGCTGGCGGCCGGCTTCTGCTCGGAGGCCGGCCGCCTTCTACGCGGCCCGGCGCACATCGCCCACCAACGAACGCATCCGCTCGCGTTGCCCCGCTCGAATCCTGCCCACCGCCATCGCCAACATCACCACCAACGCCACCGCTACCCTCGTCTTCATCTTCTCCATCCCTCTCGTCGTGTGCAGCTCGAAGCCCAGCACCCTGTCCAGGCGCGCGTTCACCCTCTCCACCGACGTCCGCTTCGCGTACAGCCTCTTGAACTTGTAGCTCTGCCGCGGCAACGGGCTGAACACTCTCCGGTTCTCCTCCATTCGCACCCGCACCGTCCGACCGAAGCTCCCGACTCCCGTGCCCGCCTCACACTCCCTCCGGCCAGCGCACTCCAGCCCGTACGCCGCCGCCCGGCAGCGGTACTTCAGCGTTCGCCGCTCTCGCTCCACTCCCTGGTAGACCAGCGAGCGCACCTTCCCCGTCGCCGGACACTCGCAGTAGACCTCGCCACGCTCGTCGTAGGTGAACGGCTCGACCCGGTCACCGAAGAGCGTGCGCGTCTTCTCTCCCTTCCACATCTCCCGGCAATCGATCACCGGCGTGATGCCGTGCACGTCGTACAGCTCCTCGTAGTTCTGCATCGTGTCGTAGGCCTTGTCCGCCGAGCACGTCTCCGCGCGCGCCGCGACTGCCTCATGACGCTCTGCGTTCTGCGCGACGAGCTTCGGCAGCTCCGGGCCGTCTGCTCTCGACGCCCTCGTTACCCCGAAGGCCAGCGGCAGCTCGTACTTCGCGTCCACGAGCAGGTGGATCTTGAAGCCGAACCACCTCGTCACCTTCTCCCACGCACTCCCGTCGCGCCGCGTGCCTCGATAGCTCTTCGTACCCCAGTCCGCGTCCAGCTCCCGGCGCCCGTCCCGCTTCTCCTTCTTCTCCTCGTCGCGCACCGGCTTGCCGAAAGACTGCACCGCCGTCGAGTCCACCGCCAGGTCTCGACCGAGGTCCGGCAGCTCCTCGCCCAGCACACGCACGAGCTCGTGGAAGATCTCCTCGATGCGCTCCTGATGCTCCATCACCTTCTTCAGGAATCTGCTCATCGCGTCGTCGGTCGGCACCCCGTTCGCGCCCAGGCACGGGTCGAAGCCGCAGACCTCCCGCAGCTCCGCGTTGCGGCGCAGCTCCCGAAGGAGCGACGCCGCCGAGCCGTGCTGGAACACCACTCCTGCGAGCAACGCGTTCCAGGTCGCCCGAATCGGATAGTCGTCGCGCCCACGACCCCGCGCCGCCTCGAGCTCTTCCATGAGCCGCTCGTCCGGCATCGCCGACAGGACGAGCTCCAAACGCTGCAAGTCGCTCGCGGCGTCGACATCATGCCAGGAAAAGA
>CAZQPP010000907.1:0-2276 GCA_964594295.1 uncultured Myxococcales bacterium | reverse complement strand
CGCCCACGACTTCAACAACCTGCTCTCGGTGATCAACGGCTACGCCGAGTCCATCCTCGCCGACCTGAGCGAGCACGATCCGATGCGCGACGACGTGCTCGAGATCAAGGGCGCCGCGGACCGCGCCACGTCTCTGACCAGGCAGCTCCTCGCCTTCAGCAGGAAACAGCACCTCGAGCCCGAGGTGCTCGACCTGAACGACGTCGTCTCCGGCATCGACAGCATGCTGCGGAGGCTCCTCGGCGACGCCATAGCCGTCGTCACCCGGCTCGCGGAGGGGCTCGGCAGCGTGGAGGCCGATCGCGGGCAGGTCGAGCAGGTGATCATGAACCTGGCGGTCAACGCCCGCGACGCCATGCCCGGAGGAGGGCAGCTTCGAATTCGGACCGAGAACGCCGACATCGGCCCCGACGAGGTCCAAGAGCAGGTCGAGCTGGCGGAGGGGCCTCACGTCATGCTGAGCGTCAGCGACAGCGGAGCCGGCATGGACCGGACGACGCTCGAGCGCGCCTTCGAGCCTTTCTACACGACCAAGGCGAAGGGGAAAGGCACCGGGTTGGGGCTCTCGACGGTCTACGGCATCGTCAAACAGAGCGGCGGGCACATCTGGGTCTCGAGCCAACCCGGCCGCGGCACGACGTTCAAGATCTGCCTGCCTCGGACGGACGCCACCGCCACCGCGCAGGCGCAAGCGCCGAGGGACGACGTGGAGGCTGGGCACGAGACCGTGCTGCTCGTCGAGGACGACGACGCCGTGCGAAAGCTCACCGATCGCCTCTTGCGAAGAGCCGGCTACGACGTGCTGGCAGCGGCCAACGGAGGTGAGGCCCTGCTCACCTGCGAGCGACACGAAGGTGAGATCCACCTCCTGCTCAGCGACGTGGTGATGCCTCGCATGAGCGGGCCCGAGCTGGCCGAGCGACTGAGCCGCTTGCGACCGCAGCTCAAGGCCCTGTTCATGTCGGGCAACGTCGGCGACGCCGTGGAGAGCCACGGGGCGCCCTCGTCGGGGGCCCGGCTCCTCGCCAAGCCCGTCACGGCCGAGGAGCTGCTGCGCAAGGTCCGCGAGGTGCTGGACCAGGAGTAGAGGCTCGCTCTTCGAAGCTGTGACAAGCCTCGTTTCGGTACGTTTTTTGCGTGCGGATCGTCCGCTGGGGTGACGCCTCCGCACCCCGGCGCTCCTGTGCGCACCAACCATCTCCGCCCCTTCCGCTTGCCGCCCCTTGCGGTCTTCATCTAGGCTCGTTCGACTGGAACGGCCGCCGGGGGGAAGAGCTCACCGGGCGGAAACGAACCGTCACCTGGAAGCGTCATGTTCGACCCAGCACTACACCGCCAGGCAAACCGACTCTACAGCGTGGTCGTCGGCATCGTGATCGACAACAAGGACCCGGAGGGTCGGTACCGGGTGAAGGTGAAGTACCCCTGGGTGCTCGAGTCGAGCGACAAGTACACCGACCTCCCCGACGAAGGGGACTTCGTGTCGAACTGGGCCCGGATCACCACGCTCTTCGCGGGCTCCAAGGAGGGCGCCGAGTTCCGGGGCGGCTTCTTCCTGCCCGAGGTCGACGACGAGGTGCTCATCGCCTTCGAGCACGGAGACGTGCGCCGGCCCATCATCATCGGCTCCCTCTGGAACGGCGTGGACAAGCCCATCCACGACAACGAGTCCCAGGAAGGGAAGAACAACTTCCGCTCGATCCGCTCCCGCTCGGGCCACATCGTGACCTTCCACGACGACGACGAGAACAAGGTCGAGCGCATCATCTTGCAGACGAAGGTGAAAGACGGCGAAGAGGCCAACGACCCCATGGACCGGGACGGCCACCTCGTCGTGCTCGACCACACCGAGGGCAAGGAGAAGATCCAGGTCTACGACCGCAAGAAGGAGAACTACGTCCTCATCGACTCGACCAACGACCACATCGAGGTCAAGAGCGCCAAGGGGGACATCAGCATCCTGGCCCCCGAGGGCAAGGTCCTCATCGACTGCAAGGAGCTGGAGACCCACTCCAGCATGGACACGAAGATGAAGGCCGACCAGAACATGAGCACCGAGGCCGCCATGAACATGGACATCAAGGCGGGCCAGACGATGACGGAGCAGGCGAGCCTCATCAAGCTCAACTGAGCTCCCTGGGCCTGCGAAACGGGCGCCCCGGGCCCGCGAAACGGGCGCCCTGGCAGGGCTCGAGCAGGCTCCCCCTCGGTGGCTGCCTGGGGTAGCTTCTCAATAACCCCGGGCAGGGGAGCCAGATGGCCGCGCGACTCGACGA
>CAZQPP010000906.1:0-2282 GCA_964594295.1 uncultured Myxococcales bacterium | reverse complement strand
GCCCTCCAGAGGCGCCTCGGAAACACCGCCCACCACCCTCGCTGGGCCATCGCCTTCAAGTTCGCGGCGCGCCAGGCCACGACGCGGCTGAACGCCGTCGAGCTCAACGTCGGTCGCACCGGCGCGGTCACTCCGGTCGCCCTGCTCGAGCCGGTGCCCATCGGCGGAGTGACCGTCTCGAGGGCGAGCCTCCACAACTTCGAGCACCTCGCCGACCCGAAACGCGACATCAGAGTGGGCGACACGGTCCTCGTGGAGCGGGCAGGTGACGTGATCCCCAAGGTCGTCAAAGCAGTCCCGGAGCTGCGACCCGAGGGCACCAAGCAAATCCTGCCGCCGGAGCGATGTCCCGCCTGCGACGACCCTCTCGAATGGGATGAGGTGGCTGCCGGCAAGGGCAAGACAAAGCGCGCGAAGGTCCTGCGCTGCTCCAACGCCTCCTGCCCTGCCCAGGTGGTCGAGCACATACGGCACTTCGGCTCACGCGGGGCCATGGACATCGAAGGCCTCGGAGAGGTCCTGTGCGAGCAGCTCGCAGAGAGCGACCTAGTCCGGGACGTCGCCGACCTCTACCACCTCGAGCGCGCGGCCGTGGCCGACCTCGAGCGCATGGGCGACAAGAGCGCGGAGAACCTCCTGCGCGGCATAGACGAGAGCCGCGACCGCCCCCTCTGGCGCCTGCTCTCGGGCCTCGGCATCCGCCACGTAGGGGTGAAGGTGGCTCAGCTCCTCGCCGAGCAGTACCGCTCGGTTGATGCCCTGCGCGCCGCCCCTGAGGCCGACCTTGACGAGGTCGCGGGCGTCGGGAAGAAGATGGCCCACGCCATCGCCGACTGGCTCCGCCGGCCGCGAAACCAGGAGCTGCTGCACCGCCTGGAGCAGGCGGGCGTGCGCACGGCGGACCCGGAGCCGGAGCAGAGCGACGACGCCCCCACTCCCCTGGAAGGCCACGTCTTCGTCTTCACGGGAGCCCTCGAGCGGGTCACGCGACAGGAGGCGGAGTCCCTCGTCGGGCGCCTCGGAGGGAAGGCGTCGGGCTCGGTCAGCAAGAAGACCACCCGCGTGGTCGCCGGCCCCGGTGCCGGCTCCAAGCTGAAGAAGGCAGAGGCCCTCGGCGTGGAGGTGCTCACCGAGGAGGCCTTCTTCGCCTGGCTCGAGGAGCTGGGCGTGGCGGACGACGTGACAGGGACGGAGGGGTGAAGCGCAGAGTCGCGATGCTCTGTCTCGCGGCGCTCCTCGTCGCATGTCCCGCAGATCCCCCCGCCGGGGGAGACCCCGGGGACGTCCCGGCGTCCCGCGACGAAGGCTCGGCGGAGCTACCGGCTGACGGTGGCGGCGGCGAGCCCGACACCTCACCGAGGGACGCCGGCAGAGGGGACGAGGGCGGCAACGGAGCCCCCGATCCGGGCCCCCCGCCCGAGCCCGGACCGCCACCGGCCGACCCCAGCGACCCTCCGCTGCCCGTGCTCGGAGCGCTCGTCGTCGACGAGGTGCAGGAGACCTGGAGCGCGGAGGACACGGCCGAGTACGTAGAGCGCTGGGCTCCCGCCTTCGCGCCCCTCCACGGCGTCGAGATCCACCGCCTCCTCTACACGACCTACAGCGCGCCGGGCCTGCAGACCCAGGCGAGCGCCCTGGCCGTCCTGCCCCACGCCCCCTCCCCCGCCGAGCCCCCGACGGCCCTGGCCTGGGCCCACGGCACCTGGGGGAGCGCGGACTCCTGCGCGCCCTCTCTCAAGATCCCCCTCGGCGCCTACTTCGGCATCGTCTACGCGTCCATCGGCTACGCGGTCGTGCTCCCCGACTATCCCGGCCTCGGCACCCCCGGCCCGCACCCCTACCTGGTGCGCGACACGACCGGCCTCGCGGTGGCCGACTCCCTGCGCGCCCTCAAGGCCCTCGGCGAGAGCCTCGGCCGCCCCGTCTCCACACGCGCGTTCGTGCTCGGCCACTCCCAGGGCGGCCACGCGGCCCTCTCGGCCCGCCCCTTCCTCGAAGGTCGCTACGGAGAGGGCGTCGACTGCCTCGGCGCCGTGGCCTTCGCCCCCGCCGGGGCCTTCAAGCGCCTCTTCGAGGGCTACAGCACCCGCACGGGCCCGCCGAGCCCCTTCTTCGTGCTCGCCTGGCACGCCTGGCTCACCCGCGCCGGCATCCCCACGGCCGAGGTCTTCCGGCCGCCCTACGACCGCCTCGTGCCCCAGTGGGCGGAGAGCTACTGCCTCGACGACGTTACCGCCAACCTCCCCGGCGACCGCAACCTCGTCTACACCGACGATCTCCAG
>CAZQPP010000905.1:0-2291 GCA_964594295.1 uncultured Myxococcales bacterium | reverse complement strand
CGTGTGTGTTGATGGGCAAGGGGTCACGGCCTCCTCACCCCATCTTGTTCGGCGCGGGTTTGTGTCGTGATGTCTAAAACTTGCGGTGAATTCGATCGGCTGCCGAGGGCCAAAGTAGGCGATTGTGTTGAAGCCGCTTGCAGTGCCTGCTTGGTGTTGAGTCCGGAGTCCATGAATGATCTGCGTCCTCCCGTGCAGAATCAAGAAGCGGTCGAACAGGTCTTGGTATTGGACGGGCTCGATGAGGAGTTAGCGCAGGACGCGGTCAGGGACACTCATTTGCCATGCCCTTTATGATCAACGTCTCCACGCTTCCCTTTGGCAGGGCGTGTGCTCATCGCCCAACGAAATTACCGGACACCCATCCGTCGCGCAGCAGCGCCTCAACAAATGGCCCCTTCGGCAAGGAGTCGACAGGGTAGTCCTCCGCCAGGCGGCAGCTTTGCATCCGGTGATACGACCCAGTGCTTGTACTCCAACCCTCGCCAGCACTGCTCAGGCCAGGGGCCAGCTTCTTGACGCCGTTCATGCTGTCAGTAAAGAACCCGCCAATGCTGACGTAGTCGCATGCGACGACAACTGGGTAGACCCACACGGGGAACTTCCATTTGTTTCGGAACTTCGCCGTAACCGAAAAGCTCCTCCAACCATAGTCGGCACAATAGGGATCTCGGAAATACCCATTTCGATCAATTTGCGCTGGCACCCTTTCCACACAGGCCGTTCCAGGCCCAGTTGAAGCTGAAATCCTGACACCAACTGCCCTAATCCGCCGTTTGACTTTTCTTAGCAGTTCCTTTTCCCGGCTAGCTTTTGCATAAAAGTCCTTTTTTGCGCCGGGCCGCTGGTCCCGCAAGTTCGCAAGCACGAGGCGTGCGGCCATCAGGCGGGAATACCGCATGTTCAGGCGCCTATCCTGGTCGGTTTGTGCAAGATGGAGAACCCTGTCCAATACTGGTGCCAGATGGATGCAGGCCCGACAGTCACGACAAGCAAGCAAGTAACGCAATGCTGTGTCCCAAGAGACCTTGCCAGCGACGAGTTCGGAACCCTGACGCTGTTCCATCTCTCGTGCGACGATGAGTGCCTCCAACTCAGGCCGCTCGGAAGCCTGCGGGAAGTGGTGCAAGAAGGCCGAAACGGCCTCTCTCGTCCCGGCCTCGCGCGCGGATGCGAGCGCGTCAGCTCGTAGGGCATTGAGGGCTAGCTGCGCCTCCACCGATTGCGGCGCGTTCTGGTAGTCGTTGATGAAGGTCTGCAGTCCGGCGATGCTCGTCTTGGCCTTGTCGTAGGCCTGCGCGTAGACGAGATCGACCCACGGGGCGAAGTCGATTTGTATGGACTTCTCGGCCACGGAAAGGGCCCCAGTCGCCAGGTGTGCGCCGTGGACGAGGAGGGCAAGTCGCTCGGCCGGAGAAAGATCGCCCAAGCGCCACAAGAAGTTGCCACTCGTGTCAAGTTGGAAACTCCGGCTCTGCCCGTTCGGAAAATGAAGTGTGGCAGGTGCGTTCGCGAGCGGAACCTCGTGGCAGTCGGTCTTGTGCCCCTCGACCGTCCTTGTTGAGACGTCAAGATCATGTTCAGAATCCCGCGTTGCCATTGAGTTCTTGACGCCATTCGCGATCAAAGTCGCACCGGCAGCAGCAAGCACAACCGCGCCCAAGGTCGCTACCGACCGATTGCTGGCTTGGCTTTTTCCTGAGCTGCCTTTTGTGCTTTCGCTCGAAAACTCCCCGAGGTTGGCAAAAAGGAGGGCACTGGCTCCTCCAAGGGCGGCACCCAGGGTGTAGTCTAGCCACAGGCTCTCAGCGGTATTCACCTGAAGGACGCCTTGTTCCTCGGTTATGTGCTCGACGTGCCAGCATTGTTGCTTGTGGCCACCGCTGACAAGCAGCGCGTCGTCGTCCAACGCGGCCGACAACCATGGTTCCTGCTCCGTGGTCATCTCCTCAGTTCGCCGGTCAACGGCGCGCACAAACGGCGATTCATGCCGGCGCGTCTTCGAGAAGCCGCACGCGGCGATTAGGACAACTACAAAGATTGTGAGAGATTTCAACATGCTAGACCGTTTCCAAGAGAACGAGATCCGCACAACCCACGGTTTCTCGCAGGCGAGTTCGCCTGTCAAGCGAGGCTCCGGGTCAATTCCGTGTGGATCTTGCGGATGAGGGTGCGGTGTTCGAACCGGCAATTCCGGCTTTCGGGATGTCACCTTGGAGCGGCGACGGACTTGGCGATGTTGATCTGCGTTGCGTAGGGTGTGAGTTGGATTTCGACGGGCGATAGACCGT
>CAZQPP010000904.1:0-2300 GCA_964594295.1 uncultured Myxococcales bacterium | reverse complement strand
CATGTTGCTCTCAAGATCGTCACCGCCGTCATCGACGGCGAGAAGAAGCAAGTAGCCTCTCGCTTCGAACTTGAGGGTGACCTGGACTGGCAGATTGTTCATGTCGAAGACAACTGAGTCTTCCGCCACGAGGCCACACCGCTCCAGGGCTGCATCTGGCAACCGCTGTTGGCCCGCAACACACCCCAAACAGGTCCTCGCGACACCCCACCTGCCCGCAACCAGCACAGCCTCGATGAACCGAAGCTAGTCTCCGACCCCGACTCGACCCACAACCCCTTAGCATGACGACACAATTTGGCGCCGAACAAGGCGCTTGACCCGACGCTTTCGTGTAAACCATTGACATCATAGGCCTTCTTGCTCCGGCCAGGGCGTGTCTGACACACCAGCGCCCTCCCAGGATCCGGGATCACGCGCCAGAACGATGACCTCGCCATGGCCACCTGATCGCGGCTCAAGCGCCGGACGGCGCCACGGGGCGTCACCCTGCCTGCGTGAGAAGTACGTGGCGCGACACAATCGGCCGACCACACGGGCGAAAGCGCGGCCCGAGGACGCGGACGGGAGCACCAGGGCGTACATGTGCCGCGGTCGGTCACGGCTCGGGCCGCGCACAGGTCCGGGCAACCGCCGCGCCACTGCCAGCGCAGCCAGGGGCATGAGTCTGGATCCGCGCGCCCCGGCGACTTGCCGCCGACTCGCCTGTTCGGTGCCTACCTCCGTCTGTCCGCCAACAACCCGTCCGCGCCTTGCACCACCCCTCCTGTTCAGCTCTATCCACGACGGAACCCCTGCTGAGGTGCAGTCAGACGCTCTTCTCCGCCTCGCCGCCGACGCTTGCACTCGTGGTGCACGCAGCTACAGTTTGGTCATCCTCGTGCACCCCGCACTGAGGAGACACAACGAGCGGTATCGTGGCGAACTCACCCCCCCTCTCTGACTGTCCAGCATGCGGACACAAGGTCTCCCCTCAGGCGAGCACATGCCCGTCGTGCGGACATCCACTGTCCAATCTGCCGGCCGTCTCACGCTCATCAGGGTTCCTGCCCGGTGCATTGGTCATTTTGGGGCTCATCGTCCTGGTCGGCCTCTGTTCTGACAGCAGCACGCCAGCGAAGCCCAAGAGGCCCTCCAAAGCACCGCGCGATAATCCTTGCGTCGTCGACTGCATCCGCCGCATGTCGGAGAACGTTGATCTGCTCGCTCCGGAGTGCGCGCGAGTGACACCAGTTTCAGCCTATAGGAAGTGCGTGTCGGCAGCTGCCGGACGGGTCGCTCAACACTGCAAGAAAGAGTGCGGCCACTGACAGATACCCCTCAGCCTCCGACCACGAGGGTTGACGACCTATGGGACGGCAGTCCGGCTTCGCCGGCCAGCCGTACCCTATGAACCGGTCCGGCAAACTCCGGCAAGGTCAGAACGAGACCTGCTCGGAGAGCAGGACCTGCGTCGTCCCGGCCCGCTGCGGCGACCACAACCTGAACCCCGGCGAGGCCTGCGACGACGGCAACGAGGTCGACGGCGACGGATGCTCGAGCGCGTGCACGCGCGACTGCACCAACGACCAGGCGGGCACCCGAGACACCGGCTGCGCCGACGACTTCCCGGCCTGCCTCGCACCCTCGAGCGTAATCGGGAAGACCTGCGTGAAGTGCACGGTGGACGCGGACTGCGAGAAGGCGTCTTGCGTCGAGACGCTGTGCGTCGAGCCCGATTGCGGCAACGGAGCCCTCGAGATCGGCGAGGAATGTGACGACGGCAACGTGAAGAACAACGACGGCTGCGACGCCTTCTGCGACATAGAGGCGGCCGCGGAGGCCGTCTGCGGCGACGGGAAGAGGCAGGAGAACGAGGAGTGCGACGACGGGGGCGCGAGCCCGACCTGCGACGCCGACTGCACGAAGGCCGAGTGCGGCGACGGGGTGGTCAACACTGCGGCGGGTGAGTCCTGCGAGGACTCGAACGAGGTCGACGGTGACGGCTGCTCGAAGCTCTGCGTGGCCGAGGAGCCCGGCTCGGGCGGCGGCACGGGCACGGGCACAGGCACGGGCACGGGCACGGGCGGCACGGCGAAGGGCCCGGACAAGGACGGCGACGGGATCGCGGACAGCGCGGACAACTGCCCCAGCGTCGCCAACCCCGGCCAGATCGACGCCGACGAGGACGGCACGGGAGACGCCTGCCAGCCAGGGGTCGAGCTGCGCCTCACCGGCGGCGCCTGCAGCGCCGGCTCCACGGAGAGCAGCGGCGGAGCCCTGCTCCTCCTCCTCGGGCTCGTTCTCTTGTTCTTTCGGCG
>CAZQPP010000903.1:0-2305 GCA_964594295.1 uncultured Myxococcales bacterium | reverse complement strand
CAGCGCCTCGTTTTGCGCGAAATCCTTCGCAACATCCTCTGGGACGAGGTCCAGCGTGCCTGAGAAGGCGCCGCGGAACCGGGAGTGCACAAGCAGCTCCACGGGGACGCGCTCTGCTTCGTTGCTCATCAAGATGCCTCTCGCTGGGCGAAGGATAGCGGCTGTTGTCCGGGGTTGCAATTCCCTTGCCCCCACGCCAGGGGCTCCGCCTCAGTGGGGCGGTGCAGCGGGCGCACCTGGCCGCGGCCTCGCGCGGCGTGCGGGGCCGGGGCCGATGAGCACAGGTTTCCCGCCAGGGGGTAGGCGGTGTATTTGTGTGGGCGGCTTTGGTCCTCCGAGCTTCGGCCTGGTTGGACTGAGTCGAGCGGATCGCCAGGGACCGATCCTGACGGTCCGCTCCTTCACTCAGCTCGTGGCGGCGTAGGCCAACACCTCCCAGGCGATCCGCTCGGGGATCGTGCCGACGTCGCGGAACATCTGCGCGACGATGCTGATGATTGTGTCGCAGGGGTCGAGCGGCTTTCGTGGGCGCTTCAGACGGCGGTAGACGAAGAGCTGCAGCAGGTTGAAGACGAGCATCCAGAGCAGCAGGATGGCCAGGATGGCGTTCGGCGTGTGGCGATAGACTCGGCCGAGGTTCCAGTACTTGACCCACTGACCGAAGCCCGTGTTCTCGATATGCCACCTCGAGCGAATGATCGTGAGCGCCGTCCGGCGGGCAACCTTACGCGCTTTCCGACCCACTACCGCGAAGCACCAGGTCTTGCGGGTGCCGTTCGCCTTGGTGATGAGGGCACGGATGACCCGGACCTTGCCCTTGTAGGTGTCGAGGGTCTCGATGTCGTCGACATCCCAGAACTCGATGTGCTCTCCCTTCTCGTCGTCGTTGATCCGTTGGCAAGGGCGTTTGCCCTGCCAGAGGGCGAGGGCCTCTTTCAGCGGTTCGTTATTGTCCTTCTTCAAGACGATGAAGCCGCCATACCCGTAGTCGTCGAGCTTCGTCATCATCGGCCCGTTGCCATACAGCGCATCGCAGATGAAGGCGTCGATGAAAGAGCCGTAGGTTTCGTGGAGCCGATCGATGAGGCGATGTGCGGCGGTCAACTCCCCTTCGTGGTGCGGGTCCTCGCCGAGGTCACGCCGGGCGTCCGCGCTGAGAACTGGCTCGACATCGAGAACGATGTCGAGGAGGGGTCCGACAAGCATCGCGACGACACAGCGGTGGTAGTACTGGTCGACCTCTTCGATCTCGCCGGTGTCGGGGTTCTTGCGCTTCACCTTGCGGACGAGGCAATGGGAGCAGTGCCTGTCGTAGGAGGAGAAGGGCTCCCACCCGTCGATGGCGACGCAGCGCAGCGTTCCGTAGGACCCTTCCCGGAAGGCCTTGTTACGCTCCGCCGTCCAGTTGACGTCCTCGATTCCATTGCGCAGCCCATCGAGGTCGAGCTTGTCGAGGACGTTGGTGATGACTTCGGCGCTGAAGGCCTTGGTGCCCGGGTTGGGGTGGCGGCCGATGAGCCTCTGGAAGTCGGCCTGCTTCAGGTCGCCCTCGGTGGCGTTGATGCTCGGGCGGCGAAGCAGGGCGGCGTGGAAGAGAGCGGCGGCGACCTCGATGGTCGGGAAATCTGGATCGCGGCGCCCATCACGCAGGCTCCCGAGGAGACTGGGCAACCCGTAGACGTCTGTGGCGTACTTCTCGAACAGGTGGAGCTTGCGATCTGAGTCGAGGACCCAAGGAGGCAGCTCGGCAGCGTGGCGCTCTCGCGCAGCACGTTCGTCTCGTTGCCGGCAGCAGCGCTTGTACTTGTGGTGGCTGCCGCAGTGGCAGGGGTCGTTGCGGCCGGTTCGCCCGGCGCCCATGGCCTAGCGGCGCCGCCCTTTGCTCTTGTCGGGAGGCGCCACCCGCATCGCTTCGACCAACTCGTCGATCAGCGACGCTGCTTCCAAGACGAGCTTGCGCAGCTCAGTGCGGCACCGCCTAAGCTCCCTGTAGCGCTCAACGGCGGCGTGGACCTTGGCGAGTTCGTCTGGCCTGATGTGTGTGCTTCTCCATCTGCCGTCCTCTTTCCACGAGAGTTGGTGCACCGGGTGCTTCTCGCCGCGAGCGCATTTGCAGTTGGGATTGCCGCAGATCTTGCGCGTCTTCGAGAGCGACGCGGGGAGCACGTCGCCACGCACGGACATCGCGGCTTCGACCACCTTGGGCAACCGGTGCGCGATTCGTCGCAGCGCCTGGCGTGCTGCTGAGGCGTTGGTTGGGGAAGCCATATGGCACGTTTAGGTACACCACTGATGCTAGTTGGCA
>CAZQPP010000902.1:0-2306 GCA_964594295.1 uncultured Myxococcales bacterium | reverse complement strand
CAGGCGTAAAGGCCAAGCTCGCTTCGCTCGTGCCCCGGCGAAGCGCCGGGGCAGCCTTGACCCCTGCCGTCTGGCCCGCCTGGGGGGTGCCGTTCCTCTTCACTTCATCGGAGGCAACGATGCCCTACGACTTCCAAGCCCTCACGCTCGCGCTGGCCGCGGCTGAACACGTCCTGCCGCTGCTCGATGCCGTCCCCTCGCCCTACCGCAAGGTCGCGTCTCAGTGCCGCGACTCCACGGTCAGCGTCCCGCTCAACCTGGCCGAAGGTGCCGGCCGCTTCGGCGACGACCGCCGCTACCGGGCCCCGCCTCCGATTATCGCCGACCAAGGGGAGGCTAGAATCGGGAGGAGGCTCCAGTGGAGCCTCCGTTCGGCGGGCGACTCCGTGGCGCTCGGGTCGGCGAAGGAGGCCAAGGCTACCCTGCGAGTGCTTCGCGCTGCTCAGGCGATCGACCTCGAGCGCGGGGGCGGCGGCATCGAGCTGCTCGACCGCGTCTGCGCGCTCACCTGGCGACTCATCCACCCGCGGCGCCACTGACTACCCCACAACAGCCCCCCCTCAGCGCGGGGGCGGCTATGCCCTCCGAGGGAGGTGTGGCGGGGGGCGCTCCCAGACCGCCCCCGCAGACCCCGTCGACGAATCTAAAAGCCCAGCACCCTGATCGGCGTCAGCAGCACCATGTCCTCGCTCCCCGAGCCGACCTGGCCCCAGAGGTTCCAGCCCCAGCACCAGACCGAGCCTTCGGCCGTGCGGACGCAGGTGTGCATGTCGCCGACCTCGAGCTCGGCGGCCATGGGTGCCCCGGGAACGGGGACCGCCGTCGCGCTTCCGGTCTCGGTCCCAATGCCGAGCTGGCCGACGCCCCCGGCGCCCCAGCACCAGACGCTGCCGTCGTCGCGGCGAGCGCAGCTGTGCTGGTCGCCGGCGCCGACCTCGACGGCCGCGGTGAGACCGGCCACCTCGATGGGGGCGGCGGCGCCGTCGAAGCCGCCGTCGCCGAGCTGGCCGTCGTTGTTGCGGCCCCAGCACCGTACGGTCCCGGTCGCGGTGACCGCGCAGCAGTGCTCGGCGCCGCAGGCGATGTCCTCGGCGTCGTCGAGGCCCGTTACCTGGACCGAGCCCCACGTGTTGCCGCCGGCGTTTCCGTTGCCGAGCTGGCCGGACTGGTTGGCCCCCCAGCAGCGGACCCCGCCGTCGGCGAGGCGCGCGCAGGCGTGCTCGGCGCCGGCGTCCACCTCGACGGCCCCGTCCACGCCGGCGACGTCTCTGGGGGAGCGGGCGCGGTCGGCGGAGGTGTCGCCGTCGCCGATCTGGCCGGAGGCGTCCGAGCCCCAACAGGAGACGAGGCCGCCGGTGCGGGCGGCGCAGGAGTGGGCGTCCCCGGCGGTGATGCTGACGGCGTCGTCGAGCCCCTGCACGCCGATGGGCGTGGTGTGGGCGAAGGAGGCGTTGGGGTGACCGAGCTGGGCGGAGAGGTTCGAGCCGACGCAGAAGCCGGCGCCTCCCTGCTCGATGCCGCAGGTGTGGAAGAGCCCACCCGAGAGCGCCGCGGGGTTGCTCACGGCGTTCAGCGTGTGGGCCGGCTGCCTCAGGATCACCGGGGCGCCTACGCCGAGCTGACCGAGGACGTTCTGCCCCCAACACTCGATCGGGCCGCTCTGTCGCACCGCGCAGGTGTGCTTGCCGCCGGCCATGATCATGATCGCCGGGTCCGGGACCACGCAGCCGGCACCCTGGCAGGGGCCACCGCCCTGACAGGCCCCGCCCAGGCACGTGCCGGTCGCGCAAGCCTGCCCATCCTCTACCGGCGCGTGGGTGCATGTGCCCGACACACAGGCGTCGGTAGTGCAGCCGTTGCCGTCGTCGCAGTCCGCTGCGCCGGTGCAGCAATTGGCCACGGGGTTGCCCACGCACTCAGCCTGCTCGTCGCAGCGGTCGCTCGTCGTGCAGGGGTCTCCGTCGTCGCAGATGGTGCCGGCCGGGGCATCGACCTCGGGGCACTCGTGATCGGTGGACCCGACCGGCGTGCAGATCCGGATGTGGCAGGCGTCCGACGGTGGCGGGCAGGCCACGGGGTGCCCGACCGCGCAGGCACCGCGGACGCAGAAGTCGCCGTCGGTGCAGTCGTTGCCGTCGGCGTCGCAGAGGCTGCCGTCTTGCACGTTCGCGTAGGTGCACAGCCTGGTGGTGGGGTCGCAGGTGTCGGCCGTGCAGGGGTTGCCGTCGTCGCAGTCCTGGTCGGAGCCGCAGCAGCCGGCCGCGGCCGTGCCCCCGACGCATTGTCCGTTTGCATCGCAGGTGTCG
>CAZQPP010000901.1:1656-2308 GCA_964594295.1 uncultured Myxococcales bacterium | reverse complement strand
CACAAACCACCTCGTCAGCGCCTGCGCATGTGCCAGATTGGCAGGTATCGGTCCGGGTGCACTCGTTGCCGTCATCGCAGGCCGCGCCATTCACCTTTTGGCGGGGCGAGCACGCTCCCGTCACCGAGTCGCATGTCCCGAACAAATGGCACTGGCCCAAGGGTGGGCATTCCACCGGCTGCCCAGACACGCACTGCCCGGACTGGCACGTGTCGTTGAGGGTGCACTCGTCACCGTCATCGCACGGGCTTCCGGTGGCCTTGGCCGGATGCGTGCACCGGCCTGTCAACGGGTCGCAGGCACCAACATCGTGGCACCGGCCGAGAGCCGTGCAAACTACGAGGTCAGAGCCCGTACACGTTCCTGACTGACAGGTGTCGGCCTGAGTGCACGCGTTGCCGTCATTGCAGGAGGTGCCGTCAGCCTTGGCCGGGTTCGAGCACCTACCCGAGACAGGATCGCATATGCCCGCATCGTGGCACTGGTCCAGCGCAGTACAAGTCACTGGTTCGGTGCCCACGCACATGCCCGAGCTGCAAGCATCCCGCTGCGTGCAGGCATCACCGTCGTCGCAGGGTGTGTTCTCGGGTTTCGCCGGGTTCGAGCAGATTCCGGTTTCCGGGTTGGCGACCCCGGCCTCATGACACTGGTC
>CAZQPP010000901.1:0-1599 GCA_964594295.1 uncultured Myxococcales bacterium | reverse complement strand
GCAAACTCCAGAGTGGCATGCGTCGACCTGGGTGCTGTAGTCACCGTCGTCGCACGCAGAGCCATCGGGCTTCTCGGGGTTCGAGCAGGCGCCCGAGGAAGGAGCACAAACGCCCACCAGGTGACATTGGTCAAGCGGTTTCTCGCAAACGACCAGGTCCGCACCCTTGCATTCGCCCACCTCGCAGGTATCGGTCTGCGTGCAGCCGTTCCCATCGTTGCAGCGCGAGCCGTCTTCCTTGGGTGGATTCGAGCACACGCCGGTATCGGGACTGCAGGTCCCAACATCGTGGCATTGGTCGCTGGCACGGCAGATGACTTGTTCGCCGCCCACGCACTGCCCGGACGAACAGCTGTCTCCCACGGTGCAGGCATCTCCATCGTCACAGGCCGTCTGGTCCGGTTTCGGCTTGTTCGTACACTCACCGGTCTCCGAATTGCAGTCTCCCGGCTCATGGCAGTCGTTGGGGGGCGGGCATTCCACCTGCTCGGTGCTCTTGCACTCGCCGCCTTGACAGGTGGCGAAGGTGCATCGGTCTACCCTGTTGCAGAGGTTGCCGTCCTTCTTCTGGGGGTGCGTGCATCTCCCACTTGAGGGGTCACAGGTCCCGGCGAGATGGCATTCGTTCTTGGGCGTGCACTCGACCCATTCATCCGGCGTGCAGACGCCGCCCTGGCAAGTTTGGCTCAGAGAACATTCGTTTCCGTCATCGCAGTACGCTCCATTCTGCTTCGTCGGGTTGGTGCAGACGCCCGTGTCGGGGTTGCACGTGCCCCGTTCGTGGCACTGGCTCAGGGGGTCGCATAGAACTGGGTCCCCGCCAAGACATGCTCCGGCCCTGCACGCGTCGTCCTGCGTGCACCTGTTTCCATCGGTGCACCGTGAGCCATCCGACTTGGCCGGGTTGGAGCATTCGCCCGAGACGGGATCGCATTCGCCCCTTTCGTGGCACTGATCGAGCGGAACGCAGACCACGGCGTTTGCTCCCGCGCAGACCCCACGCCGACAGGTGTCTGTCTGCGTGCATGCGTTCCCGTCGTCGCAGGGTGTGCCCTCTGGCTTCTGCGGGTTCGTGCACACACCGGTGAGGGGGTCGCAGATTCCCTCCTCGTGGCATTGACTCAGTGGCACGCATTGGACGGGATTGCCGCCGAGGCACGTGCCGGCCTTGCATTCGTCTCCCCGTGTGCATGCATCGCCGTCACTGCAGCGCGTCCCGTCAGGCAGTGGATCGTGGATACAAAGCCCTTCATCCGGGTTCCCCTCAGCATCGCACGTGCCCCTCGTGAGGCACTGCGTGGGAGGAGTGCATTCGACGTTGTCGCTGCCCACACAATTCCCATCCTCGCAGACATCGGTCTGCGTGCATGCGCTGCCGTCATTGCACTCCATGCCGCTCGCAGGCTGGTACGTGCACAAACCTGTGAGCGGATCTACCACGCCGGGCAGATGGCACTGGGGGGCGGGTGGGCAGACAACCGGATCCCCGGGAATGCAGACTCCAACCTCACAGTAGTCGTTGCGTGTGCTTGCGTCGCTGTCGTTGCAGGACGCACCATCTTCCTTCAAGGGGCTCGTGCAGTCGCCAGTGCTCGGATC
>CAZQPP010000900.1:0-2314 GCA_964594295.1 uncultured Myxococcales bacterium | reverse complement strand
CCACCCTGAAAGCAGCGGGATCCCGCGGGTCTTTGAGGATCTCGTCGGTGCATCGTCGGCCGTCGGAGAAGAGCCCCGCCCAGGGGAAGGGACGGCCGAAAAGCTCCGGCAGCTTGGGCTCGTCCATCAGAAGCTTCAGGCGCTCCTTGACGAGCTCCGTGATGGTTTCGCGGGCGACGGCGATGTCTCGGCGCTCGCGCTCCCACTCCTCGGCGGCGGTGGACTGAAGCTTGTAGCCCGTCTTCTCGGAGTAGCCGAGGAGGTTTCGGCGGCGCAGCTCCTCCAACGCCTCGGTGACGCGGGCTTCCTGGTTTCCGCGGTCCACCCGGTCGTAGAGGCACTTGGCCACGAGGCCGGCGTCGGTCGGCAAGGTGTCGGAGATGAGCTCTAAGAGCGCGACCGCCTTGGCCGCGCGCACCATCAGGCCCTCGTCCTCGCCGGAGCACCTGTCGAGCACGCGTGCCATGCTCGCCTGGACGTCGGAGTCGAGGGCCGTGTGCTGCACGTCGTAGATCTGGTCGAGGGTGACCAGCGTAGCGACGGGCATCTCGGCGAGCCTCTGCGTGCGGAAGAGCTCGCCCAAGAGCTGGAGGAGCCCCCGGATGGCCTGGTCGTCGCCCTGGGCGCGGGTCGAGCGGACGCGTAGCGCGCTCGTTATCTGCAGGAGGAGGTCGATGTGACCCGGCAGCATCGGGTAGACCTCGACGAACTCGTCGGGGGTCACCTCGTCGCAGCCGTAGGCGTAAAGCTTGAGGTCGGGACGGTGGGCCTCGAAGAGGGAGCGGAGGCGAGTGGCCGCTTCTGGTTTCTTCTCCAAGAGGCGCTTGTGGACGACGTCGCGAATGTTCGTGGCCCCGAGGTGAACCCGCAGGCGGGGGGGGAAGCGGTCCTTGGCCCAGATGAGAAAGGAGTCGCCGGCCTCCTCATCGAGCTTCTGCTGTCCGAGGGCCAGGAGCCAGGCGCGCCCCTTGAGGCGAGCTCCGAGGGCGGTGGCGAAGGCGCGCAAGCGGTCCTCGCGGTCCTTGTGGGAGAGCACGTACTGGGAGACCTCGTCGACGACCAGGAAGAGCGTCGCGTCCGGCTGGCGGAAACGCAGCATGTCGGAGATGGCGGCCACGGCCTCTTCCGGGGACTCTGCACGGGCGTGGGTCCCACCCCGGCTCGTGAACCAGGCCATCGGATCGGTGTAGCGCTCGGGGTAGAGCTCCGAGAGGACCCGTGAGAAGTCCTCTTCCGCCAGGGCGCGGTCCTTGACCTCGGACCAGGGCTTCCCCAACGCGCGGGCAGCCACTTCCTCGAAGCGCGTCCACTCACCGTCGCGCTCGAGCTTGAGCTCGAAGTCGGCGACGAGGGGCTCGGTCTTGCAATAGCCCAGGCGTTGCTGGACCTGGCGCAGGGCGGCCGAGTGGACGTGCTCGCCGTCGCGGGCGGTGCTGCCGATGTCGAAGACCACGGCGAGTGGGTCGATCTTCTGCCGCAGCCGCGCCCACGCCTCGCGGAGCTCGACCGCCTTCGGTGAGGTGTCCCGGGCGAGCCATGCCTCGGCGAGGGAGCCGCCGCCGGGAAGGGCCACGCCGTCCAAGGCGAGGCCCAATAGCTTGGCGAAGCTGGACTTCCCCGAGCCGTAGAAGCCCGAGATCCATGCGGCGGGAAGCTCCGGGCCGCCCGTCTTGTCGAGCTCTGTCGCGATGCCGGTGAGCAAGCGCACGTACTGCTCGTGGATTCCGTCGGGCACGCGGCGGTGGTTCGGGTGGTCATCGGGCCATCCGCCGGTGATGATGTACTCGCCTACCTCGGCCTCGAGCTTCGCCGGGCTCCTCTCGTGGAAGTAGACGACCGGAGGGATGTCGCGGGTGACGTCTGAGGCGAAGAGCTCCCTGATGGTCATGGCGTCGCTCACGAGTAGATTCGGGGCCGGTAGTCGTGGTCGGGCTCGAGCACGCCCATGAAGGAGAGGCCGGTCTGGCCGCGGCGCTCGCCGGGATAGAGGAGGACCACCGGCAGGTCCCGGGTGCGCCCGTCGAGGTGGCGCAGGAGGGCGGAGCTGCGGAAGAAGGGGTAGAGCGCCCCGGCGCGTCCGATGAGCACAAGGGTCCGCTCGCAGAGGTCCGGGTGCTCGTCGGCGAAGCGCTCGATCTGGCGGCTGCAATCCGCGGCAATGCCTTCCGGGCCCTCGATGAGGGGCACGAGCCTGGACTTCAAGTAGTTGAGGCCGCGCTCCGTGGCGATCCCGGCCATGCGCCGCTCCATGTCGACGACCCGCTCGCTCCAATCGTCACCTTGGGCGCGCAAGCGCTCCATGAGGAGCTTCTGC
>CAZQPP010000899.1:0-2315 GCA_964594295.1 uncultured Myxococcales bacterium | reverse complement strand
TCGGCCGGACCTGGCTCGAGGTGCCGTTGCTTGTCGTCAATCAGGTCATCGTAGATGGCGGCTATGCACCGGCGATTGGCTCTGGCGATCGAGGGCAGGATCTCCTGCTCGAGGTCCTTCCGGACGTCCCGCTGCCATTGCTCGACGGCCTCGGCGAGCTTCTCTCCCAGGTCCTTCTGCCACGTCTTGGCGTCCCACGCCCAGGTGATCAGCTCCACCGCCACGGCCACGGCGGCGTTTATCCGTTGAAGCGTGCGCTGGGAGAAGGCGCGGCCGATCCCCTCGTACACCTCGCGGCCGAAGGTCTTTCCAAACAGCCCTCCCACGCGTCGAGTTACAGTCTTGACCAGGTTTCCGGCGCCCGCCGCCACGCCTCCCGCTCCACCGAGCCCCCTCAGCAGGCCCTCGGCGGTCTTTCCCGCGACACGAAAGGCCAGGGTGCGCGCGACGTTGCTCACCAGTCGGCGCACCGCGTGGGAGCGGACGTGCACCGAGCGCTCGACGGCCGCCACCGCCGTGACGGCGATCTCCGCAAGCTCCTCGTCGAGGGCCTGGAGTCTTCGCGCGATCACCGTCTCGATGGCCTTCGCCGCCTGCTTCGTCTCGTGGGGGAGCGCGTGGCCAGTCACCCATCCCAGGCAGGCATCCTTGTCCAGCCACTTGTTCGCCGACTCGATCTCGCTATCGAGGGCCGAGAGGATCTGTCGCGCGCCCCGACGCAGGGAAGCGCCCGACAAGGCGTGCAGATCCTCCATGCAGCGCTCGACGGCCTCCAGGGAAGCTCGCTTCGCCTCGCGCAGGTGATCGAGGGCTGCCTCCGCCTCGGCGCACTCCTCCTCGGACAGCGCGAGGCCAAGGCGTTCGCGCTCGATGTCGAGCTCGGCTTCCTCGAGGAGCGAGGTTAGCCCTGCCTCGAGCTTCGCCTGGACCGCTTCGCGGCGTTCGGTAGTCTCGATGAGCCGCGTCACCTCGTCCCACAGCGCGCTGCTGTCGGGCATTCTAGGCTCGGGCTCGTCGGCGGAAAGCGCGGTGACTGCCAGCCAGGTGGGCTCCACGCCCAGACTGTCGAAGGCGTTTGAGCGGATCTCACTCAGCCGTCGGTCCGAGGCTGAGACGCCCGCCGGTGCGCGGTTGACGATCAGGACAATCGGGATCTCGGCGTCGTTGCTCAGCGACGAGGCGACGAGCCCGAGCATGTCCTGGTCTACCTGCGTGATCCCCTGGCGGTAGCCAGCGACGAAGACGATGACGTCGCTCTGGGGAAGGAACTGAGCGAGGACGTCGCTGTGCTCAGTGATGATGGAGTTGAAGCCCGGCGTGTCGAAGACGTGCAGGCCTATGTGCCGTTCGGAGCGTGGCGCGGCCTGGAGTTGGAGGCGCAGCAGCGCGCCGCCGGGCCTCCTGCACAGGGCATCGAAGCGCCTTTCGTCGAGCTCCTCCGCGGAGCCGTCGCGGGCGAGAGCCAGCCTTAGCGGGGAAGGGACGTCCTCGCAAAGGACGTGGACCACCGTGCCGTTGGTGGGCTCCGCGGCAGCGGGCAGGAGGGGCTCTTTGAGCAGGCCGTTGACCAGGCTGCTCTTGCCGGAGCTAGTCTCGCCAACGACGGTGACGTAGGCCTGGGGCCTCCTCAGGCGCTCCCGGAAGAGGCGCCCCGCGCAGAGCAGCTCCTGCCGGCCCAGATCCTCGAGGGTCGGTAGGAGATCCTCGACGAGCTCTGTCAGGTGCGCGCCGCCAGTCATGATCGTGACCTCGCTTGGAGGCGCTCGCGGTAGCTCTCGATGAGGACCTCGTCCTCGTCGAGCTTCGCAAGCCGCGCCGCTCTCTCCTCGCGGCCGGCGTTCAGCCGGTCGAGACGTCGGCCCATTTCTGTCGCGTACTTCTCGCGCTCCCCTTCCTTCCATTGGGTGAGCCCGTTTCTCGCACGATCCGCAGCTTGTGTGGTGGCCTCCCTTAGTGAGCCCGCTGTGTCGCCGAGGAAGGAGTCGACGGCCCGGAAGACCTCGGGTCTCACCTCGTCTGCCCTCCGCTCGACAACGTGGCGGCTCGCCCGGGACCCGAGCCATCCGCCAATGAGCGCACCTAAAATCGCACCCACGAAAGCGCCGACGGGGCCCGCCACGGACCCGATGGCCGCGCCGCCAATGGTGCCCGCGAGGCCACCGCCTCTCGGCAAGACGCTCTCCCAGTGCGTTGCCTCCTCCTTGTGCACCGTGCGACGCGTGTCGCTTGCCACCGCCTCCCAGTGCTCCAGGCCCTCGAACTCCTCGCGCAGCTCTTCTATCAGCGCCAGGGACCTCTGGTTGAGGTCATCCCAG
>CAZQPP010000898.1:0-2317 GCA_964594295.1 uncultured Myxococcales bacterium | reverse complement strand
AAAGGACGTCGGTCTGGCGGATCGCTTTGTGGTCCTGTTCACTGACGGGACCCACGAGGCAGGCGACGCGACCAACCTCCGCACTCGGGCCCTAGAGGCGCGCGACGCTGCGAGCACAACCATCTACACCATTGGGCTCGAGGGCGCGTACGACCCGGAGGAGCTCAGGGAGCTAGCCAGTGCACCCCGGAACTTCTACTCGGTGGAGAGCTCCAGCGCCCTCGCCCAGACGTTCGGAGACGTTGCCCGCGAGGCCGTGAGCCGAGCCGACAGCAACTACGTGGTGGGCGTCTGCACCCCGGTGGCCCTCGGCTCCGCTGCAATGACGATCCGAGTGAAGCTCGGAGACGCTGAGACCGAGGAGCTAGTCTCCTACCCGACCGATCGGCTCGACGGGAGCGTTGACGAGTGCGATGCCACCGAGCTCGCCTATCCCTGTGGCAACCGCGAGTGCGGCGCAAGTACCATCCTGGGGATCCACTGCGGCTCCTGCTCCGGTGGTATGGCGTGCAACGACGGAGGTCGGTGCGCGGACCCATGCGAGGGGCGGGAGTGCGGACCGGGGCGCCTGCCCGGCGTGAACTGCGGAGAGTGCTCTGGGGGTGGGAGCTGTGGAGAGGATGGGCAGTGCCTGTCGGCCTGCGCATTCGACTTCGATACCTTCGATTTCGGTAGCTCGATGGCAGGAGCGCCTGCACAGCTTGAGGCATCGACTGAGCTGAGCTGCGGGCGAGCGATCGTCATCGAGAGCCTGAGTTTGAACGAGGGCAGTGCTGTTGCCAGCCGGCCTATGTTTCCTCCCGGCTCTTACCTCCATGAGCCTTGGTTCGGCGCACGGGTCGATGTCGAGGGTCTAGCCAGCCCGGTCGCGATTGACGAGCCAGGCGAGATCGTGAGCCCACAGCTTCCTGTTCGCGTCGAGGCCGGAGCGAAGGTGAGCGTCCGGGTCACGATGACGGCCCTATGCCAGGGCGCCAAGACGGCCGCTTTGCGTATTCGGTACTCGGATGGGGACCACGGGGCATCCCAATACAGCGAGATAGCGCTGACGGGCACCGGAGCCAACCTGGCCAACGTCTGCAACGCAGACTCGCCCGTTGCATGCCAACATCACGGGGGCGATGATGGCGCAGCCTGGATCTGCGAGCCCTGCAAGACCTGCCCTGGCGGCCAGGCATTTTGCGTGGAGGTGCTCGGCGACTCTGGCGAGCTTCGGCCCGGCTGTTACTGAGACCGAGCGCTGGCGGAGCACCTCTGCTGTGCCGTCACGCAGTAGAGCGCCAGCTCAGCGTAGTCGTGGCCCCAAACCCAAACTCGCGAATGTCCGCGATGCCCGTCAAACAACAGTCTTTGTCGTCGAGCGGGAGGACTTGCGGGTGACCGCGACGGTTGGCGACCCGGACAAACCAGCAACGGGTACAAGCGGTGCGGCAGACGCTCTTCAGTTCGATCCGAAGATCGCACGGATGGAAGCGAGTGGTAGGCGTCCCTAGGTCCGACCTGGAGCCGGCCTGGTCGTCTTTGAGGTTGATTCCTCTGAATGCGGCTGGGAGGCCAGGCGGAAAGGGTGGTGATGGCGGCCATGCGATTGTTTGCGGAGCATCTGCCACGAGATCGGCGGTGCCGTCATGACAGTAGTCAAGTGGAGCAGCAGGACGGAAGATAAGAAGCTCCGGGACACCAGCGGGCGTAGGTCTGGGCCCAGGAATCTAACGTTTAAAGCTCAGCCGCAAACTGAGGGCATGATCTGAGGTAGCCGGCAGCCAAGTTGCAGTGGGAGATCTTGGGACCTTCGCTTCCAGGATCCGTGCCCTCAGTTTGTCGGCTGCAGCGCCTTGTTGGATTCTGGAATCTGTGAGTTAAATTCAGGCGTTAGAGGGGAGACGTGGGATCGGGGAAGGCCCTTGAGATCGGGGAGCTGAGGGTCTGGGACTGTCGAATGCATGCCCGGTTCTTTCTCCTATCCGGCCCGCTTCGGCAGGCCCTGTGGGCTCTGCCGGGCGGGCCGGATAGGGGGCATGCATTCGGCTCCCAGGGCCTCGCGGCGGGCGTGGGATCGGGAGTCTGCTCGGGCGATCGAGTGCGTTCCCTCGAGATCGACTCCGACGAACTCGTCGGCCCAAACGAGTTGGCGGCAGCAGACAGGAGGACTGGTACGAGTTGGTGGTCGATGCCCCACCAACCCGGATAAGCACTGCGGCAAGGAATCCAACGGTTAAAGCTCAGCCGCAAGTGGAGGCCATAATCTGAGGGAGTCGGCATCCAAGTTCGAGTGAGGGATCTTGCGACCTTCGCTTCCAGGATCCGTGGCCTCCAC
>CAZQPP010000897.1:0-2330 GCA_964594295.1 uncultured Myxococcales bacterium | reverse complement strand
CGGAACCGGGATGTCACCTCGTGCAATGCTCCGCTCGCTGGAGGAGCCCCCGCAGCCGCCGCTGCAGGACTGTGCCGTCTACGAGATCGCGAGCGAGCTGGCTATCAGGCAAGCACGTTGCATCCAGCTCTCCTGGCCAGAATGGGGTAGTCTTCCACCGACCTCGCGACAACCCGAGCCCCTCCGTCGACCAAGCGAGTAGCCAACCCTGACCTTGTGAGGATATGCTCGGCGCTCCCTGAGTGTAAGGGCGGGAACGATGAGCGGTCGTGCCACAGCCATCTGCCTCTCTCTGCTCCTCGGCGGGTGCGGAGGGCTCCAGCTGCAGCTCCTGAACTCCAGCGTGCAGAAGCCGAGCAACGTCGCCCTCTACTTCTCGGTGCAGAACAGCAGGAGCGAGCCGGTGGGAGGGCTCGAGGCCGCGTCGTTCCAGATCTACGAGGACGGGCAGCTAATCTCGACCTTCGAGAGCAAGCAGACGATCCTCAACCCCGAGGTTGCGGTGGTGCACTACGTGCTGTTGCTGCTCGACCTCTCGGGCAGCGTGATCGAGTCCGGCTCGCTCCACGCGCTGATCCAGGCCGCGAGCGCCTTCGCCGAGCGGGTGACGAAGAAGCTGCAGATAGCGGTCTACGGCTTCGACGGGTCACCGAAGCTGATCCCGCTGACCGGCTTCACCAGCAGCAGCCGGACGGTGACCCGCTCGCTCGCGCGGCTGTCCACGCGCAAAACCGAGGACCCCTCGACCAACCTCAACGGCGCGGTCGTCGAGGCGATCGGGGAGCTCGAGAAGACGATGCAGAGAGCGCGCCAGCCGCTCCGGTTCGGCACGCTCGTAGTATTCACGGACGGCACGGACCGCGCTCACCGGGTGTCCGAGGGGCGGATGCTCGAGGTGGTGGAGAAGGCGGAGATGAACATCTTCGCGATCGGGCTCGGCGCGGAGATCTCGAAGCGCCATCTTAGGACGAGCTCCGATGGCTAGCTCGGCCGCCACGGCTTCGTGCAGGCCGCCGACCAGGCCAACATGGGCGCCGCCTTCGACGAGGTGGCCGCGAGGATCGAGAGCGCCGCGCGCAAGTTCTACCTGCTCTCGTACTGCAGCCCGTCGCGGGCTGGCACGCACCGGCTTTCCGTCAAGGTGAAGGGGCAGGGCGAGTCCGGGGAGTTGTCGCACGAGTTCACGGCGGCCGGGTTCGGGCCGGGGTGCGATCCCAAGCAAGCGCCGAAGTTCCGCGCGGGCAAGGTCCTCCTGACCGGCAAGAAGAGGAGATGAGCACGGTCGACTGGATCGTCGTCGGCGCCTACGTGGGCGCGATGATCCTGATGAGCGTCTGGCTCGGCCGTGGGCAGGAGGACCAGGAAGACCACTACGCCGCCCAAGAGAAACAAGCTGATTGGGCAACCGAGTCGAAGCAATGCCAGGGCGGGGATTTGGGTGTGGGGAGCGGTGTGAACGGGGCGACTGAACACGGACTGTGCGCAAGCCGATCTGTTGCGCGGCTAGCACGCGGCATGTGGGTGTGCGCGGTGTTGTGGGAGGGGTGGCGACACGCGTAGGGGCGGTCCGACCGAGCTGGGTGGTCGGCTATGTGGAGAGGGGAGCGGCGCTGCGAGGGCGCAGGCCGGGTGGTGGGGCCCTTACCGAGGCTTTCGGTGCCGGTCGCTCCGCGATGGCGGCCAGGATCGCCTGGATGACATCGGGATCGAGGTCGGTCGCGAGCGCGCGGAACCTGCCGGCGCAGGGGCAGGTCAAGACGTCGACCCCTGGAGGTACTCCATCGCAATGAAGGGGGTCTTGCTCTCGTCGTCGATGCCGAAGTCGTAGATCCGAACGACGCGGGGGCTCGTGAGCGCGCTTGCAGCCCGGGCCTCATGGTAGAAGCGCTTCAACTGCTTCTTGTCCTTGCCCAGCTCGGGGCGCAGGGTCTTCAGCGCTGCCTTGCGGCTCATGCTGAGCTGCGTGGCGGCGTAGACTCGGCCGAAGCCGCCCTGACCCAGGACGCCGTCCACCTGGAAGCGGTTGGCGAAGGTCTTCCCGACTAGCAGGTCCTTCTCGTCGACCTTCTCGACGACCTCCCGGAAGACCATGGGTACGCCGTCGGTGGGGCATGTTTCGGCGTCGGTGGTCTGCTCGCAGATTGGGCAGTACCTCGATCGCGTCATCTGGCTCACCCCGCCATGAAGTGGATTCCCGGAAGGGCATTGAACCGCAATCACCTGGGGCGTGCAATGGAGGCTCCGAAGGTGGCCTTGCCAACCCGGCGTGCGCGGGAGTGGCGCTGGGAGCCTACCCGGTCGGGTCCCCCATCCGGCCCATGAAGAGGATC
>CAZQPP010000896.1:0-2330 GCA_964594295.1 uncultured Myxococcales bacterium | reverse complement strand
GCGCGACCCTCCGCTGGCACCTCGACCCCGTCGCCTACGCCGACGTCGCCGCGCCCCCCGGGACCTACACCCTCCGCGTGGTCGCCTCGCGCGGCGACGGCTCGGAACCGCCGCCGTGCACGGACGAGGCCGACGCGAGCGCCACGGCAGAGCTCACCCTCGAGCGCCCCTCCGAGCTGGTGCTCACCTCCTTCAGCCTGCGACCGTCGAGCCTCCCCGGAGCCGGCGTGACCGCGCCCGGGGCATTCCTCTCTGTCGACGCGGTGCTCGAGCCGAGAGGCGGCGCCTCCGGGCGTCCCCTGACCGGGCTCTTCGAGGCCTGCGTCGTCTGGGAGCCTGGGGCCGGCGAGCACCTCAACCTGTCCGCCGCGGGCCCGCAGGGCTCCGGATCGTGCGTGCAGGTGAACGCCGCCTTGAGCGTGCCGCCCTGGAACCTCTGGTGGAGCTACGACGTGTCCGGCGGCGTGGGGACCGCGTGGCGCGGAGAGCTGGAGACCACGCTGCTGACCACAGGCGACTCCTGCGGGGGCGTAGTGCTCGACCGCACCGCCACGACCTTCGAGGCCGCCATCGTGGCAGCGGAAGACTGCGACATGAACGCCGTGCCCAGGTCGATCCTGGAGGTCGACGTGAGCTGCCCGGAGCGCGGGGACGAAGGCTGCACCTTCGAGGACTGCGGCGGCGCCACCGAGTGTGCGGTCGCGCGCGTCGGCGAGACCGTGGAGGTCAGCTCCCTCGCGCGCGGCTTCGACGAGGAGCCGCTGCCCTGCTACGCGCCGGTCACACCGTGGGTCGTCAGCGCCGTCGGGGCTCGCTCCTCTCTCCACCTCGGAGGCGCCGCGATCGCCGAGTCCGAGCCCGACGGCGCGACCTTCGCCGAGGGAATCGCGACGGCGGAGGACGGGAAGATCCGCTTCGAGGCCAGCGCCGCCGACGCGCTCGGCCCCGTGCGCTTCCAGGTGAGCGAGCTGCACCCCGACAACGGCACCACCTTGAACACCGGCCTGTCGAGGGGCGTCGTCTGGAGGCACGAGGCGCCGGCCTCGTTGGAGCTCGTGGCTGCTACCGCGAACGCGCCGCGCCAATACCCGGTGCGGGTGGGCGCGCGCTTCCTCGACGCCTCGGGACACCCGGTGCGCCGCCACGTGCTCGCGGCGCCGCTGACCGTCTCGGTGCCCTCGGGGAGCGCTGCCCGCGTCTGGGCCGGCGGCGGGGAGGGCGGAGGCGGGGAGCAGGTGATCTTCGAGGCCGGTCAGCGGGCCGACGGCGAGGGCTTCTTCCCGGTCTGGACCTGCTGCGGCTCCACCGGCACCGAGGGTGTCGTGATCTCGGCCGGCGACGGCGCCCTCGAGGCCGCGAGCGAGGCGATTCGCTGGGGCTCGGGGCCTGGCTACGAGCTGCGCGCCAGCCTGTCGGCAGACGAGGCCCGTGTGGGCGAAACGGTGACCCTGGAGATCGCCGTCCTCGACGGAGCCGGTGCGGCTATGCCAGGCCACCGGACTGCACCGGGCACCGTCCTCGAGATCCGGCCGTCGGGGGGAGTGGGCAGCCTGCTCGGCTTCGACACTCCGGAGGCGGAGCTCCCAATCTCGACCGGGGCGCTGCCAGCCCACGCGCGCATCGGCCCCGACATCGAGCTTGACGGCAACGGGCTCCTGAAGGTGTCCGTCACAGACGCCTGGCCCGAGGGGCCCATAGGCTTCACGGTCCTCCTCGTCGACGACGACGGCTCCGGCGGCCGAGAGCGGGCGCGGACGACTACCGAGGGCAGGGTCACATGGGTCGAATGATGAGACGATCACCCTGGGCCGCCGCGCTCCTCGTCCTGCTCGCGTGTCCGATCCCGGCTGCTCACGGGCAGACGCCCGCGGCGGCGCCCCAGGGTTCCTGCGAGCTCGCCGAGGAGGCGCTCGCGGCCTCGCGGGTAGACGACGCGGAGGCCGGCTTCGTCGGGTGTCTGAAGGTAGCGAAGACCCAGCCGGAGCGGTGGCGCTCGCTGGTCATGCTGGCCGCCATCCGGAGCATGAAGGGAGACCGCCTCGCCGCCCTCGCCTACTACCGCCGCTTCATCGCGGCGACGGCCCGCGACCCGGAGGCCGAGACCCAGGCCTGGAGGCAGGCGCGCAGGCACGCGGCCGAGGACGCGGCGGTGCTCGAGGCCCACCTCCGCGCGAGCCACGCGCGCGTCTCCGTGACAAGCGAGCCGCCCGGGGCAACCTTCACCGTCGACGGCACGCCGCCTGCCCTCGAGGACGCCGAGCGAACCCCCCTCGAGACCTTCGTGGAGCCCGGTCTCCTCGGACACCGCTCTTGCTCGCCCTGGCGGGCCA
>CAZQPP010000895.1:0-2340 GCA_964594295.1 uncultured Myxococcales bacterium | reverse complement strand
CGCTGGGTCCGCGAGCTGCACCAGGGCGGCCAGGCCGCGCGCCGCCACGATTGTGGAGATGGAGATGCGCTGGCTGTACCCCGTCGGGACCTCCGCGGCCGAGCTCGGCAGGGAGCAGCCCCCCATGGGCGCCAGGTAGGAACGCCCTCCAGCCGCGTCGGCGCAGCCCAGGCCGCCCTTCTCCAGAGGGGTGTCGAGCAGCTCTACGGGGTTGCCTGCGACCGTGCACTGCTCGCAAGCGAGGGGCCCGAGGGTCGTGGAGAGCACCTCCGGCGGGGCGCCCGCGCTGCCTTCCATGAGGGTCGCCGCGGCGCGACCGGCGTACTTGAGCCCCAGCCCCACGGCCACATCAGGAGCGCTCCCGGCCTTGTTCAGGGCGTCGCGCCCTGCGAGGTCGTCCGGTGCACCAGCGAGGCCCTTGTTCGTCTCGAGCAGCTTGGCGAGCTCGGATGCTCCGGGGCCTCCCGCCGGAGCGACAGCCGCCGCCTTCTCGAGCAACACGGAGACCGCCCGCGCCACCGCCGGCGCGGAGATCAGCTCCCCCGAGACGCCCTCGACCCCGGCGGGCAGGGTCACGGGGCCGTCAGAGAGCAGGTAGGCCCACAAGAGCGCTCGCTCCAGGCCGACCACCGCCGCGACCAGGTCCTCTTTGGCCGCCTCGTCCGAGGGAGGTGCGGTCAGCCCGGCGACGACCTCCTTGAAGACCTCCGCCTTCAACACGGCCGAGGGCTCGAGCCCCGAGACCTCCGCCTTGAGCTCGGAGAACCGTCTCCGTTCGGCCTCGGCCGCCGCAGCCAGGGCACCCTGGACGTCCGCCTCCCCTTTCGGGGCTGGTTTGTCCTTTCCGCAAGCCGCCGTGAGCAGCACCCCGCACACGGCCAACGCCAACGCCGCCTGCCGCATCCGCGTCTCCCTTTGGGTTCGCGGGAGCATTGGCAGAAAGCTGGGAGGGAGGCAACCAGAATCCCTTAAGCGGGGCAGGCGTCTCCCGAGGGAAACGCCTTGTTTGCCCCCGTCTGTCGGCGCGGATAAGGTCCGCCGGCGGGACAGAGGGGCAAGCCAGACAGAGAGGGTTCGTAATGCTCAAGAAGCACAGCAGGGGCGGTACGGAGTTCAACCCGGAGACTCTCGCTCTGGGCTACGGCTACGATCCGAAGCTCTCCGAGGGCGCGGTCAAGCCGCCGGTCTTCATGACCTCCACCTTCGAGTTCGACAACTCACGCCAGGGCAAACGTTTCTTCGAGCTCGCCTACGGCCTGAGCAAGCACGACGTCGGCGAAGAAGACGGGCTCATCTACAGCCGCATCAACAACCCGAACCTGCAGATCTTCGAAGAGCGCATGGCCGCCTGGGACAAGGCCGAGCTGGCGGCGACCTTCTCGAGCGGCATGGCCGCCATCTCGACGACCATGCTCGCCATCTTGAGGCCCGGAGACGTCATCGTCAGCGCGGCGCCCGTCTACGGCGGCACCCACTACCTCTTCGAGCACGTCCTGCCCGCCTACGACATCCGGACGAAGTTCGTGCCGGCCGGCGACGGCTCGATAGACGCGATGCGCGCCTACTGCGAGGGCGAAGGCAAGGGGAAGGTCCGCATCCTCTTCATGGAGACCCCGGCGAACCCGAGCCTGGTCCACACGGACATCGCGGCGGCCTCGAAGCTGGCCGGGGCGCTGTCCAAGGACTGGGGCAAGGAGGTGCTGACCGTCGTCGACAACACCCTGCTCGGCCCGCTCTTCCAGCGGCCCGCGGAGCTCGGCGCGGACCTGGTCATCTACTCGGCCACCAAGTTCATCGGCGGCCACAGCGACCTGGTCGCCGGGGTCGTAACCGGCTCCAAGAACCACATGCAACCGATCCTGCTGACCAGGACGGTCCTGGGCACCATGACCTCGCCCTTCTACGGGTGGCTCCTCTTGCGCTCGCTGGAGACCCTCTCGATCCGCATGCGCCGGCAGGCCAAGAACGCCAACGCCCTCGCCAAGCTGCTGGCGGAGCACCCCGCGGTGCGCAGCGTCACCTACCCGGGCCTGCTCCGGAAGGGCGACCCCCAGCTCGAGCTCTACAGCCGCCAGTGCACGGGGCCGGGATCGATGATCACCTTCGCGATCGAGGGCGGCGAGGAGGAGGCCTTCAGGGTCTTGGACAGCTTCGAGATCTGCAGGCTCGCGGTGTCCCTCGGTGGCACCGAGACCCTGGTCGAGCACCCCATGACCATGACCCACGCCGACGTCCCACCCAAGGAGCTCGCGGCTCAGGGAGTCGGCCCCGGAGTCATCCGCATCTCGGTAGGCATCGAGCACCTCTCCGACCTGAAGAGGGACCTGCGCCACGCGCTGA
>CAZQPP010000894.1:0-2342 GCA_964594295.1 uncultured Myxococcales bacterium | reverse complement strand
CCCCTTGGTCGCGGAGCAGATCAGCTCCATGGCACATCAGCGACTGAAGTGCGCGGGCGTGAAGGCCGAGACGCTCGGCTCGAACACGCTGAGGCACTCGTTTGCCGTCGAGCTGCTCCGGCAGGGCCACCCACTCCGGGTCATCGGCGATGTGCTCGGACACCGCCACCCGCAGTCGACCTTCATCTACGCAAAGGGGGCCATCGATGACCTGCGCGAGGTGGCGCTCGACGTCAAGGGGGTGCTGCCATGAAGCCCTTCGAGAGTCCCCTCGGACCGCAGATCGAGGCATTCCTCAAGCTCAAGCGCGCGCTGGGCCGGCGCTATTACTCAGCCGAATACGAGATGCGGAGCTTCGATCGTTTCGTCGCCGGCCGCGACGATCCGGTCGACACCGTGACGCGTGCGCTTGTCCTCGCCTGGCTGAACGCCAGGCCCCACCTCAAGCCTGTGACCCTGAGGTCGCGGGGCGGCATCCTCCGGCAGTTCTGCCTGTACATGGTCCGTCTCGCCCCCCACACGTACGTGCCCGACCGCACGTTGTTCCCAGTAAGGGGCCCCACCCTCAAGGCGTACGTCAACTCCGAAGCGGACATCCGAATGTTCTTGCGCGCAGCGCAGAGCCTCCCGCAACTGCGCTGGTCGCTCCAGCCCCAGACGGTCCACACGATGCTGCTCACGCTCTATTCGACGGGCCTCCGCGCGGGTGAGGTGAGCCGGCTTCTCGTAGGTGATGTAGACCTTGAGGCCCGCACGCTCCTCGTCCGCGATACGAAGTTCTTCAAGACCCGCTGCGTGCCGTTCTCGGCCAGCCTTGTCGATGCGCTCCAAGACTACCTCAAGGCACGCACCGCTCTGGCGAATGCCAATCGGCAGGCTCCGTTCTTCATCAACCGCTGCCGCCGGGCATATGCCCCCAACCAGCTCTCGCACCGATTCCGACGTCTCCGGATGACCTTGGGCATCGAAGCCCGTCCCGGCGCGCGGGGGCCGCGCCTTCATGATGTTCGCAGGACCTTCGCCGTCCACCGCCTGCTCCGTTGGTACCGTCAGGGCGTCGATGTGCAGGCCAAGCTACCGCTCCTTGCGACGTACATGGGGCACTCGGACGTCCTGGCCACCCATGTCTATCTGGACGCCACGGTCGAGCTGCTCCAGGAGGCGAGCGGGCGATTCGAGGATCGTTGCGGATCCCTCATCACGGCCGTGCCGGAGGCTTCCGATGATCCCCAATGACGCTCTCGGTCAGCATCTGCGCACGTTTTTCCACGAGTACCTGACCACCCAGCGGAATGTCAGCCCGCACACCGTTCTGGCGTACCGCGACGCGCTCAAGCTCTTGTTGTGTTTCGCAATGGCGCGCCACGGCAGGAAGGTCGAGGATCTCGCCCTCTCCGACCTTGGTGTAGACACCGTTCTCGGATTTCTCGAACACCTGGAACATAACCGACAGAACTCCATCGCCACTCGCAACGCCCGCCTCGCGGCTCTGCACACCTTCTATAGACACGTCGCAGCGCGAGATCCGATCACCTTCGATTTGTGCCAGCGTGTTCTTGGAATCCCGCCCAAACGGACCACCAAGCCCACCGTCGACTACCTCGAGCGCGAGGAGATGGACGCCATCCTGCGTTCGATCGACCGCGGGACACCGCTGGGACGGCGCGACTACGCCCTCATCGCGTTCGCGTACCAGACCGGCGCACGCGTCCAAGAGTTGATCGCACTTCGCGCGTGCGACCTTCAGCTCGATGTGCTGCCTCAGGTGCGGATCCTGGGAAAGGGCCGCAAGGAGCGCGTCATCCCGCTGTGGTCAAGGACCGCAGCATTGCTCCGCTCATTGCTCGACGAGCGCAAGGTCGACCCGCGAAGCAACTCGGTGGTCTTCGTCAACGACCGGGGCCAGCCCCTCTCGCGCTGGGGAGTCCGGTACATCCTCAGGAAACACGCGGACGGCGCTGGCGGCACCTGTCCTACCGTCGTCAAGAAGGGCGTGCATCCGCACCTCATTCGCCACACGATGGCCGTACACATGCTGGAGGCCGGCGCCGACACGAGCGCGATCCGCGACCTGCTCGGCCACGAGAGCGCAGAGACCACCTGGCGCTACACGCGCCTCGGCATGGAGATGAAGCGCAAAGCCATGGACGCTTGCGCCGCGGACGGTTCCGTTGATGCGCCGACGGCCCCGGTCTGGCGCCGCGACCCCGACCTGTTGGCGCAGCTCGAGGCCATCGGTCGCTGACGGATTATGTGGAGCAGAGAAGAGCGAAGGCGAAAGGAGGCTAGGAAAAACACGGCCCTACGCGGCCAACTCCACATAACGAGGTGCTCACCATACG
>CAZQPP010000893.1:0-2348 GCA_964594295.1 uncultured Myxococcales bacterium | reverse complement strand
CGAGAACTTCTGGGGCACCTTCGAGGGCGTGCAGGAGCGCTTCCAGCTCGGCCGCCACGACGCCATCGACTTCTCGGGCTACCAGTTCGAGGCCATCAACAGCACGGGGCCGCAGTAGGGGCTGGATCATGCCGCGCGCCAAGAGTGATGAGAGCTCCCTGGAGGAGCTGCGGGCTCGCACGCGCATCGCCGAGATCTTCTTGGAGCACAAGGACGAGGAGATGTACGTGCGCGTGCTCGACGTCGTGCTCGAGCTCATGGAGAGCCAGGTCGGCGTGTTCGGCTACGTCGACGAGCGCGGCGACCTCGTCGTCCCCACCATGACCCGCACGGTCTGGGACCAGTGCCAGGTGCCCGACAAGCGAATCGTCTTCCCAAGGGAGTCCTGGGGCGACTCCTCCTGGCCGCGCGCCATGCGGGAGAAGAGGCCCAACTACAGCAACGAGACCTCGAAGCTGACCCCGGAGGGGCACATCACCATCTACCGGCATATCTCGATGCCTATCGTGTGCCGCGGCGAGTCCATCGGGCTGCTCCAGGTGGGCAACGCCTTGCGCGACTACCACGAGGGCGACGTGGCCGTGCTGCGGGCCATCGCGGACGGGCTCGTGCCCGGGCTCAAGGCCGTGATCGACCGCGAGCGCCGCGCCGCGGCCGAGGAGCCGGTCGAGATATCGGTGCGCGACAACGGCCTTGGCTTCGACGCTGATCAGGCGAAGCGGATCTTCGAGCCATTCCATCGCCTCGACGCCGGTGACGATCTCCCCGGGACCGGGCTGGGGCTCGCGATCTGCCGCCGCATCGCAGAGCACCACGGCGGAACGATCGAGGCGGAGGGGCGGCCGGGGGAGGGCGCCACCTTCCGCGTCGTGCTGCGTGCTGCGAAGGGGCAGGGAGCTTAGGCTTCCACGGCTTCCCTCATCGCGAGCGAATTCCATCACACCGCCGGCGTGGCAGCCCGAACACTCACCCCACCACCGGCAGCTCCAACACGAAGGTCGCTCCGCCCCCCGTCGTCTCCTCGACGCTCAGCTCTCCTCGCATCGAGCGCGCCAGCCGGCGGCTCAGCGCCAGCCCAAGCCCTACGCCCGGAGCCGACTGTGCGGCCTGCTGGGCGGACTTGGAGAAGGCCCGGAAGAGCGCCTTTCGTTCTGCGGAGTCGATGCCCGGGCCGTGGTCGCAGACCGAGATCCTGGCGTGCTCGTCGTCCGTGTCGAGGCGCACGTGCAGCCGGCGATCCTCGGCCGTCGCGGCGTACTTGCAGGCGTTGTCGACGAGGTTCAAGACGATGCGCTCGAGGGCCGAGGGGTCGGCCGTGATCCGCGTGCCGTTGGTGGCGGGATCGGGCTCGAAGACAAGATCGAGGCCGGCGCGGTCGGCCAGCTCGGCCAGGGCAGGGCGGGTACGGTTGAGGAAGGCGGAGATCTGGATCTGCTCCGCGCGCGGCCGGGCCGGGTTTCGCTCGAGGCGGGCGTAGCACAAGACGTTCTCGACCAGGTGGCTCAGGCGCTCGGCCTGGCGGCGCAGGGTGCGGTGGTAGGTCCTTTGCTTCTCCTCGTCGGGGACCATCTCGGCGTCGAGGAGCTCGGTGTAGAGCCTGAACGAGGTGAGCGGGGTGCGCAGCTCGTGGGTGACCGCCGACACGAAGGCCGCGCGCCGCTCCGACAGGGCGATGGAGGCACGCAGGAGGAGGAGCAAGGCGACGATGGAGACGATGACGCAGATCCAGCCGACGAGCAGGGCCATCCGCACGGGGGAGGCGCGGCGCTGCTCCGGCAGGGGTGAGGCGCCGGGCACGAGCCGGGCAGGGATGGCGGCGAGCAGGCGCTCGTGGCTCTCCGCGGAGCCCTCCGCGACCTTGACGAGCTCCGCGTCGGGCAGGAGGTCCGACACGCGCTCGAGCAGGCTCTCTCGGATCGCCGGCCAGTCCAGCCACGCGGCCTGCACGTAGGAGTTGCCGTCGACGCTGACACGGCGCGCGAGGACGAGGCTCCCGTTCAGCCACACGGGGTGCATGCGGCCGACGCTCACCGGGGACTCGGCCGGGTCGAGGGGGGCCGGTTGAGGGTTGGCCTCCTGCTGCTGCGCTGCCGCAACGTTCTGGGTCCGGGCCGCAAACTCGAGGGAGCTCTTGAGCTTCTGGGACAGGCGCCTGCGCGACTTGCCCTTCTTCTGGCGGGCCTTGTTCGCGGTCCCGAGGGCGTCGAGGTCGATGAGGGCTGACGAGGGGAGCTTAGCCTGGGCTGGCGGGATCTGAAGGCCGCGGGCAACCTCCACGGGAGGCGGCGCCTCGGGCAGCCGCGACGCCAGGAGCGCCGGCTTCAGCATAGAGCGCAGCTCGTCGAGAC
>CAZQPP010000892.1:0-2351 GCA_964594295.1 uncultured Myxococcales bacterium | reverse complement strand
CGGGCACTGACAGCGGCAGCCGCGTAACCCGGGAGGACGTGGCTCCACCTCCTAGCATCCCGCCCAACGGCCTGTGAGGGCCTCCCTGCACCCGGATTCGGGAACGGAAACGGTAACGGTAACGTGCACCGGGGAGGATCGGGCTCGGGCTCGGGCGCCGCGCTTCGCGCTGGGCTCGGGGGAGCGCGTGCGCTACGCGCAACGCGCTCCTAGCGCCCGGCACCTACGACTTCGAGACCATGGCCTACTGCGGCGCCGAGAACGACACCGAGATGAAGGTCTACGCCCCCGGCGACGAGCTCGTCGGCTCCGACGAAGACAGCGGCGAGGACTTCTTCGCCGCCGTGAAGGGCATCATCGTCACCGAGCCCGGCGCCTACCTCATCGAGGTCAGCGCCTACGGCCCCGGCGTCGGCGAGTACCTCGTGCGCGTGAAGCGCTCAGCCGACGAGGAGCCGTAGAGGGGAAGCCCTGCCCAGATCTCTTCTGTTGTCTGCAGGGTGTCGTCGATCAACACGGTCGCGCGGGCATGTTCGCGCTGACCGGCTCCCAGCAGCCCGGGTTCTCGGCAGGCGTCACGCTTCGTCGAGGAGCTGTGGGCGGGAGCCCTGTTCCAATCGCGCGTCACAGAGCAACGCCGCGTCGCTATCGGCTCGGGGCCTGCTCAGTCAGGCTCGATGGGCTCCGGCTCCTCGCACGGGTAGCTGCACTCGATGAAGTCCACGTAGCAGCTGTCGTTGGCCGCGCGGAGGAAGCGGAAGGGCACCTCGATGTGAATGGTGTCGCAGTAGTTCTGGTGGCCGTTCGTGGTCTTCAGGGACCAGACATTCGTCCACTTGGCGCCGTCTTCGCTCACGTCGATGACGTTCGTGTCCCGGCAGGAGTTGGACCAGCCCGGGCGGATGCAGCACTCGATCTGGCCGCCTGTGTAGACCCGCTCGTAGTCGAGCACGTGGGCGCTCCGGTGCTTGCCGGTCGGGTCGGGGATCCAGCAGCAGCACTTGCCCGCGGGGTCGAGCTCGTTTTTCTGGGTGCAGTTGAGCGTCGGGGCGTTGGCACAGCCGCAGGCCGTGCTCGGCTCGCCGCCCATGCAGGTGCCGCCCGAGCAGAAGTCGAGCTCGGTGCAGGGGTCGCCGTCGTCGCAGGAGCTCTCGTTTGGGCTGTGCAGGCATACCCCGCCAGGCTGGCAGGCGTCGTCGGTGCACGGGTTTGCGTCGTCGCAGTCGAGGCGCTCGCCCTCGCAGACGTGCTTGCTCGTGCAGACGTCGCTGTCGGTGCAGGGGTCACCGTCGTCGCAGGCGACGCCCTCGGGCAGCCAGTCGGCGACGCAGCCGGCGCCGGGCACGCAGGACACCGACGCGGCGCACGCGGGCTCGGCGCAGACGACCGGCTCGCCACCTACGCAGGTGCCGAGGGAGCAGCGGTCGTCGAGGGTGCACTCGTCGCCGTCGTCGCAGGGGTCGCCGCTCAGGGGCTCGTGCCACGCCCTCCCCTTGACGCAGCTGTCCTGCGTGCAGGGGTTTCCGTCGTCGAGGGGCCGCGGCTCGCCCGGGAGGCACTGGCCCGCCACGCAGGCGTCACCGGTGGTGCAGAGGTTCACGTGGGCGGTGCATGGTGTCCCGTCAGGGGCCGGGGAGTGCTCGCACACGGCCTCGTCTCCCACGCAGCGGCAGGCGTCGCTGGTGCAGGGGTGCCGGTCGTCACAGCCCTTGGGCTGGCCCTGGCAGCTCAACGCGCTCACGGGGCAGGGAGCGGAGCTTCGTGGGTTGCAGGGCTGGCAGGTGTCGCCCGTGGTGCAGCAGTCTCCGTCGTCGCACGAGCTCCCGACGGGTAGGCTCGTGCAGCTGATCCCGGTCTCGGGGTCACAGGTGCAGACGCTGCAGGGGTCGCCGCCGGCGTCCACCCGCGGGCCGGGCACGCATCGCCCGGTGGCATCGCAGGCGTCGCCGGCGGTGCAGAGGTCTCCGTCGTCGCAGGGCTCTCCGATCCGCGGCACCTGGACGCACTCCCCGTCGGCTCGGTGGACACCGCGGGTGCACGGGTTCCCGACGTCACAGCTGTCGCCGGCCTCGGGGAGGGGCCATCCCAAGCTCGAGACCTGCAGGTCGTCAGCCCCGCAGCCAGGCGCGCCCGCGAGCGCCACGAGCAGGGCGGCCGGTATGCATCCTCGAAGCAGCGCTCCTGGCGAAGCGCTCCTGGTGGGTCGCCTGACGGTTGGGTCGCGGCTTGCTGGCATGTAGACGCTCATGCTCCGGCTCTGCTCCGGCAGGCGACAGCCGGCCGGCGCGGGGATCCTCGGCCTAGTCTTTGATCTAGCTGTTGGCTGTTAGCTGTTAGCGGTTAGCCTGAAA
>CAZQPP010000891.1:0-2354 GCA_964594295.1 uncultured Myxococcales bacterium | reverse complement strand
CGCCGTCCGAGCTGTAGCGCTCGGTGTTGGGGGGGTGTTGGCAGCCGTCGACCGGATCGCATGAGTCCGTGGTGCAGGCATTGTGGTCGTCACAGTCGGGGGGCCTGCCCGCGACGCACTCCCCGCCGCTGCAGACCTCGTCTCCGTTGCAGAGGTCCTCGTCCGGGCAGGGGCGCTCGTGATAGGCGAGGCGGCAGCCGGCCACCTTGTGGCAGGTGTTGATCGTGCACGGGTTGCCGTCGTCGCAGTCGAGAGGTGTGCCTGGCCGGCACTCACCGCCGTCACAGGATTCCTCGCCGTTGCAGACCGTGTCGTCGGGGCAAGGGAGCTCGTTGGGGAGGTGCTCGCAGCCCGACGCGGGGTCGCAGGAGTCGGTGCTGCAGGCGTTGGCGTCGTCGCAGTCGAGAGGTGGACCCGGCCGGCACTCGCCGCCGTTGCAGCGCTCGTCACCATTGCACAGTGTGTCGTCGGGACAGGGGAGAGCGTTGGCGGCGTGCCGGCAACCGGTCGTCGGATCGCAGGTGTCGGTGGTGCAGATCTCGCCGTCGTCGCAGATGATGACTTCGTACGCACACCCTTGCAGGGGGTCGCAGTAGTCTCGCGTACAGGCGTCCGCGTCGTCGCAGAGCTCGTCTGAGGGCTCGTGAATGCAATCGCCGTCGGGGCCCACGCACCGGTCCCTGGTGCAGGGGTTGTCATCGTCGCACGTGGATTCGTCGGTCTCGCCGTCGCAGTCGTTGTCGAGGCCGTCGCATTGCACCTCCTCTCCGTCCTCGTAGGCGCCGCTGTGCTTGAGGTAGTGCTCCGCGAGGCACTCGCTCCACCGTTCGTCAACGCAGAGGTGCACCGGCTTCGTCGATCCCTCGCATACACCGTGCTGGAGCTCGCAAGGCAGCGGCGTCGAGCATGCGCTCACGTCCTCCGCGTCGGCATCTCTTGCCTCGCCGGTGTCAACGACCTCTTCGTACCCGTCGCCGGGCGACGGCGTGTCTGTTTCGTGGAGGTGGACGTCGACTGCGTCGACAAGGTCTGAGACATCGACGTCTCGCAGCTCAGCGACGACGTCACGGGGAGAGGGCGTCTCCGTGATGTCACCGGCCGAATCCGCGATCAGCGGCTTGTCTCTCAAGCCGCCGGGGTCGGGAGCTGTCACGGAGTCCGCCGAATCACGCCCTGCGTCCGCGGCTATCACTCCCCTGTCTACTTGACTGCGGTCATCGCTCTTGCTTGACACACACCCGGCTGGAGCTACGCAGGCAAGCGGGAGGAGGGCGGCGACAGCAGCACACATCCTCGTGTGTGAGAATGCCCGCACAGCAACCTCTCCGAAGACCGGAGTGCATTGTAGCAGCCGGCGGTCCCCTCTTCGAACGCATACACGGTGAGCGACGGAGTGCCCCTACACCAGCACGATCCCCTGCCGGATCATCGCCGCCACGTCCATCCACAGGGCCACCGAGTAGTGCGTCAGGACGCCCAGCCAGAAGTTCCCGTGCTTCAAGGCCAGGGTGCCGAGGATCGTGCCGGCTATTAGGGCTCCGGCGGTCTCCGGGAAGGGCTTGCCGAAGTGGATCATGACGTAGGGGACCACCATGATCGGGACGGCGAGCCAACGCACGCTGCGGAAGAGGCCGAAGGAGAGGAAGCCGCGCCAGAAGGACTCGCCGCTGGCGAAGACGAGCAGGTAGCAGGCCTGGAAGAGGAGGAAGTGCTCGGTGCGGACGGTGCCGCCCTGGAGCATGCGGCGGCACTGGGGGTAGGTCGACTGGAAGCCCTCACCGGCGCTGGCGAGCCAGACGAGGGGGAGGGCCAGGAGCACGAGGGCGAGGTAGACGTACCAGAGGTCGAAGGTGCCCTTCAGGCGCCAGCCGTAGCGGGAGAGGGGCTCGCGCAGGACGAGCGCGACGACGAGCAGCGGGACGAGGCCGCGAAGCACGACGCTGCTCAGCGTGAAGTAGACGAAGGCGTAGACGGGCTCGTAGGGCCCAGGGGGGAGGTGAGGGGCGACGCTCGCGTCGAAGAAGGGGAAGCGGCCGAAGTACCACCACAGGGTCAGCACGACCGGGGCGGTCAGCAGGATCACCCACGGGTGCCAGGCGGGCACCGGAGGAGCGTCCGCGAGGATCGGTGCGACCCTGGCCAGGCGGCCGGGTGACGCTCCGGGTTGGGACACGACCGACGCCGCGGCGCTCAGTCCTCGAGGACTTCCTTCTCCTTGGCCGCCACGAGCTCGTCGATGCGCTTGACGTAGTCGTCGGTGATCTCTTGCACCTTCTGGGTGCCCCTGCGCGCGTCGTCCTCGGGGAGGAGGCTCTCTTTCTCCGCTTCCTTGAACTGCTCGTTCGCCTCTCGGC
>CAZQPP010000890.1:0-2361 GCA_964594295.1 uncultured Myxococcales bacterium | reverse complement strand
AACCGCTAGTAGCTAAGGGCTAATCGCTCGATCCGACGCCGCCAGGCGGCGGATCACGGGACAACGTGTCCCTTGTCAAGCTCCGCTCCGAGGAGCCAAGCTCGGGGTCGCGAGCACGCGGCCCTGACGAGCACGCGGCCCTGAAAGAGAAGGCATCCATGTCGACACGCCTGAAGCTCTTCGCCGAGGTCTTCGGACTTCACCCTCTCCCCGAGCGTCTTCGCCAGACCATGATCGCCCTTCGCGGCGACGAAGACGTGCCCCCGAGCCGCATGGGTCTTTCGAGCCTGCGCATGCTTCGCCCCCGCATGGCCTTCCCGCTCTGGCGCGGGCGTCCCTTCCTCCCCGGCAGGGTGATCGTCACGAACCTCTTCAACCACCTGCAGACCCCCGTCGAGGCCGGCTGGTCGGTCAAGCGCACGCAGGTCCTGGACTTCCGCGGCGGCGACCTGACCTACGACAGCCACAACGGCACGGACTTCTCGGTGCCCGTCGGCACCCCCGTGCTGGCCCCGGCACCGGGGCGGATCGCCCTCGTGCTCTCGGAGTTCAACCGCGGCGGCCTCAAGGTCCTCATAGACCACGGGCGCGGCCTGATGACCTGCTCGGCGCACCTCGCGCGCGCCCTCGTACGTGAAGGCGACGACGTCGCTCGAGGCGAGCCCGTGGCGCTCTCGGGCTACAGCGGCCTCGACGGCTTCGCCTCCTTCCCCTTCGGGGTGCCGCACGTGCACTTCAACACCTGGCTCAACGGCGAGCCGGTGGACCCCTTCGCCCACGGCGGCGCGCCCTCGATGTGGGTGGGCGGCTCGCTGCCGCTGCCGCCGCCGGCGTCGCCTTCGCGGGAGACCTTCACGCCGTCGGTCTACGATGAGGAGAAGGTCTCGGAGATCATCGACGGCTGCCGGACGGAGCATGTGAAGCAGTGGCTTGGCGGGACCACGTCCCGGCCCCGTCGCGCCGCCCGCACGCTGGCGCAGATGAATTACTACCCGACGCGCTTCGCGCTGCGGCAGAGCCCCTACGACGAGCCCTACCCGCGCGAGACGGTGATGTCGCTCCCGTTCCCGGCACACCTGTTCAAGGGTGTGGTGTTCGCCGACGAGCTCCGGCCCTAGCGCGCTCCTCGAACGGCCGAATCACCTCGATCGCCTGGCCGAGCGTGCCGCGAGCCGGGGGGATCTCCGCGCACAGCGCGCTCAGAGCACGGCGCAAGCGACGACGGCCACTCCTGGGCGGCAGCTGGATGGCTGAACCGAGGGCACCCTCGCGCCGGGCAATGCAAGCGAGGCCGTTGTTCCCGATCTGGGGGAGCGACACGCCCACATCGGCCAGCGCTTGCGCGGCCGAGCGCAGGTCTGTGTCGCGCTGCGCGGCGTCTTCACCGGCACCCCAGGCGGGCGGGACGTACAGCAGGGTTCGCTCCAGCACGTTCGCGTCGCGCAACGCGCCAAGCTCGCGAGTCAGCCCGGTGCTTGCGCCCGGTATCACCACCACCACCCACGCCAGTGGAACAAGCTGCTCGATGCACTCGAACCAGTCCTCGTCGCTCACGCGCGCGAGGAGCGCCAGCGGGTGCTGCTCGCCCTCCGGCATGCCCAGCACGTCGCCGGGGCGCTGCAGCGAGTACAGGTCCCCGACGACGACGGGCAACGCCAAGGAGCGCAGCCCGGCCTCGAGGTCGCGGACCAGGCACCAGCTCGCCACCGCCGGTCCTGGTTCGGCGTCGGGATCGAGTCGAATCGGAACGTAGGGGGCGTGCGTGAGCAACGTCCGTTCCAGAGGACGCAGCAGCAGGATGAACCTCTGCGCCGACCTCTCTCCGACCTTGCGAAGCAGGGTTTGTCGGGCCATGTGGAGGACACCATAGAGCCACAGCATCGCCATCCACAGACCGAGGACAGCTCCGATCACCGGGAACACCAGGAGCGCCCTGACGAGCTCGGGAAGAGGGAGCTCCACCACCCATCCTCCCGCGACCAACAAGAAGGGCACGATCAGGAGAGCCGAGCCGGGTGGAATGCAGAGCGGAATCAGCCGATCGACCAGCCAGAGTAGAGCTCCCGCAGAGACGCGCGACACCTGGGCCTCCTGTCGATCGTGGGTAGGATAGCCGAGAGCCTCGCCATTCTCACGCGGCCACGGAATGAGACCCAGCCGCTTGGCGTGCCGGCCGGCTCGCCCCCCCAGGGGTGGCGGGTGAAAACCGTGCGTTGAGGCGGTAGCCCCTTGAATGCCGGCGTGCGGTCCGCGAGATGCCTGGTTGCGCAAGTTCGCAACGGGCAACAGGCACGGGGGGCAGGGGGCGGGTCGGGCGACAGGCACGGGTCCAAGGGCGAACCGCTGGGCACGCGCCGTGGA
>CAZQPP010000889.1:0-2361 GCA_964594295.1 uncultured Myxococcales bacterium | reverse complement strand
GGACACCGGCCACGACGACGACTGTGGCGTGGGCCAGTGTGCGTGCGGGACCGGAGTGTGCAACCCGGGGAGCGGGCAGGTCACCTGCCCGACCATGCCGGGCCAGGCCCAGGACGCCTCGGGCACCGAGATCTGCGACGGCGTGGACAACGACTGCGACGGCTCCACCGACGAGGGCTTCGACCTCGGCAGCTCCTGCGGCGTCGGCGCCTGCACCGGCGGGGTCAAGGAGTGCGGGCGGCTGAACGTGGCGGCGTGCAGCACCATGCCGGGCGGCTCGAACGACCAGAGCGCCACCGAGATCCCCTCCAACAGCGTCGACGACGACTGCGACGGCGAGACGGACGAGTAGGGGGGGGAGCACGATGAAGCATGCAATGCCGGCTCCAACGAACAACGAGCACGACATGAACGACATGACCGAGAGCCAACCCGACGGAGTCTTTCGCCAATCGAAGGCCCGCCTCGTGCTCGCCTTCGCCTCCTGCGCGCTCCTCCTGCTCGGCCTCCCGGCCTGTGACGACGAGAAGAGCGGCACCAAGGTCCCCAGCAAGGCCAAGAGGCCGGCGGCGAGCGCCCCACGCGCCGCGCCCCCCGAGGTCGAGCTCGGCCAGAAGCGCGGCGCCATCGAGGTGGCGGGCGCGGCCGCCGAGACGGTCTGCAACGGCATCAACGACGACCCCGAGGACGACGCCGTGGTCGACGACGGCTTCGCGGTCGGTGACCCGTGCGGCACGGGCGAGTGCTTCGGCGGCAGCCTGGTCTGCAACAGCTGCGGCACCGACGTGACGTGCCCGACGATGCCCGGCGGAGCGAGCGACCAGAGCAGCGCTGAAGGCGTCGTCTGCGACTCGAAGGACAACGACTGCGACGGCAGCGTCGACGAGGGCATCGTCTGCGACCCGGTCGGCTGCGAAGCCCTCTCGAACCCCTGGACGGACCTCACCGGCAACGGCCACGACGTGACCTTGAACGGAGTGAACTTCAACGCGAGCAGCGGCTGGGTGGGCGGCGACTCCTACGGCACGCCACGCGCGCTCAAGCTCGACGGCGTCGACGACGTCCCCGTCGTCGCGCTACCGGCCGGCCTGTTGATCAACTACGAGGTCAGCCACGAGTTCTGGGTGAAGCTCGACGATCTCACTCGCAGGATGACCCTGTTGTCCACCCGGTCCGCAACCGGCTCCTCGGGCATGGGCGTCGGCTTCATTCGCAACTCCGAAGTGTTCTACCTGCTGGTCGACAGCGACGGGGCCACCGGCTGGGAGGTCCAGATCGTGGGCACGACGGTCGCGGTGGCGGGCCAGTGGTACCACGTCGTCGCCACCTACTCCGCGAGCGCGGGCCAAGCCAAGCTCTTCGTCAACGGAGCGCAAGAGGCCGTGCAGTCGTCTCCTCCGCCGTGGGACGGCATCTACTACGTCCCGGGGACCACGGTCACGGTGGGTAACGATCTCGACAGCCCCGTCCACGTCGTAGGAGAGATGTCCCTCATCCGCGTCTGGCCGCGCGCCCTGAGCAACACGGACGTCCAGAACCTCTACCGCCGCTCGGCCGCGAAACGCGGCGTCTCGGCCCCCGCCGCCACCGGCACGGTCGCCAACGACGCCGTCTTCCACATCGAGGGTTGCTGCGGAGAGTGCTGGGTCGACTCAGACTGCGACGACCTCAACGCCCTGACGACCGACGCCTGCGCCAGCCAAGCGTGCAGCAACACGCCCGTCTCGACAATCGGCTGCGGCGCCTCGCTCAACCCGTGGACCGACCTCTCCGGAAACAATCGGGACGCCACCCTCACCGGCACCAACTTCACCTCGGGCAGCGGCTGGGTCGGCGGCACGGCCGCGGACGACCCCCGCGCGCTCCGCCTCGACGGCTACGACGACCTGCCCGCCATCGCCAACAGCGACGGACTGAAGCTCACCGACGAGCTCACCCACGAGTTCTGGGTGAAGATCAGCGACACGGGCCCCTCGGCGAACTTCCTGGCGATTCGCAACGCGCCGCACAACACCTCCGGCGCCCACGTCGGCTACATCGGCGCGACCTCACAGCACGCGGGGAAGTTCAGCTTCATGGCCGAGGCCGGCCGCGCAGCCGGCTTCGACCTCCGCCTCAAGTCGAGCACGATCGCCAGCGCGAGCACCTGGTACCACGTCGTGGCCACCTACTCGTCGAGCGCCGGCTCCGCGGCCTTGTACGTCAACGGCGCGGCCGAGGACACAGGCTCCTGGACGCCGGACGCCAACGACATCACCTACCAGGCGGGCAGCACGGCCAAGATCGGCTTCGCGGACCCCAACAACAGCGCCTTCAACTGGCGCGTCCGGGGCGAGATGTCCCGCGCCCGCGTGTTCCCGC
>CAZQPP010000888.1:0-2364 GCA_964594295.1 uncultured Myxococcales bacterium | reverse complement strand
GAATGGCGTGGCCGCACCAGTCCTGGAGCGACGAATTCCGCGCGACCAAGCTCGCTGCTCCCGGCACATAGGTGCGGCCCGTCGACAACGCCAAGTGCTCCAAGACCGCGCTCCCACCCGCCTGCAAACTAATCAACGTCCTTGAGCACGACGACCCCGTCATCTTCACCGCCTTTTCCCCCGACCCTGTCCCCTTCACCTCCAGCTCACCCTTCACCTTCAAGTACGCGCTCCCCTTGAACTCCACCTCCGCCCCCGCCACGATCGTGAGCTTCCCTCCCTTCTCGATCGTGACCGTCCCATCCACGATCACCGGGCTCAAGCCCGGCCCCCACTGGACGTTGCGCCTGATGCTGTGCCCGTGCACGTAGTACGGGCCGCCCCCGCCATCGTCGACCGGCAGCGCCATCTCGTGGGCCCCGGCCAGCCCGTCCTCGTCGGTGACCGTGAGCCGGACGGTGCGCACCACACCCGCGGTCGTGAACGTGTGCTCCACGATCGGACCGGTCGCCGAGTGGCCGTCCCCGAGGGACCATTCGTACTTCACGAGCGCGCGCCCGGTCTCGCTGGTGGAGAAGGTGCCGTCGAAGGAGACGGGCTCGTCGACGAAGGGCCGGATGGGTGTCGGCAGGAAGGCTGCCTTGACCGGGCTCTGAGACTCGATGCTAAATGTCTTCTCGGCCGTGTACCCGTTTGCGTCGGTCACGGTCAGCGTGGCGGTGAGCTCGCCGCCGACCTTGTAGACGTGCTCGGCGGACTCCCCCTCGGCCGTCTCGCCGTCGCCGAAGTCCCACTCCCACGACGAGATCGCGCCGGTCAGAGACCTGGAGCTCCCTGCCGAGAAGCTCACCTCGAGCGGGGCGAATCCTATCTGCGGCGCCGCGTAGCCTTCCACGATGACGGGGTTCTCCACCTCGACGGTGCCGGTGGCCTCGGCGGTCTCTCCCGCAGCCGTCGTCACGGTCAGCGTGACCGTGACCTCGCCCGGGCCGAGGACCGTGGCTTGCGCCCCGGTGCCTGAGGCCGAGGGCGTGTCGTCGGAGAAGGACCACGCCCAGTCCACTACCGAGTCGCCGTGAATCGCAATGGACTGGGAGCCGTCGAGCGCGAGAGCCGCGGGTCCAAAGACGGGCTCGGTGGGGAGGCCGTCGATCACGGCTACGACTGGCTCCGGCGGCGGCGGAGCATACCGCACCTGTATGCCCTCGACGTCGAGCACGACTTCGTCGATTTCTTCGATGGCGACCTCGGCCGTCGCCACGCATTGACCCGGCGGGACGAGCCCGAGGTCCGTGGTCCACCAGCCGAGGGAGTTGGTCTCCAGCGAGACCTCGCGGATCTCACCGTCCCCCACGTTGCACAAGTTGAGCGCGTCAAGGCGCGGCACGAGCGCGAGACCTTCTCCACCGGCGTACTGGGCATGGATCGCCTTCAGCTCGCCGAGGCGAGCGGCGATGCGGCCTCTCAGACCGCTGCTGCCTCGGTCGAAGGACTCCAGCAGGGCGACGTTGTCCTGGTAGAGCGCCCAGACCTTGTCGCCTGCGTCGCGCGCCCAAAGGGTTTTGCCGTCGGGGAAGGTCCCCAGCGCCACATTGTACTTGCCAAAGACCTTCGTGCAGTCCTCGACGTAGTCGATGTACTGCATCGCGTACTCCTGGCAATCGCTGATCCCCTGGATCGGGAAGATCGGCGGCGGGATGCCGTGGACGCGCATGAACTCAACGTAGAAGTCGACGTTAGCCTGCAACGCCTGCTCATACCAACCCTTGAGGAGGTCGACGAAGCTGCCTATGGCGCTGTAGCTCTGAAGCCCTGCCTTGCCCGCGACCGTGCCGAGGAGGAAGCCGACCGGATTCCGAATCGCAGACACGACCGAGAGCGTCGTTTCGAAGTACCTGACGAGCTTCAGCTCCAGGCTCGCGACGCTCTTCTGGACCGTGTCCGACAGGGAGGCGTAGTCCGTCCACGAGAAGTCATAGCTACCGACGCGGGCATGGTAGTCGCGCACGTGCTCGACGTAGACGAGCTGGCGGCCCACTCCGATGAGCGGGAAGTTCTCGAAGACGGCATGCTCGAGCGCCCAATCGTCCAGGTAGCTGTGCTCGTACTCGGACACCCCAGCAAAGCTGAACAGTCGGTCCTTCGCCTGCGTGTCGCTGATCGAGTCGGCGTTGGCGATGCCGGGAACGGCGGCTGTGCAGACCACAAGAAGAGCCAATCCTACCCGATGAATCAGCGTCATGAGGTCCTCCGAAGTTCTGTAGAGCCGGCGAAGTCTGCCACAGCGGTGACAGCCTGGGAAGGACGAGCACCGTGAGTGCCACTTTGGCACTCCTCTCCCGCCCGAGGCAACCACAACTCCGC
>CAZQPP010000887.1:0-2366 GCA_964594295.1 uncultured Myxococcales bacterium | reverse complement strand
TTCGTCTTGGTCCTCGAGGCGGCGGACGCGGCCGTGCGCGGCCTCGACCTCGAGCTCAAGGCGCCCTCGGGGATGGCGGCGCGCGCCCAGGCCGTGCGCTCGGTCCAGACCTCGGCCGGGCCTCTGCCCGAGCTGCTCCTGTCCGGCGACTCGCCACCCGGCCCGCGTCTGAAGGGGCTGGCCACCGACGGCGACACGGGCGCCCCGGGCGCGAAGGTCCAGCTCGTCCTCGTGGAGATCGACGTACCCGCGGGAGCCGCCGAAGGCGGCCACGCCGGGAGCCTCGAGATCTCGGGAGGCGCCTCGTTGAGCGTGCCCGTGGAGGTCACCGTGCTCCCCTTCGACATGCCCGAGCAGCCGACCTTCCAGCTCGACCTCAACACCTACGGCTTCCCCAGCTACTACGCGACCTTCGGGGCCGTTCAGCGCCTCGCCCATCGCTTCCGGGCCAACGTCAACTACCTGCACTACGGCCACGGCGGGCGGACGCGCATGGACATGATCAGAGAAGACGGCAGCCTGATGGACGAGCAGGCCTACAACGACATCGCCCCCGGCGCGACCGAGGGCAACTGGGAGCCGGACTTCACGGAGGCCTTCGAGCCCTTCCTCACGGGCGCCGCCTTCACCGGCGTGCTGCCCGGGGTGCCGCTCCGCACCTTCTACCTGAGCTTCCACGAGAACTGGCCGCTGCCGCTGAAGGCGCACCGGAAGGCAGGCGAGATGGACGCCTTCGCGGCGTTCCCGGAGGTCTACGGCCGCACCTTCACCGATGTGCTCTCGTCCTTCGGCCGCCACGCTGAGGCGAAGGGGTGGACACGGGTGCAGTTCCAGGTCTACCTGAACAACAAGCCGGGTCAGAACAACCAGAACCCGACCCCGTGGGCCCTAGACGAGCCCGAGGACCTCTGGGACTTCAAGGCGCTGGCCTACTTCAACCGCCTCCACGAGGCGGCGGGGCTCGAAGAGCTGGACGTCGAGATACCCTTCCGCGTCGACGTGAGCCGCCCGCAGTACCACCGCGGCTATCTCGACGCGGTAGACCTCTACGTCTGCCAGGCCGCGGCCTGCTTCGAGCACGCCCGCATGATCAGCGACCAGCGCGAGCGCACCGGCTTCGAGCTCTGGACCTACGGCTCACCCTCGAAGGTGACCCAGAGCATGCACCACATCCAGGCCTGGGCCGCGCGCACCTTCGCGCTCGGCGGCAACGGCGTCGTGCCGTGGCAGACCGTGCGCCCGGGCGCAGACCTCCTGACCGGCGCCGACGACGGCAAGCAGCAGCTCGCCCTGATCGTCGTCGAGGCCGACGCTCAGGAGCCGAAGGTCCACGCCAGCTTGCGCCTCGCAGCCTACCGCCGCGCCCAGCAGGACATGGAGATCCTGCGCACGCTCGAGCGCGCGGGCGGCTTCACGCGGGGCCAGATGGCGCGCTTCGTCGCCAGCTACCTCGAGCAGGACGGCGCGAGCAGCCCGGACGGCATGCACTACGGTGAGCTCGCGGCCAGCCTGCCGGCGGCCGGGCACCACGAGGCCGCTTTCGACGCCATGCGGGCCCACGCCGCGGCGTTGATCGTCGAGCTCGGTGGTAGCGGCCCGCCGCCCGGGGATCAGGGCGGCCCGCCGCCGGACGCAGGCTCCACCGCGGACACGGCCACGGCCCCCGACACGGCCACGGCCACGGACGTCGCCACGGCCACCGACTCCGCCACGGTCACGGATCCCGGTCTCCCCGGCGGCGACCACCCGCCCCCGCTGCGCGTCTGCGAGCCCGGCGCGACCCAGCTCTGCCACTGCGCCGGCGCCGCCGAAGGAGCCCAGGCCTGCCGCGACGACGGCAGCGGCTGGCTCGACTGCGACTGCGGCGAGGAGCCCGAGCCGGAGACCGAAGGCGAGGTCACCGGCGGCGGTGGCTGCGACGCGGGCGCGGCGGGCGGCGCCGGCGCGTGGATGCTGCTCTTGCTCCCGCTCGCGCTCCTGCTCGTTGCGCGGCGCCGTTCCATGTCGGCCGGGCTGGTCGCCCTCGCGCTCCTCCTGTTCTCGGCCGGGTGCGACGCCAAGACCGGCGGAGGCACCGGCGAAGGCGGCTGGCATCCCCCGGGCAAGCCCGCGGACGGCGCGAGCGTCGCGGACACCTCGGGCGCGCCCACGACCCCCGTCGTCCCCACCGGCCCGGTCCGGGCGGACATCCTCTTCGTCGTCGACAACTCCGCTTCCATGTGTGAGGAGCAGGGCGTCCTCGGGCGCAACATCGACTCGCTCTTCGCACCCCTGCGCGAGTCCGGCCGGGCCCTGGATCTCAGGATCGCGACGGTCACTACCAACGTCATGGGCGACCACGCGGAGCTCTCCACGAGGTATGCGAG
>CAZQPP010000886.1:0-2374 GCA_964594295.1 uncultured Myxococcales bacterium | reverse complement strand
ACGTGGCGTTCCTCTACGACCTGCTGGGTGCCTCCCAGGAGCACAAGGTCAAGCCGAAGAAGTTCGCCCAGACGGACATCGACGAGGTGATCATCGGGCACACGAACGAGCCCGAGTACCGCAAGCTCCAGAACAACGAGTACATGGAGGCGCTGCGCGACCGGACCGTCAAGGTCGACGTGCCGTACATCACCCGCTGGTCCGAAGAGGTGAAGATCTACGAGAAGTACTACAGCCCGGAGCGGATCCGCGGCAAGCACATCGCGCCGCACACGGTGGAGATGGCGGCCATGTGGGCCGTCCTCACCCGGCTGGAGGAGCCCAAGAAGCACGACCTGACCCTGGCCCAGAAGCTCAAGCTCTACGACGGCAAGACCCTGCAGCGCTACACGCAGGACAACGTCAAGGAGCTGCGCAAGGAGGCCAAGCGCGAGGGGATGGACGGCATCTCCCCCCGCTACGTGCAGGACAAGATCAGCAACGCGCTGGTCTCCGAGAAGGGTGAGGGCTGCATCAACCCCTTCCTGGTGCTCAACGAGCTGGAGGGCGGGCTGAAGAACCACTCGCTCATCTCGAGCGAGGACCAGCGGGAGCGCTACCGCAAGCTGCTCGGCGTCGTGAAGCAGGAGTACGAGGAGACCGTCAAGAACGAGGTCCAGCGGGCCATCTCGGCGGACGAGGGGGCCATCAAGGGGCTCAGCAACAACTACATCGACAACGTCAAGGCCTACACCCAGAAGGAGAAGGTCAAGAACAAGTACACCGGGCAGTACGAGGATCCGGACGAGCGCCTGATGCGCTCCATCGAGGAGAAGATCGACATCCTCGAGGGCCAGAAGGATGACTTCCGCCGTGAGATCATGAACTACATCGGCGCTTTGGCGGTGGAGGGCAAGCAGTTCGAGTACGACACCAACGAGCGCCTGCACCGGGCGCTGGAGCTCAAGCTGTTCGAGGACCAGAAGGACTCGATCAAGCTGACGAGCCTGGTCTCGTCGGTGGTGGACAAGGAGACGCAGGAGAAGATCGACGTCGTCCGTGGCCGCCTGATCAAGGACCACGGCTACTGCGAGATCTGCTCGGCGGACGTGCTGAACTTCGTGGCGAGCATCTTCGCCAGGGGCGACGTGAAGGAGAAGGGCTAAGCGGCATGGCGCTGCGCGTCGACCAGGACCACGGGCGCTTCAAGCAGATCGTCCGGGGCGCCATCCGCAAGAACCTGCGCCAGTACATCACGCAAGGCGAGATGATCGGCAAGCAGGGGGACGAGGTCGTCTCCATCCCCCTGCCGCAGATCGAGATCCCCCGGCTGCGCTTTGGCGACAAGGACCAGGGCGGCACCGGCCAGGGGGAGGGCGAGGAGGGCGATCCCGTCGCCGCCGGCGAGGGGGAGTCCGGGCAGGGGGACGCCGGCAACCAGCCGGGCCAGCACCAGCTCGAGGTGGACGTCGGCTACGACGAGCTGGCGGAGATCCTCGGCGAGGAGCTGGAGCTGCCGCGCATCGAGCCGAAGGGCAAGCGGCGGGTCGAGTCGGTCAAGGACAAGTACTCGGGCATCCGCACGGTGGGGCCGGAGAGCCTCAAGCACTTCAAGCGCACCTACCGAGAGGCGCTCAAGCGGGAGATCGCGCTGGGCACCTACGACCCCGCGCACCCCCGCGTGCTGCCGGTCCGCCAGGACAAGCGCTTCCGCTCCTGGCGGGAGGACCGGCAGCCGATGTCGAACGCGCTCATCGTCTACTGCATGGACGTGTCCGGCTCCATGGGCGACGAGCAGAAGGAGATCGTCCGCATCGAGTCGTTCTGGATCGACACCTGGCTGCGCCACAACTACCGGGGCATCGAGTCCCGCTACGTGGTGCACGACGCCACCGCACGGGAGGTCGACCGGCACACCTTCTTCCACACCCGCGAGTCCGGCGGGACGATGATCTCGTCGGCCTACAAGGAGGCCCGGCGCATCTACCAGGAGGAGTTCCCGCCGGAGGACTGGAACATCTACGTGTTCCACTTCTCGGACGGGGACAACTGGTCGGTGGACGACACGAGCACCTGCATCGAGATCCTGCGGGAGGACCTGCTGCCGGACGTCAACATGTTCTGCTACGGGCAGGTGGAGAGCCCCTACGGCAGCGGGCAGTTCATCAACGACCTGAAGGCCAACTTCGGGGAGGAGACGGAGAACCTGATCACGTCCGAGATCAAGAACAAGGACGCCATCTACGACTCGATCAAGGAGTTCATGGGGAAGGGGCTGTAGATGGCGCTGTCCCCCGAGCTCTCCGCGCTGGCCGAGCGCATCGCACACTGGGCCCGGGACTACGGGCTCGACTTCTGGGAGACCCAGTTCGAGATGGTCTCCTGGGACAAGATG
>CAZQPP010000885.1:0-2377 GCA_964594295.1 uncultured Myxococcales bacterium | reverse complement strand
CAGGCGGCAGGTCGCCGAGTCGCTGCCGTCGCAGTCCTGGTCGACGCCGTCGCCCGGGATCTCGGGTGCGCCCGGGTATCGTTTGGGATCACCGTCGTCGCAGTCCCCGCCGGCCGATGCCTCTTCGGGGTCGTCGCAGTCGGCGTCCGCCGAGACCCTGGTCTCGAGCGAGCCGAAGCCGTCGCCGTCCCGATCAAGGTGGCAGACCTTCGTGTCGAGGCCGTCGCAGTCCTGGTCGACCCCGTCGCCCGGCACGTCCTCGGCGCCGGGGTGGCGGTCGGGGTCGTTGTCGTCGCAGTCGCCGCCGAGGCCCGCCTCACCCGGGTCGTCGCAGTCGCCGTCGGCGGAGATCCGAGTGACCTCGAGGCCGAAGCCGTCCCCGTCCCCGTCGACGTGGCAGAACACCTTGTCCGCTCCGTCGCAGTCCTGGTCGACGCCGTCCCCGGGCTCGTCCGGGGCCCCCGGGTAGGTCTGCGGGTCCGCGTCGTTGCAGTCCCCGCCGGTCCCGGACTCGCCAGGGTCTACGCAGTCACCGTCGCCGGCGACCACGGTGGCCTCAGAGCCGAAGCCGTCCCCGTCCCCGTCGACGTGGCAGAGGATGCTGTCCGATCCGCTGCAGTCCTGGTCGACGCCGTCGCCGGGGATCTCCTCGGCGCCCGGGTAGCGCTTCGGGTCTGCGTCGTCGCAGTCGCCGCCGGTCCCCGCCTCACCCGGGTCGACGCAGTCGCCGTCGCCCGTGACGACGGTCGTGTCCGAGCCGAAGCCGTCCCCGTCCCCGTCGACGTGGCAGAGGATGCTGTCCGATCCGCTGCAGTCCTGGTCGACGCCGTCGCCGGGGATCTCCTCGGCGCCCGGGTGGCGCTTCGGGTCCGCGTCGTCGCAGTCGCCGCCCCTGTCGGCCTCGCCGGTGTCCGCGCAGTCGGCGTCTGCGGACGCCACCGTCGCGCCCGAGCCGTACCCGTCTCCGTCTCCGTCGACGTGGCAGGTCCGCCCGTCGGTGCCGTCGCAGTCCTGGTCCTTGCCGTCTCCCGGGATCTCGGCGGCGCCCGGGTAGACACCGCCGTCCTCGTCGTCGCAGTCGCCCGGGGCAATGGCCTCGCCCGGGTCCTCGCAGTCGCCGTCCGCGGCGACGACCACCCTGGCGCTCCCGAAGCCGTCTCCGTCGCCGTCCTCGTGGCAGGTGACGCTGTCGCTGCCGCTGCAGTCCTGGTCGACGCCGTCGTTCGGGAGGTCCGCGGCGCCAGGGTGCGTGCCCTCGGCCCGGTCGTCGCAGTCGTCCGATCGCAGCGACTCGCCGTCGTCCGCGCAGTCCGCGTCCGGCGAGTAGATCTCCACCGCGCTCCCGAAGCCGTCACCGTCGCGGTCCGCGAAGCACTTGCGCCCGGTCTGGCAGCCGGGGCCCCCGAGCACGCAGAGCTTGCCCAGCGAGGTGCTCTGGCACTCCATGGTGCAGGGGCAGTCGTCGTCCGTGGCGCAGCTCTGGGTGCAGAAGGAGTCGCTCCCGGAGGTCACGCACCGTCCGGCCGCGCAGTCGAGGGAGATCCGGCAGTCCTCGCCGAGGCCGGCGTCGCCCCTGGGCATGCAGGCGCCGGCCCCCTGGCCGCCTGCGAGGGGCATGCAGACCTCCGTGTCCGCGCACTTCTCCGACCCGTCGGCGTGGCAGCTCCCCCTGCAGTAGGCCGGCTGCCCGGCGTCTCCGATGCATATGCCGCTCTTGCACTCCGCGTGGTTCGCGCAGCGCTCACCGTTCTCCTTGTCGACGGGGGGCACCTCGTCGCTGAAGCCCGTGCACGAGCCTTCCACGCACGTGGCGCGCCCGGTGTACTCCTCCTTCCCGCTCTGATCCCGCCCGACGAAGAAGGGGCAGTCGTCGTCCACCGAGCAGGTGTACGCGCCGACAGGGTAGAGGAAGCAGAGCCCGTCCTCGTCGTCCTCCTCGAGGGTGCGGGACTTCAGGAAGTGGTCCATGTTCGGCGCCATGGTCGGCGGATCGTCCACGTCGTAGCCGGCGAGCACGTGCTGCATGCCCACCATGTGGCCCTGCTCGTGGATGGCGACGCTGAGCACGTCGATCTTCCCCGAGACGTCCAGGGGCACGTCGAGCGTGCTCCACTGCTGGTCCACCCCGTTGAAGGCGATGTCCGCCTCGACGATCCTGCCGTTTTGGTAGTAGACGGGGCTCGTGACGCCCAGGACCAGGCTCCCGAAAGGCCATCCCCCGTCCTCGATCCAGACCAGCTCGTTCTTCCCGTTGGACTCACCTGCCAGCGCCGTCACCGAGCGATTGGTCGTCGTGCCGAGATCCTTGAAGGTCAGCGTGCTGCACGAGACGGCCGCCCAGTCCGCAAAGCCCTTGCGCAGGGCAGCGAGGTCCGAG
>CAZQPP010000884.1:0-2378 GCA_964594295.1 uncultured Myxococcales bacterium | reverse complement strand
CCATGGCGGAGAAGGCTATCGGACCGTTGGTGCGGTTCTACGAGCTGTGCGGAGGACCAGATGGCCTCCGCCTTTGACAAGCTCACGTCGATCATCGACCTGGATCCGAATGCCCTGCCCCAGAGGTATGGCGAGACGCGGTGGCTGCTGTGGCCGCTCTGGGCCTGGCCGGTTGCGGTTCCAGTGGTGCGCTGGCGAGGGCTGAACCTGTTCCAGCACACCATCCTCTCCCTGGCCGAACGGGGAGTGAATCGTGCGAACGACGTGGGGCAGCGCCTCGACTTGGGAAAGGACCTGGCCGCGTTCGTGCTCAACCAGCTGACAGACATGGGCTACCTGTCGCGCGACGGCTCCCCGACCCACCGCGGGGAGCGCTACCTCGAAGAGCAGGAGCTCCAGGAGCCCGAGGTCATCCCGGGCACGATCTTCAACGACGTCCTGTCCGGCAGGCTTTGGCCGCGCTTCGTGCCGGGCACACCTCGCTATGTCGATTTGAGCAGCAACCGGGACATTGGGGCCTACGCACGTATCGAGCGTGGGACACCTGGCGACCCAAAGCCGAAGCTCTGCCGCGTAGTCTGGCCCGAACGCAGCGCTCAGCCACAGGCAGCGCCCCCCCCCCAACGCATCCGTCGGGTCTGTCGGACATGGGCACGCCACCAGGAAGCATGGCTCCGAGTCACCGGTAGCGGTGGTCTTGGATGGGACGCCGACGCCGAATCGCTGCGGCGCATCGGCGAGGGTCGAATCACGATACTTGCGCGGAAGCCCCGCCCAGTGTTCGCGAGCACCTTCTTGTTTCTCCCCGAGGACTATGACGAAGGCAGCCTCTGGCAGGTCGCCGACCCCTTCGGACTGGGTCCCAATACGGCCCTTCGGCAGCAGATCGAGAACCTGATGGGAGCTGGACATGAGGTGCTGGGCGAGGAAGTACGGAAGCTCTCGGACGACGGCACTCACGTCGTCGACGACGATGTTGTGGAGGCGCGCAGGGCCATCCGTCGCGCCGCGGAGGCTGAGGTGGGGACCCGCCTCGGTGGCCTTGAGTGCTCGGATGCCCTGCGTCGGTTGCTGGTCCAGCTAGAGAGCGCGCGCCTGAGGATGACGACCTTCGAGGAGCGTTCGGGATTCCAGGCCTGGCGGGAGCACCAACGGCAGCACGTCATCACGGTACGGCGCGCGTGGGACGTGGTTGAGGAACTCTTCGCCTGTCTGACGGAGACATGGGCACGCCCCGAGCTGGGCCACCGCCTTGGGCGACAGGAGCTAGAGAACGCCCGCTTGCTTCGGCAGCTCGCTACGGACCTGGGATTCCAGGACGACGACACCCAGGACTCGATATCTCGCTTTCTGCGTGTGGGCGGCGGTCAGGCCAAGGGTGTCCTGCAGTTCGAGAACCGGGATGTACCCGCCATGGTTGCGTGCGCACTCCTCGGGACCACAGAGCGGCCAGCGCACCCATTCCACGATGCGGCTGCGGCCTTCCCTGGGCTGCTCGTCTTCCTCGAGTCCCTGAAGCGTGAGCGGGATCCACTGGCCCATCATGGAGCGTCCGGAGAGCCGACCTTGGCCCCGGACGAGACCGCCGAACAGCTCTACCGCGCCTGCCACGTGCTGCTTCCCGGTGGCGGGGGAGCGTACTCAAACGCACGAACTCAGCTCGACGACGTCAGTTGGACGGTAGCGGTCGCCCACCGACTGCAGGCCAGCGCCGTCCAGGAGCTCGAAAGGCTCTATGGCCAGCGAATTCGGGAGCTTCCCGCGCTCCGGGCTGACCTGGTCGAGCTACTCCGCCTCGAAGCCGAGCTCCGCGCGCTCGACCGTGACACCGATTCCGCGGCGATATGCAAGGACCTGGTCCTTGCGGGTGGACGGGCACTCGAGGGTGTTCTGGGAGCTATGCTCCACGCGGTGGCGACACCGACCTGGATCGCGGCACACGATGGCGAAGAGATCCGCCAGCTTGCCAAGTCCATAGGCGAGGAGCTCGGGCTGGAGTCCGAGGGTGCCGACGCAGTCTTGAAGGCATCGACGATGCGTGTGCATCGGGCCGCCGAGACGGGTGGCGGCACCGCGGGTAGCCTGGCCCTCGTTGCGCTGCTGTCAGCTCGCGACCACGACGAGCACCCTCTGCGGCGAATCGCGGAGGTCGAAACCGGATTCCTGGTGCGTGTCGCAAGGCTTGTCGACATTCGGGGGCATGGGGACCGGGCCCCCTCCGTCGCCGAATGCCTGAACTTCTCAGCGGAGCTGCACCGCATCTGTCACCTCGTGCTCGAGCACACCAGCTGACCTCTTGGAGTCTAGAGATGGCCAAGAAAGGCAATCGCGGAAGTCGAAACAAGCACAAGGCCCCTCCGAGCATCCAACAGGTGTCG
>CAZQPP010000883.1:0-2395 GCA_964594295.1 uncultured Myxococcales bacterium | reverse complement strand
CACCACCATCTCGCTCGCCGAGTGCCTGCAGAGCGCGCTGGAGGCCGAGGAGCTGGGAGACGACGCCCTCGTTGATGCCGAGCGGTCCGTTGGCCTGGAGCCGACCATCGAGACCGTCCACCAGGTGATCAGCGAATACCAGCCGCTCGACGGTCTCGTGGCCCAACGGATCCCGGACGACGCCGACCCGCTGCGCGACGTCGTCTTCATCGTCCGTGCGGGGGCGCTGTTCCCCATCTACCGGACCTCGTCTCTGCTCGAGCAGCTCAAGGGCAAGGTCGACGTGCCGGCGGTACTCTTCTACCCAGGCGAGCTCGATGGCGCCGCGGGGCTGCGGTTCATGGGCGCCCTCGACGCCGAGCACAACTACCGGCCGAAGATCTTCTGAACGATCAGGAGGGGGTGGGAATGACCGACAAGACCGTGAAAGACCTCTTCGCCAGCAACATCCACCGTCGCATCGAAGAGGTCATCAAGGTCGACCAGGCCGACGAGGAGATCCTCAAGGACGAGCTGGCCGAATACGTCGTCACCGACTCGCTCCGCACCCACTTCGCCGAGATCCTGGAGCGGTACCGCGAGACGCCCAACAAGCCCCACGAGGGGGTCGGCGTCTGGGTCTCCGGCTTCTTCGGCTCCGGCAAGTCCAGCTTCGCCAAGTACCTCGGGCTCGCGGTGGAGAACCGCGCCATCCTCGGCCACGGGGCAGCGGACATCTTCGCCCAGCGCACTGGCGACGCCCGCGTGCAGGTTCTCCTGCAGAACATCGTGGAGCACATCCCGACCGACGCCGTGATCTTCGACGTCTCGACCGACCGGGGGATCCGCACGGGCAACCAGACGATCACCGAGATTATGTACCGGCTCTTCTTGCAGAACCTCGGGTACGCCCGCGACCTCGACCTGTCGGAGCTTGAGATCACGCTCGAAGGCGAAGGTCGGCTGGACACCTTCGAGCAAGCCTACGGTGAGGTGTACGGCAAGGACTGGGACGCCCAGAAGGGCAAGGTCGCCATCGCCGTGCAGCAGGCGAGCCGCGTGATGCGGACGCTCGACCCAGAGACCTACCCGACAGCCGATAGCTGGCGCGAATCCGTGCTCGGCCGCCCCGACATCACCCCCGGTCACTTCGCAGAGCGGTGCAAGCTCCTCATGGAGCGGCGTCGGAGGGGCCGCAGCCTCGTGTTCGTCGTGGACGAGGTCGGGCAGTTCGTCGCGCGCGACGTCCAGAAGATGCTCGATCTGCAGGCCGTGGTTCAGAGCCTGGGCCGGGTAGGCCGCGGCAAGATGTGGCTCGTCGTGACCTCGCAGGAGAAGCTCACCGAGCTCGTCGGGGGCCTCGACGACAGACGCGTCGAGCTGGCCCGCCTCATGGCCCGATTCCCGCTGCAGGTACACCTGGCGCCCGCCGACATCTCCGAGGTCACCAGCAAGCGGGTCCTGTCGAAGAACGCCGAGGCGCAGAAGGACCTCCGCGCGCTCTTCACCGAGCACCGCGGCCGGCTGACCGACAACACACGGCTCACCGCCGACATCCGTCTCCCGGAGCTCGACACGGAGTCGTTCGTCGACCTCTACCCGCTCCTGCCATACCAGATCGACTTCATCATCCAGGTCGTCTCCGGCCTTCGTATGCAGGGCGGGGCCAGCAAGCACGTCGGCGGAGCCAACCGGACCATCATCAAGCTCGCCCAGCAGCTCCTCATCCACCCCGACGTCGATCTCGCCGAGTACCCCGTGGGCACCCTGGCGACGGTCGACCAGATCTACGACCTGGTCTCCGGGAACCTCGCTAGCGAGATCCGCGGCAAGATCGACTCGATCAGGCAGGGCGTCGACCACCCGCTCGCCCAGCCCGTTGCCAAGGCGATCTGCCTCCTGCAGTACGTGCGCAGCATCCATCGCACGGCCGAGAACATAGCGGCCACGCTGCACCCCGCGATCGATGGGGACTCGCGCCTGTCGGAGGTCAAGGCGGCCCTCGACGCCCTGCGCGAAGCAGGCAAGGTGCGCCTCGGCGACGACGGCTACCGTATCCCGTCGCCGGCGGAGGACGACTGGGACCGGCAGCGCGGGAAGCTCCTGCCCAGGCCGGGCGACGTGAGCCGGCGGCACGCCGAGGCCGTGGCCGCCCTCTGGCAGCCTCAGCCCGCCCACACGCTCCTCGACGTGAAGGGGTTCAAGGCTGGGCTGTACCTCAACGGGCACCTCGTCACGGAAGGCGACATCCCGGCGCACCTGGCGCTCGCGCAGGCCGGCACGGACTATTCCGAGCGCGTCGAGGAGATGCGCACGCGCAGCCAGAGCGAGACGAAGAGCATCTTCTGGGTCGCAGCCCTCGACGATGCCATCGACCGGGAGACGGTCGAGCTCCACCGTAGCAAGGAGATCCTGG
>CAZQPP010000882.1:0-2399 GCA_964594295.1 uncultured Myxococcales bacterium | reverse complement strand
CGAGGTCCTGCGGGGCGAGCACCTCAAGCGCCTGAGCAGCCTCGCGCCTGACACGGAGGCCTTCGGCGAGAGCATCTTGGACCTCTCCGTGGCGCGCGGCCCGAAGGCCGACTCCTCCTGCGTCGTGGTGAGCGTCCAGGACAAGGCGCTGGCCGACGAGCACCTCGAGCAGGTGCTGGCCGACGCCCTCGAGGACGGTGAGGTCCAACCGAGCCGGCGCCCGCCGCTCGCACCCTCCGAGGCTCGCTCGGGCCGAGCGCGGAGAGCCGCCGAGCAGGTCCTGTCGGAGCAGGTCTCGCGCAGGCCGACCTCCGATCGCTCGGTCCTCGACGCCCTCGACGAGCTCCCCGATCTTCCGGAGGTGCCGACCAAGGGCACGGACCTCGACCTGCCCGCCCTCGACGACGATCTGCCCGAGAGCGACGCCATCGAGCCTCCGGGGGCCGCCGCCGACCGCATCGACCCGGAGGACGACAACCTCGAGGACACCGAGACACGCGCCTTCCTCGAGGAGCTCGAGGACTGGGAACCGGACCCCGACCGCGCGGCCGCCCTCGACCTCCCGGCGCCACCAGCTCCTCCGATGACCGACTCGTCCCAGGTCAGGCTTCAGCCGGGCGCCGGAAGGGACGAGGAGGGGCTGCGCCTCGTCTCCTTCTTCGAGGGCCTGAGCGACCAGCAGCGGAGCCGGGTGTCGGCCCTGATGTCGTCTCGGGCCCTCACGCCCGACGAGCTCCTCTTCCAGCGGGGAGACGTCGCCGACAGGCTCTTCGTCGTCGCAGAGGGGCGGCTCCACATGCTCCGCAAGGCCCGCGTGGTCGACACCGCGAACCCGGGCTCGGTGATCGGCGCCACCGCGCTCATCGAGGGCAACGTGCGCTCGTGGACCGTCAAGGCCGCCCGCCGCTCCCGCGTGCTGAGCTTGGCCATGTCGGACCTGCGCCCCCAGCTCAAGGCCGACCCGGACCTGGCGCTGCGCCTCTTCACGAACCTCGCCCAGCTCCTCGCAGACCAGCTCGACGAGCTGAGCTGGTCCGCAGGGCCATAGGCCCGATTACCTACTCCCCTCCGCCCTCACCACCGGGCGGACCCTCGTGCTCCTCATCGTCCTCGGTCAGCCCGCACGTCGCGTCGAGCAGGCACTGGTGGACCTCCATGCAGCTCTTCTCGGCGCAGGCGCCGAGGCCCGAGACCGCCTCTTCACGGAGCAGCTGGGTGATGCGCCAGCACCCCTGCTCGGCGTTGGCGACCTCCTCCTCGGGGAGGTTGCACTCCTTGAGCTTCTCGATCAGCGCCTTGCAGGAGGTGTCCGCGGCGCTGCCCTCGGCGGGCTTGTCGGCCGTGGTGGTCTGGCCCATGCAGAAGTCGGTGATGCTCGCGCCGGGGCTGCCGTCCCCGCTGGGCTCGCCGCTCGGCAGGGACTCGCAGGGGGTGTCGGCGATGCACGTGGTGAACGCGGTGATCCCGTCTGCCGAGAGGGCCTTGCCGGTGATCTCGCAGCGATCCATGCACATCTGCTTGACGGTCTCGGCCGGGTCGTCGTTTTCGCCGCCTTCGCCGCCTTCGCCGCCTTCGCCGCCGGCGGCGGCCTCACACTCGACGATCTTGGCGCAGATGCCCTCGCAGTCGACCTCTCCGACGGGTTCCGCGTAGGGGCAGTTGATGATCACGGGGTGCTCATGCTCGCCACCACCCTCGTCGTCGCCTCCGCCGAAGCCGCAGAAGGCCCTGTCGAGGCAGCCCTCGAGCTCCTCGCATGACACGTCCTTGCATCCCTCGACGACTGGCAGCGAGTCGGGGCGCCCGACGCGGGCGAAGAGGTCGCAGGCCTCCTTGATGTCCTTGACCTCCTTCTCCTCGAAGCTGCACTCCTCCGCCTTCGTCTTCACCGCGCTGCAGGCGGCCGTGTACTCGTCCGACGCGGTCGAGCCGATGAAGGTCTTGATGAAGCAGTACTCCAAGATGTGAGGCTTGGGCCCGCCGCCGAGCGCGACGACGTCCTCGCACTTGGTCTCGTCGATGCACTGCATCGTCTTCTCGAAGGCCTCCTGTGAGAACAGGAAGGCGGCTCCCTGGCAGTCGCGGATGCACTTCCCGCGCGCCTCCTCGGGTGTGGCCCCCTCTTCACCGGGCCGGGGATCGCCGGGGCAGGCCTCCACGGCGTCGCAGGCCTTCTCGCAGAAGGTGTCGGCGGTGCCGGCCGGGGTGGTGTAGGCGCACTGCTGGCCCTCGCCGCCGCCGTCGCCGTCCGACATGAACCCGCAGGTCGTGGCCTGGAAGCACTGCATCTTCATGAAGCAGGGCTCGTCCTTGCACTTGTCGAGGTGCTCGAGGCCGCCGTCCCTCATGATCGCCGCGATCATGGTGCAGCCTTCCTCGATCTGCTTCAGCTCCTCCTC
>CAZQPP010000881.1:0-2401 GCA_964594295.1 uncultured Myxococcales bacterium | reverse complement strand
GCAGAAAGCCCCGGGCGCCGAAGAGGCGCCCGGGGCCGGAGGTTCACTCCCGCGACGCGCGAGGCGCCGCGGGTGCTTTTGAGCTACACGATGGTGTGGATCGGGACCTTCTTCATGGCCCACTCACCGGTGTCGGCGTTGTAGGTCATGTTGACGAAGACCTTCCAGTTCTCGTCGTCCATCTTGGGCGTGTCGGACCGGAAGTAGTAACCCGGCCAGCGGGTCTCCTCGCGGAACAGCATCGCGCGCACGTGAGCCTCGGCCTGGTACGTGCGGTGCTTGTTCTCCCACGCCCTCATCAGGTCGTGGAGGTTCGCGGCTGCGAGGTTCTCAGCGTCCTCGTTGAGCCAGTTGAGGAGCTTGACGGCCGTGTCGAGGTTCGACTTGGAGGTCGTGAACTGCGCGCTCACCCCACCCGCGTACTCGTCCATCAGCTTCTGCAGCCGCTGGCGGTACATGTTCGGCAGGATGTAGTTCGGGTTCACGTCAGCCTGCGTCGTCTTCCCGACGTTCTCCTCGTAGACCACGAGCGGCTTGAAGGCCGCGTCCTTGAGGGCGTTGATCTTCCCGGCGTCGTAGTTGGCGGCGGGGAGGTCCTCGTTGACGAGGAAGCGCACGGCAGCCTTCGCCGCGATGCGACCCTCGGCGTGCGAGCCGGAGGAGAACTTATGCGACGAGGCGCCGGACGCGTCGCCAGCGGCGAACAGGCCCTTCGCCGTCGTCATCTGCTCGTAGCCCCAGAAGTACTCTGGCGGAGCCAGGTCCTCGGGACCGCTCACCCACGCGCCGGAGGCGCCGGAGTGCGAGCCGATGAAGTAAGGCTCGGCGGCCGCGATCTCGGAGTGCTCCAGCTCGGGCTGGATGTCCGTGGCTGCCCACAGGATCGCCTGCGAGATCGTCATGTCCAGGAAGTCCTCCCAGGCCTCCGCCTCGAGCTCCTTGAGCTTCCTCTTGGCGGCCTTCGGGTCGGCTTCGCTCGTCGCGATCTTCTGGATGGCCTCGGCCGTCTCCATGTAGATCGGGCCCTTGCCCTCCATGACGTCGAGCATCATGAGGTAGTTGCGCAGGTTCGCCGGAACCGGCTTCACGTGGCCGTAGGGAGCCCAGTTGTCCAACTCGGGACGGCGGGTCTGCATGTAGATCTCGCCATCGGCGTTCTTCGCCGCGGACTTGAACAGCAGGAACCACGCCCCGACCGGGCCGTAGGCGTCCTTGAAGCGCACCGGGATGAACCGCACTTCCTGGCAGGTCATCTCGGCACCGGCCTTCAGCGTGAAGTACGCGGAGGCGCCGGAGTTGAACGGCGGGTACCACGCACGACCCGCACCCTCTCCCGAGGAGCGCGGCTTGAACACGCCAACCGCACCGCCCATGGCGGCCAGGGTGGCCTTCGCCTTGAAGACGTAGAACTTGTTCTCGCGAACGGAGAAGCCCACGGCGCCCACGCACCGGTCGCCGTCCATCAGCGGCTCGGTGATGAACACGCGCTCGTAGATGTTCTCGGTCCCGAGGGCGTTCTTCGCCGCCTCGGCCACGATCACCTTGTAGGACTCGCCGTTGATCATGAGCTGCCAGCGGCCCTCATGAACGTAACCACCGTCCTTGTCCTTCCAGATCGGGAGTCCCCACTTCTCGAACAGGTGCACCGTCGAGTCGACGTGACGTGCGATGTTCGCGACGAGGTCCTCACGAGTAACGCCCATCAGGTCGTTGCGGACGTAGTCCACGTAGTCCTTGATGGTGTTCTCGCCGTCCTTCAGGCCGACGTACTGGTTGATGGCCGACAGGCCCATCGCCACGGCACCGGAGCGGTCCATGGCGGCCTTGTCTACGAGGACGACCTTCTTGTCGTGCTTCTTGGCCCAGTAGGCCGCCTCGACGGCAGCCCCGCAGGCGGCCATTCCGCCGCCGCAGATGAGGAGGTCAGTCTCGACCTCGACTGTTTCGAAGTGCGCCACTTTTTGTACCTCCTAAGTTACTTCGTCCACACTTTGTCGAGTCCCGCGGAAGCCGGCTCGGTGTACAGAACAGGACCCTCGAGGCCCGGCTCGACATCCCAGCCGCCGCTCGGCACGGCCGACCCCTCGGGGGTGGACCGGATCGGGAACTTGAAGCGCTTGACCTGGCCGCTGCGGAACTTGACGGTCCACATGATGCTGTCCGTCGAGCGCATCGGCACGACCGAAGCACCCATCGGCACGAAGTCCGCGTATCCACGCACGTCAACGGCGCCCACGGGGCACATCTTGACGCAGCAGTAGCACTCCCAGCACTGATCGGGCTCCTGGTTGTACGCCTTCATGGCGTCCTTATCCAAGACCATCAGGTCGTTGGGGCAGATGTACTGGCAGGCGGTCTTGTCGAGGGCCTTGCAGCCGTCGCATTTCTCCGCCATCACGTA
>CAZQPP010000880.1:0-2408 GCA_964594295.1 uncultured Myxococcales bacterium | reverse complement strand
AGCCGACAAATTGAGGGCACGGATCCTGGAAGCGAAGGTCGCAAGATCTCCCACTCCAACTTGGCTGCCGGCTTCGTCAGATCATGCCCTCAATTTGCGGCTGAGCAGCGATTTTCGCGCAAGCTCTGACCGTCACGCACAACTAACAGACAGCGTCCCCGATCGAGGATCGCTCTACTTGAAGACCAGCTCGATCGGAGCCCCGCCGAGCCCGGGGAGTTGCCGAGGGAGGAGGTCCCACGGCACGCCTCGAAGGATGGGGTTGTGAGCGTGCCTCGGGTAGGTGACCGTCACCTTGCCGTTGGCTACCTCGACGATACCGCGGCCGCGCACGAAGTGGCGGTAGAGCTTGGCGGCGTCGCAATGCTCGAAGCCACGGAGCTTCTTCGCCAGCATCGTGTAGAGCGTGTCGGCGATCATCGTCAGCGCCACGTCGAAGTGGATCTTGACCAGGATGGGGGATGAGAGGCTGTTGAGGTGGAAGAAGTTCACCGCCTCGGCGATGACGTTTTCCACCCGCCACCTGCGAGCGTAGTTGCCTACCAGGAGTTCGAGGGGGAGCTCGAAGTCGTTGGTGATGACGATCGCGGGCTTCTCATGGCCGTTGCCACGAACGACAACCTGACGGAGCTTGCCCTTGTAGTCTCGTAGGGTGACGGACGACTCGTGGACCTCGGGGTTGGGGTACTTGCGTTTAGGGTGAGGGATGTGGATGCGCTGCCACTCTTTGAACTGCTCGATCTTCTCGAGCAGGCGCTTTCCCCGCCGGCGCAAGGTGATGAACTTCACCCCACCGGGATCGTTGAGCTCCGAGAGCCTCTGGATGGTGGTCAGCTTCGAGTCGAACACGAAGGTGGGCTTGACGCCTCGTTCCATCCCCTTCCAGAACGAGAGGAACGACAGCACCTGATCGTTGACCTCGTCCTTCAGGATGTCCGAGGCCGTGTAAAGGATCAGCTTGGACTCCGCATCCTGGGCCAGCAGCGTCAGAGCCCCCTTCATCCTCTTGTTCCGAGCACCGGCCCAGTGCTTCTCCAGGATGGACTCGTCCCCGTAGTGCGGCGCCGTGTGGAAGTCCAGGTTGATGAACTTCCCATCGTACAGGCCAAGCTTGATGCCCTGCTGGACGAACGCCTGCTGGAGCCGGTGCACATGTACGTCGTCGAGCGAGTACGAGTAGGTCGACATGGCGGTGCACTTGGGGAGCACGTTGAGCCCCGCGAACAGACCGAGTCCGGGGTCGAAGCCGTGTTCACCGACGTGGGCGTAGCGCTGCGTGCCGAGCAGCTTGAGAGCGAGGAACGACAGCAGGTAGTTGGTCGCTGGGATCACCTTGGTGCCTGGCAGGCCGGCAGCACGGACCACCTTGTCGATCCCGAACTGTGCAAGGAAGGGAGCGAAGAGGAAGACGCCGGCCCCCGCACAATCGAACCGCCCACCATCCAGGTCGCCGAGAACCACGGCCTCGGAGCGTTCGGGGATCTCGGCGCCGTACACGGTCAAGCCGAGCTTGATTTGGGACCGACGAGGTAGCTTCGAGAAGCCCTCCTCAGCGAGAACCCGCTCGACGGTACGCACCGAGATCTCGAGGCCCTCTTCAGAGAGCAGCTGCGTGATCTCGCCGGCCGACAGTCGCTTCCGGCGCCAGTCGCAGATCTTGGATCGAGTCTCGGCGCTGACCCGCCGCCGGGCGACCTTGCCTTCTGGCACGGGCTCGGAGAAGTCGATCTTGCCGTGGCGGAAGCTGTGACGCAGTACGCGGATGTAGGCACGCGCGTAGCCGAACTTGTCAGCCACGACGTGGTCCGGGAGGCGCTCGACTAGCGAGGCGCGCAGGGCTTCGTAGCGCCGCTGCCAATCGTGGACGGGGCGAGTGAAGAAGGTGGCGTCGTGCATGCTGTGTTAGCTACTCTGTGCCGGTTACGATGTCAAGTCGCTGCACCTTAAACGCCGTTTCTGGGAAGCTGTCATCCCCCGGATCCCGGCGCGACCGATCCTGTGAATGCTGCGCAAATGCAGTAGTATCGGGCATCAGCGCCATTCCGTCCGAGCCCTCGGCCCACTCCGTCCCTTCAGCGCATGTTCGCAATGGCGCTGCCCGTTACCGTCATAGCCGCTAACGCCACGCGCTACACCCGACCACCCATCGTCCACGCATAGCCCCTGTCAGTGCAGGCGCTCCAGCGCTTCCGTCAGTCAGGCGTCAACGGCGCATCGGGCCGAAACGCTGCCGCGAAAATCGCTGCTCAGCACAAACCTCATGCTCCCAGAGGACCAACGACAATACGAGCAGCGGAAGGTATCGCGACGTCAACGGGGCGCGCGGAACCACGTAACTTCACACGCAAAACCCGGCCGGCGAACAAGGCGCTGAAGCCGACGAATAGAGGCGCAGGGATCCTGGAAGC
>CAZQPP010000879.1:0-2415 GCA_964594295.1 uncultured Myxococcales bacterium | reverse complement strand
CGACTACAAAGACGAGCACCTCGCGCGCCTCGAAGGCGCCGGCGTAGATCTGCGTGGCATCGCGCGGGTCCCGGGCAAGACCTTCTTCTGGCACGGTCGCTACCACGAGGACTTCATCTCCCGGGACACGCTCACGACCGAGCTCGGCGTCTTCTCGGACTTCGACCCGGTGGTGCCCGAGGCGCTGAGGCGGGCCCCCTACCTCTTCCTCGCCAACATCGCGCCGCACCTCCAGCTCCAGGTCCTCGATCAGCTCGAGCGCCCGCGCTTCGTCGGCCTCGACACGATGAACCTCTGGATAGACACGGCCCTCGACGACCTCCACCGTGTGCTCGCCAAGGTCGACGCCCTGTTCGTCAACGACGAGGAGGCGGAGCAGCTCACGGGAGAGCGCTCGGTCCTCCGGGCGTCCCGCGCCCTGCAGGCCATGGGCCCCAAGGTCGTGGTCATCAAGCGCGGCGAGCACGGCGCCCTCACCTTCGCGGGAGACGACGTCTTCTTCGCTCCGGCCTACCCCCTCGAAGACGTGCACGACCCGACGGGGGCCGGCGACACCTACGCCGGCGGATTCATGGGCTTCCTCGCCAGCACGGACGACGCCGGCTTCGCGAACCTCAGGCGGGCCAGCGTGGTCGGCACCCTCATGGCCAGCTTCTGCGTCGAGGGCTTCAGCCTCGACGGCCTCGACCGCGCCGAGCTCCCGGCGGTGTGGAAGCGCTACGATGAGCTGCGCAGGTTGACGGCCATCGCCCCTGCTCCGAACGAAGAGGGCTAGGTGATGCCCGGTCTGCCCCGCATCCGCGGCGCGGCCCAGCGCCTGCTCCTCGAGGGCATCGCTCCACCCGCCCTGAGCCGCGTCTACGCGCGCATCGCGGACCTGCCGCTGCCCCGGCCCGTGCTCGAAGGCATAATCCGCGCCTGGGCGAGGGGCTACGGCGCCCGCCTCGAGGAGGCCGAGCGAGGCGCCGCTGAGTACGACACGCTCGACGACTTCTTCACCCGCGCCCTGACCAGGGGAGCGCGCCCGGTGCAGGGTGCGGAGGGCGACCTCCTGAGCTGCGCCGACGGCCGCCTGTCCCAGATGGGCCCCGTCGACTCCGGCACCCTGATCCAGGCCAAGGGACGCCCCTACGCCGTCGCCGATCTCTTGGACGACCAGGAGGCCGCCCACCCCTTCCACGGCGGCTTCGCTTACACGGTCTACCTGGCGCCGGGGGACTACCACCGCGTGCACACGCCGCTTGCGGGGCGCGCCGTCGCCTACCGCCACGTCCCAGGCCGCCTCTTCCCGGTGAACGACCGCGGCCGCAGCGGGGTCGACCGGCTCTACTGCCGCAACGAGCGCGTGGTCGTGCACCTCGAGACGGCCACCGGGCGCGCAGCCGTCGTCCTCATCGGCGCCACCTTCGTAGGGCGAATCTCGCTCTCCTTCGCACCCCTGGTCACGAACCAGGGGCACACGCGAACCGCCGGTCCGTGGCACGTCGAGCCGCCGGTGGAGCTCGAAGCCGGCGCGCACCTCGGCACCTTTCACATGGGCTCGACCGTCGTCGTGCTCCACGAAGGCAGCTTCGAGGCGGCCCCCGGAACGGAGATAGGCTCTCGGGTCCGGTTCGGGGAGCTGCTCGCTACGCCGGCAGGAAGCGCCAAGAACTCCTGAGGAACCGTCCCCAGATAGGAAGGACAAATGCCCAACCGCCTCTTCTTCCACGCCTACGAGGTCAGCGAGCGCGAGCTGCAGAGCTTCTTCCAGATAGCCGCCAGCGCTCTCCAGACGACCCCGCCCGTCCCCGGCTTCGCGTTTCGGGCCTTCAGAGACCCCGAAGGCGCGCGGCGTTTCGCGGAGGTCTTCGTCCTGCCCGACCCCGAGGTCGAGGGCCAGGACGCGGCGATGAGGGGCTACCACTTCTCGAGCTCCTACCAGCCCGAGCGCGCGACCTGCTTCGAGCCGGGCGCTCGATTCGTCTCCTTCCGCGGCCGCCCACTCGGCGCCGAGCTCCCGGTGCCCTTCGAAGGCAAGGTGCTGCGCTGGACCCCGCTCTGGGCCGATGGCGACGGCGCGGGCGCCCTCGAGGAGGCCCTGTCGACGCTCGGCGGAGGCGTGCCGGGCCGCGTGCAGGTGCTCGCCCTCGCCTCCACCGAGGTGCCGAAGGTCTACGCCCTCTGCGAGACCTTCGAGTCGACAGAGGCGCTCGACGCCGCGTCCGACGCGGAGAAGGAGGCAGCAGACGAGCTCAAGGCGGCGTTGGAGACCGTGCGCGCCGCCACCCGCGAGGAGAACGGGCTGCCCGCGGTGTTCGTGAGCCTGTAGCTGACGCTCGTCGCCTGTCAGCAAGCAGCCAACCAACCGCATAACCGGATACCCGCATATGCGGTTATGCGGTTATGCGGTTATGCGGTTATGCGGTTATGCGG
>CAZQPP010000878.1:0-2426 GCA_964594295.1 uncultured Myxococcales bacterium | reverse complement strand
GTGGAGACCTCGGCGGGGGTCACGACGCACCCGGCCGACTGGCTGAGCGTGGCGCTCGACGGCCTCTACCGCTACGCGCGCGAAGAGCACGCGCAGGAGATAGACGCGCGCTCGGCAGGAGCGGAGGGCCCGCTCGAAGGCCACTACTTGGGCGCGAAGCTGACCTTGGCCTTGGACGACCGCGACAGCATCTTCTCGACGCGCCGCGGAGGTCGCCGCGCGCTGTCGGCCGAGGGCTGGGCGGTGCAGGCGGGGGAGGTCCGCCGCCGGCTGCGCCTGGGAGCCGAGCTGTCTCACTTCTGGCCGGTCTACGCGCCGGACTGGATCTTCGCCGTGCGCGCGCAGGGCTCCTTCTCCCTCGGCGATCCCGCCTACGCGACCAACCCCTTCCTCGGCGGCATCGACCTGCTGCGCGGCTACCTCGAGAACCGCTTCCGCGGACACCACCACGCCCTCGCCGGCGCCGAGCTGCGCTTCCCCATCTGGGCTTTCGTCTCCGGCGTGGGCTTCGCCGAGGCCGGCCGCGTCTGGCTCGACGACGCGGACGACGGCGACCGCGAGATCGCCGTGGTCGGCGGTGGCGGCCTGCGTTTCGTCCTGCCGCCGGACTACTCGGTCCGCCTCCGCTTCGACGTGGGCTTCGGCCACGACGAGTGGGGCGTTTTCTTCGCTTTCAACGAGGCTTTTTGAGGTGACGGCCCGCTCGAGGGAGTAGCGCACGTTGCTCGTCGCTTCCTCAAGTCGGGCTCGGCGCAGATCATTGCAGTAGCGCGCCCAACGAAGTAAACGACGCAGTCCGCCGACTCACAGGAGATCGCAATGGCCGAAGCTGCCGCCCGCGTTCGCAACCTTTTCGAGAGCTCTGCCGCCGGCTTGGAGTACGAGGTCAAGGACCTCTCGCTCGCCGAGTGGGGGCGCAAAGAGATCACGCTTGCCGAGCAGGAGATGCCCGGCCTGATGTCGATCCGCGCCGAGCACGAGGGCGCCAAGCCCCTCGCGGGTCAGCGCATCATGGGCTCTCTGCACATGACGGTTCAGACGGCGGTGCTAATCGAGACGCTGCAGGCCCTCGGCGCCGTGGTGCGCTGGTGCTCCTGCAACATCTTCTCGACCCAGGACCACGCCGCCGCGGCGGTGGTCGTCGGCCCCGACGGCAGCCCCGACGATCTTCAAGGCGTGCCCGTCTTCGCGTGGAAGGGCGAGACCTTGGACGAGTACTGGGCCTGCACCGAGCGCGCCCTCGACTTCGGCGGCGGCCGCGGCCCGACCCAGATAGTCGACGACGGCGGCGACGCCACGCTGATGCTCCACAAGGGCGTGGAGTACGAGAAGGCTGGCGCGGTGCCCGACCCGGCGACGGCCGACAGCGAGGACTTCGAGTCGCTGCTCAAGGTCTTGACGAAGGCCTTCGGCGACAACCCCGAGCGCTGGACCAAGGTAGCCGCCGAGTGCTCCGGCGTGACCGAGGAGACCACCACCGGCGTGCACCGCCTCTACGAGATGGAGAGCGACGGCACGCTCCTCTTCCCGGCCATCAACGTCAACGACTCGGTCACCAAGAGCAAGTTCGACAACCTCTACGGCTGCCGCCACTCCCTCGTCGACGGCATCATGCGCGCCAGCGACGTCATGCTCTCGGGCAAGGTCGCGGTGGTCTGCGGCTACGGCGACGTCGGCAAGGGCTGCGCCCAGTCCCTCAGAGGCCAGGGCGCGCGCGTCATCGTCACCGAGATAGACCCCATCTGCGCGCTCCAGGCGGCCATGGAGGGCTACCAGGTCCTCACCCTCGAGGACGCTCTCCCCTACGGCGACATCTTCATCACCGCCACCGGCAACTACAACGTCATCACCGCCGAGCACATGCGCGGCATGAAGGACAAGGCCATCGTCGGCAACATCGGCCACTTCGACAACGAGATTGACATGGCCGGCCTGAAGGCCGTCGAGGGCGTCGAGCACACCAACATCAAGCCGCAGTACGACATGTGGACCTTCCCGGCCGAGGGCGACAAGCCCGCCCACTCGGTCCTCATCCTCGCCGAGGGGCGCCTCTTGAACCTCGGCTGCGCCACCGGCCACCCGAGCTTCGTGATGTCGAACAGCTTCACGAACCAGGTGCTCGCCCAGGTGGAGCTCGCCCAGAACCGCGGCGCCTACGAGAAGCACGTCTACACGCTGCCGAAGCACCTTGACGAGAAGGTCGCCCGCCTGCACCTCGAGCAAATCGGCGTCCGCCTGACCGAGCTCTCGCCGCAGCAGGCGGAGTACATCGGCGTGCCGGTGGAGGGGCCCTACAAGCCCGACCACTACCGCTACTGAGGAGGCGTTTCCCTCGGGGAGCGCCCCGCGCTAGTCCCAAAACAAGCGATTGGCCATTAGCTCAGGCACGACCTGTACTTGTGCGTCGTGACCTGTTCACCCGAAAT
>CAZQPP010000877.1:0-2433 GCA_964594295.1 uncultured Myxococcales bacterium | reverse complement strand
CGTAAGTCCTCTCCCTGGCCCGTCGTGACCTGAGCGGCATGGGCGTGCTTCCGTCTGGGGAGACGAGAAGCAGGAGAGCGTCATGAGCGAAGCAGCATCTCAGCTGCGGTCTGAGCTTGCCGCATGCGGCCGCCGGTACCGTGCGGAGCGCTACCCCGATGAGCTGCGGCAGCGCGCCGTGTACGTGGCCGAGAGCTTGCGCGTGCAGGGCATGTCATGGACGAGAGCCGCGCGTGAGCTTGGCATCCACCCGGACACGTTGTGCCGCTGGCGAGAGGCGGAGGCCGCAGGCGGCCTGGTGGCGGTGGAAGTCGTGGAGGAGGTGGCGCGTGAAGCAGTGCTGGTCCTTCCGGGCGGAACCCGGGTAGAGAGGCTCACCATGGAGCAGCTCGTCACGCTCGTGCAGGCGCTGCTGTGATCGTGCCGTGGCTGCGAGGGCGCGGAGTGTGGGCGTGTCCGCGGCCGACGGATCTGAGGAAGGGCTACAACGGGCTGTATGGGCTTGTGGAGAATACGCTGGGAGCCGACCCACTGTCGGGCGATGTCTTCCTGTTCGTGAACCGCCGTCGCACGGCCTGCAAGATTCTCCTCTGGGACGGCACCGGCTTGTGCATCTTTCAGAAGCGGCTGGAGCGAGGCAGGTTCGCGTGCCTTTGGCGCGATGGCGCACAGGGGCCTCTTCGCCTGACTTCGAGTGAGCTGGCGCTCTTCGTGGAAGGTTGCCAGCTCGTGGGGCGAGAGCAGCTCTCGCCACCGCCGATCGAGCGGTTCGGACCGTAGCACGATACTCGCCTTGCCTCGGTTGCGCCGCGTATCCACATGTGATGTAGTCCGGGCATGGTCGTGGACTACTTCAGCGAGTCGGACATCGAGTTGGTGCGGCGCCGGGCGCACGTCCAGCAGATCGAGCTGAAGCACGCTCTCCGGGCCGTCAAAGCGCTGAGTGACAAGCTGGACGCCCTGCGGGGCACCGACGGCAGCGCACAGGCGACGTTGGACTTGGTAGCGGAGGCCACGAACAAGGACCTGCGGCACGAAGATCCGGCGAAGGGCGGCCCGAGCGCAGGTGGCGGCAAGAGGCACGACAGGAAGCCCCGCAAGGACCATGGCCCGACGCCGCAGCCCGAACTCGACCTCGTCAAAGAGGTCTACGAGCTCGACGAGCCGGACAGGACGTGCCCGGCATGTGGCCAGCCCCTCGAGGAGATGGACGGGCAGGCCGAGACGTCGGAGATGATCGACGTCGTCGAGGTGAACTACCGTGTCGTGCAGGTAGAGCGGAAGAAATACCGCTGCCGCTGCGGAGGCTGCGTGGAGACCGCTCCCGGTCCTGAGCGTGCGATGGAAGGAGGGCGGTACTCGCTGGACTTCGGAGTGAAGGTGGCGCACGACAAGTACGAGCACCACCTTCCGCTGGAGCGCCAGTGCCGCATCATGAAGCGTCACGGCCTGAAGGTAGAGAGCCAGACGTTGTGGGGTCAGCTCTGGGCGATGGCGATGCTGCTCAAGCCAGTGTCTGAAGCCGTCAAGGCGTGGATTCTGAGCCACTCAGTGATTGGCGTTGACCAGACGGGCTGGCCCGACCTGAAGAAGAAGGGGCGGAAGTGGCAGATGTGGGCGCTGACGGCTCCGGGCGCCGTGCACCACAGCATCTGCGACGACAAGTCGGCGGCGACGATGCTGGATCTGCTGGGCGACTACCGTGGCACCATCGTAGCCGACCGATTCAGCAGCCACGACTCCGCTGCGCGCGACGGACCAGGCTTCACGATGGTCGGCTGTTGGGCGCACATCCGGCGCAAGTTCGCAGATTGCGAGGCTGACTTCCCGGAAGCTCGCACCGTGCTTGATCTGATCCGCGAGCTGTACGACGTCGAGGATGAGGCAGAGAACATCGAGGACCTGGCCCGGCTGCGGCAGACGAAGTCCAAGGACATCCTCAAGCGAATTCACGCCTGGGTGTGGAGTCGTACGGCGCCATCCACCACCGCCCTCGGCGCTGCTGCGAAGCACCTGGCGAAACACTGGGCTCAGCTGAAGGCCTTCGCCGACAACCCCGAGATCTGGATTGACAACAACCCGACGGAGCGGGCCATCCGCGGCCCGGTAGTGGGCAGGCGAAACCACTTCGGCAGCAAGTCCCGCCGTGGACGCGAGGCCGCGGCCATCCTGTACACCGTCATCGAGACGGCGAAGCTGCACCGCATCGATGTCCGCAGCTACTTGCGAGCCGCCGCACTGCGGTCCCGACGCTCCGACGGCAGCGACATCCTCCTGCCCTGGGATTCCTCGGCGCCGCAGTAGAGCCCGCACGGCGTCGCGATCACCCTCGCACAGCTCCCCTCACGGTGTCACGACGGGCCAGGCAGAGCACTTACGGTACAACAACGAACATCATCATGCCGGCATCGCCATGCTGACGCCCGCTGACGT
>CAZQPP010000876.1:0-2444 GCA_964594295.1 uncultured Myxococcales bacterium | reverse complement strand
TGCGCAAGCTGCCGGACGTCTTGGCCGAGGGCGGCGAGGTGGAGGAGAGGGCTCGCCTTGCCGGCCCGGATCGCGTCGTGGAGGCCGGCCGACAAAGGGGCGTCGATGGGGCCTACGACGGCCAAGGTCGGGCGCTCGAGGCGCGCCGAGGCGGCCAGGGTGCTCAGGCTGCCGCTTCGCCGGGCGCCCCGGACGACGACGGTGGCGACGGCGGCGGCGGCGATGAGGCGATTGCGGTCGGGGAAGGCCGCTCGGCAGGGGCGCATGCCCGGGGGAGCCTCGGAGAGCAGGGTGCCGGCCTCGAGGACCTGCTCGAAGAGGCGCGCGAGGGTGCGCGGGGTGGGCCTGTCCACGCCGCCGGCGAGCACGACTACCGGGTGCAGGCCGAGGCCGATGGCGGCTGCGAGCGCGGCGTGGTCCACACCCAGGCCTCCACCGGACACGACGCCGCCGGCGGGCCGGAGGGCGGCCCAGCGGGCCGCGACGTCACGCGCGACGTTCCTCGCGTAGGGCTGCTCGGTGCGGCTTCCGACCACCGCCAGGAGACCTCCGCTGGGGAGCGGGCGACCGCGCGCGTAGAGGAGGAGGGGAGGATCCCGGAGATCATCGAAGCCGGGCAGCCACTCGGGAGAGCCGCGGTGCAGAAGGCGGATGGAGAAGCGCTTCAGCGCGCGCTCGATGGAGGCGGCAGGTCGGGCCGGCTCACCGAGATCCGGAGACCTCGCGCGGCGGCGGAGCTCCCAGGCTGGGATGCCGAGGCCCGCGTGCAGGGAGGCGAGCTTCAGCGCTTCGGAGTCGGTGTTCGGGTGCATGGCGGCCGGCGCTCTCTGGAATGGGGGAAGCTGGCGTGGTACGAGGGGCTCGCTTATCGACGGGATCAAAACCATGCGCCTGCTCACGCGAACCTCCCCCTGGATCGTTGCCTCTCTCCTGGCCGTCGCGTGCTCCAGCGGTGGCGGAGACGCGGCGCCGAGCGACGGATCTCCGGCCGTCACGCCGGGGGCCGACTCTGGCGTCGCGGTCGACGCGCCGGTGGACGTCCCGCCGGCGGCGCCGCAGGTGATCCGTGAGATCCGCCGGCCCCTGTACAACAACCGGAAGTACTACCTCGCCGCGTACCGACCGACGAGCTGCCAGGGGGCGAGGCCCTGCCCGGGGCTGGTCCTGGTGCCGCCCGGGTTGGAGTCCGGCGAGAGCTTCTTCGCAGAGGGGGCCGAGATCATCGCCGCGGGCATTCCGGCCGTCGTCTACGTCTACAACCCGCCAGGCCGCGGTACGGGCTCGAACAAGTCCGGCGGAGATGAGGACTACAACGGAGTCGAGCACCGCGGCCTGCTCGCAGAGGTGCTCGGCCAGGCCCGGCGGGACAGCGTCGTCGACGAGAACAGGGTCGGGGTGATCTCGTTCGGCTGGGGCCTCGCGCCCGCGTCTGCCCTGCTGCACGCCTCACAAGGGCAGGCCGCACACCTCGCCGCGTTCCTGATCGACGTGGAGGGGCCGGTCTCGCGCTGCGACATCACCACCGCCGCGCTCGGCGCGGAGGTGAGCGACGGCCGCGCCCACGGGGAAGGCGCCACCGACAACCGCTGCGGCCTGTGCGCGGGCGCGTGCGACGCCGCCGAGGTCGTGGGTGCTTGTGACTGCGCTCCGGAGGCCGGGGTCGGCGGAGAGTGCGGGCGCCGCAAGATGCCCCTCGAGTGCACGGCGCCGGAGGTCGACTCGAGGGCCGGCGTGCCCGCCGCCTTCGTCTGCCACGCGTCCAGCGATGCCATGAAGGCCGGCGCGCCCTCCTGCGAGGACGACGGCTTCTGGCGAGACCGCGAGCCGCGCCAGTTCCTGCCCCGCATCGTGGTCCACTACCTGCGCATCCAGTTCGCCTACGACCACGCCCTGCCGAGCCGCCACTCGGGGCGGCAGGCCTACCAGCTCACGCTCTCGAGCACTCCGGGCTTCATCCGCCAGTACAACGACCTGCAGCCGAACCAGTCCCTGCCCTCGGTCGCCGACTGCAAGCAGGGCGCGGGGGACTGCGAGCTGAACTACCAGGAGGGCAACGGGATCGGGGCCAACCCCTTCGTCGCCCACGACCCCGACTACCGGCCGATGAGCAAGGAGGCCTTCATGGAGAAGGTGCTCCCGGTCTTCGTCAACTACATGCTCGGGAAGCTGTAGAGGGAGCGGTCAGCTGTCAGCGGTCAGCTAGAGGTCAGCTGTCAGCTAGAGGTCAGCTGTGTCGTTGGGTAGCCGGCGCTAGCGACAGGCCGTGAAACACTCCGCGCGGGGGAGCGTGCTCTCGGGCAGGTTCTCGCCCTGGCAGTCGTCGCCGATCTCGATGCTCGGGGACCAGGTCCACTCGTTGAAGCTGAGCTCGCCGGCCAGCTCGCGCACGCCGCAGAGGTCGTAGGTGTAGAGCTGGGCGGTGCGCACGTAGCGGACGGTCTGGC
>CAZQPP010000875.1:0-2460 GCA_964594295.1 uncultured Myxococcales bacterium | reverse complement strand
CCTTTCCTGCAACCATAATGCAGTCCTCCACGGCGGCCTCGGGCTCTGCGCGCTGGAGCTGCGGACCGGCACGAGCGCCTGGCACCGGGCCGTGCCGCACCCCTTCGGCCTCGGCCCGGACCTCCTCCTCGCCGCCGGCGCCGGCGTGTGCATGGCCGGCGCCGCGCTGCGGAGGCTCGCCTGGCTGGCCGTGCTCGGCGCCGCGGTGCTCTTCTTGGGCCCCGTGCCGGTGGTGGCGGAGCTCCGCCCCGGCCTGCTCGGTGCCTTCGGCGACACGGTCGGGGCCGGCGCGAGTGTGAGCGACGGCGTGCTCGCCGGCGGGCACCTCGCCTTCGCGATCCTCCTGGCCGTGGTCTCCGCCCGGCGCACCGAGCCTGGACCGCGCGTGCGCATCGCCGTGCTCGCCGCCGCGCTCGCGTGGGCGGTGCTGACCGGAGCCCTCGGCGACGGGGGCTGGGCGGTCCCCGCGGGCACATGGGTTCCCTGGGCCCACACCGCGACGCGGCTGCTCGCGCTCTCCGCGGTGACTCTCGGCGCGTGGCACGCCGCCGCGACCTTCCGGCCGAGCACTCTGTCCCTGCGCGTCGAGGCCCTCGCCGCGGCGCTGATCGTGGCCGTCTTCTGGCTGCTCAAGTGGCAGGGAGTGCACTGGTCCACCACCGACGAAAACATCTACGTCTACGCCGCCGAGGCCCTGAGCCGCGGGGTGCTCCCCTATCGGGACTACTTCTTCGCCCACCCCCCCCTCCGCCTCGCCATCCCCGGCCTGGTCTTCTCGATCTTCGGCTTCTCCCTCGCCGCGGCAAAGCTGCTGCCCCCGCTCTACGCGACGGCGGCGGGGCTGATGCTCTGGCGAGCCGTCCGCCGGCAGGGAGGCGCGGCGGCCGGCCTCCTCGCGATGCTGCTCTTCCTCTCGGCCTCGGAGGTCTTGAAGGCCAGCACCGACTTCACGGGCATCAACCTCACGACGGCCCTGGCCATGGGCGCGCTCTGGGCCGTCACCGCCGGCCGCCCCCTGCTCTCCGGTGTGGTCCTGGCCGTGGCCATGGGCACCGGCATGATCGCCGCCTGGTGGGGCCTCCCCATCCTGGTCGTCGCCTGGGCCCGCTCCCGAGCAGCCGCCCTGCGCTTCCTCGCGGCCGCGGCCCTGACCTTCCTCGCCGTCTTCCTCCTCGGCCTCGCCGTCGGCGGCCAGGGCTACATCGACGGGGTCTTCACCTACCACTCGAAGAAGATCCCCAAGGACCCCAACTACGTGCCCTTCGGCACCAACCCCTTCTCCGCCATCGCCGCCCTGCCGCAGAACCTCGACGCCCTGCTCGGCGGCAGGCGCTTCAAGATCTTCTTGTACTACCACGGCGCCCTCGCCTTCTCCGGGGGCCTCGTGTGCGCCGCCGCCCTGCTCTTCTTCCGCGCGAGGCGATGGGCCGGCAGCGCGGCGGCAGCGGCGGGGCAGGCCTACGGCTCGGCCCTCATGTGGCTGGTCGCCCTGCCCACAGGCCTCGTCTTCTTCGCCTCCCTGCGCGAGCTCTACGACTTCTACTTCGTCATCCTCCTCCCCGTGCCATCTGCCCTCTTCGCCATCGCCGCCAGCGAGCTCGGCCGGCGCTGGTGGCGCGCCGGGCGTCCCCTGCTCCTGCCCGCCCTGCTCGCCCTCGCGCTCCTGCCCTCCTTCGCCGTCCGCCACCACGGCAACTCCATCTGGCCCGAGGAGAGGCGCGACGCCGGCACGATCAAACGCTTCGTGTGGTTTCACTCCGCCCCCGCCCCCACCTTCGACGCCCCCATCGCCTCCCTCGTCTTCAAGCCCTACCGCGTGCAAGGGGAGCTCGAAGGAGCCGCCCGCCAGTACCTGTGGAGCAAGAAGCGCTACTTCAGCACCGCCGAGGAGATGGCCGCGGAGATCGCGGCCCGAACGCCGGAGGGCGCCACCATCACCGGTGCCTCGACCATCGCCCCCCTCCTCGCCCTGCTCTCGGACCGCCGCCTCGCCGGAGAGGAGGTGGACACCAACGCCAAGGTCTTCAAGACCAAGATGCGCACGCGAGAGGGGTTTTGGACCGAGGCGTGCGCGGGCGGCCTCTCGACCATCGTGGTGGCGCCCAACAGCTGGTTCAGCCCCTCGAGTCTGTCGCGGCGCCCGGTGATCACGCACAGCTTCCGCCACACCCGCACCTTCCGCGACCCGACGCTCAAGCACTGGCGGACCTTCCCGATCTCGCTGTGGACGCTGAGGCCCGGGCGGGAACGTTGCGAGCCGTGACTACCTGGCTCGCATCCCGAAACCGGCGTTTCAGGATGCAGCGGTTAGCCATTGGCGTTTAGCTATTAGCCGAGATTCAGTGATTTCAGGTGCCTGGCTAACGGCTAACGGCTAACGGCCAACGGCTCTCGCCCTGAAAGGCTAGTGTGCATCCTGAAACTCGGGTTTCAGGATGCAGCGATTAGCGGTTAGCGATT
>CAZQPP010000874.1:0-2468 GCA_964594295.1 uncultured Myxococcales bacterium | reverse complement strand
CCGAAGAGGTCACCCTGATGGACGTCTCGCCGAACCAGCTCGTCAGCGTGTCGGCGGCGCTCATCCCCTTCCTCGAGCACGACGACGCCAACCGCGCCCTCATGGGCTCGAACATGCAGCGCCAGGCCGTGCCGCTGCTCCGCCCCGCGGCGCCGCTCATCGGCACCATGCTCGAGCGGGCCGTCGCCCGAGACTCCGGCGCCTCCATGGTCGCCCTCCACGACGGCACCGTCGAGTCCGTCGACGCCCAGCGCATCGTCGTGCGCCGCGACCCGAGCCGGGAAGGCGAGATCGTCGCCCTGCCCGACATCTACAGCCTGGTCACCTACCGCCGCAGCAACCAGAACACCGCGCTCAACCAGCGCCCCATCGTGCAGCCCGACGACCGCGTGGTCACCGGCGACGTCATCGCCGACGGCGCCTCGACCAACTGCGGCGAGCTGGCCCTCGGCGCAAACGTGCTCGTCGCCTTCATGCCCTGGGGCGGGTACAACTTCGAGGACTCGATCCTGCTCAGCGAGCGCATGGTCAAGGACGACACCTTCACCAGCGTGCACATCGAGGAGTTCGAGTGCGACGCCCGGGACACCAAGCTCGGCAAAGAGGAGATCACCCGCGACATCCCCAACGTCAGCGAGGAGATGCTCGCCAACCTCGACGCCTCGGGCATCATCCGCATCGGCGCCGAGGTAATGCCCGGCGACATCCTCGTCGGCAAGGTCACGCCCAAGGGCGAGACCCAGCTCAGCCCGGAGGAGAAGCTCCTTCGCGCCATCTTCGGTGAGAAGGCCTCCGACGTGAAGGACACGTCGAAGCGCGTGCCGCCGGGTGTCGTCGGCACCGTGATCGACGCGAAGGTCTTCGCGCGCAAGGGCGTCGAGAAGGACGAGCGCACCCTCGACCTCGAAGAGGCCGAGCGCCGGCGCCTGCTCAAGGACAAGGACGACGAGGTCCGCATCATCACCCAGTCGGCGCACCAGGCCATCAAGCGCATGCTCTCCGGACGCAAGGTGCGCACGCCGCTGGTCAGCGACGCCGGCAAGGTGATGATCGAGGAGGGCGCCAAGCTCGAGGAGACGACCCTCGACAAGGTCTCGCGCAAGTACTGGACCGCCATCGACACCGAGGACGGCGACCTCGTCCGCGAGAACATCAGGAACGTCCTGATGCAGCTCGACGAGAAGGTGCGCCTCATCGACACCCTCTTCGAGGAGCGGGTCGAGAGGCTCCAGAAGGGTGACGACCTGCCGCCAGGCGTCATCAAGAAGGTCAAGGTCTACGTGGCCATCAAGCGCAAGATCCAGGTCGGAGACAAGATGGCCGGCCGCCACGGCAACAAGGGCGTCGTCAGCCGCATCCTGCCGGCCGAGGACATGCCCTTCCTGCCCGACGGCACCCAGGTCGACATCGTCCTGAACCCCCTCGGCGTGCCGAGCCGTATGAACGTCGGCCAGGTCCTCGAGACTCACCTCGGGTGGGCGGCCTTCGAGCTTGGAAAGCGGGTAGCCGAGGCGTGGGAGAGCGCCTACGGCACCAAGGCCATCAAGAAGAAGCTCAAGGAGATCTTCCCCTCCAAGACCGTGCAGAAGACGGTCGACGAGCTCGACGACGACCAGCTCGAGACCCTTGTCGAGGACGTCAGGAACGGCATCCACTTCGCCACTCCGGTCTTCGACGGCGCCTCCGAGGAGCAGATCGACGAGTACCTGAAGGTGGCCGAGCTGCCCAACTCGGGTCAGATCAACCTCCGGGACGGGCGCACCGGCGACGAGTTCGGTGAGAAGGTCACCGTCGGCATCATGTACATGCTGAAGCTGCACCACCTCGTCGACGACAAGATCCACGCGCGCTCCATCGGCCCATACTCGCTGGTGACCCAGCAGCCTCTCGGCGGCAAGGCGCGGTTCGGCGGGCAGCGGCTCGGCGAGATGGAGGTCTGGGCCATCGAGGCCTATGGCGCGGCCTACTTGCTTCAGGAGCTGCTGACCGTCAAGAGCGACGATGTCGAAGGTCGGTCGCGCATTTTTGAGACGATGGTCAAAGGTCGCAATACCCTCCAGGCCGGCACCCCGGTCTCGTTCGATGTGCTTACCAACGAAATCCGTGGCCTAGGACTGAACATTGAATTGGTAAAGGACGGCGTTCTTCTGCCGTGATCCCCTGGTTTCAGGTCCGGCTTTGCACTCTCGAAAAGGAGTGATCCTTCCATGCCCGAAGCCCTCTACGATAGGATTAACGACTATAGCTCGGTCAAGATCTCGCTGGCCTCTCCGGAAGACATCCGGAGCTGGTCGTACGGCGAAGTCAAGAAGCCGGAGACGATCAACTACCGTACGTATCGTGCGGAGAAAGACGGTCTCTTCTGCGAGCGCATCTTCGGCCCCGAACGGGACTGGGAGTGCTTCTGCGGAAAGTACAAGGGAATGAAACACAAGGGGATCGTGTGCGATCGCTGCGGCGTCAAGGTC
>CAZQPP010000873.1:0-2471 GCA_964594295.1 uncultured Myxococcales bacterium | reverse complement strand
ACTCCGCAGGTGAAGTTTCCAGTGTCGCATCTCCTGGCGCATGCGTGTCGCTGCCTCGTTGCTGACGGCCGGGCTGAAGTTGATGAAGTACTTACCCCATCGATTCTTCGACCGGCGAGCGCGAAAAGTGTATCCCAGGAAATCGAACTTCGTCTGGGAATACTCTCCTCGCCGGTCGTCATCCTTGCAGTAGACAATACGTGTCTTCTGCGGATTCAACTCCAAGCGACACTGCTTGAGGCGACGCTCGATGCTCTCCAGGACATGCTGCGCCTGCTGCTCCGTCCTGCAGTGTGCCACAATATCATCCGCATAGCGCTCGAACGGGACTTCAGGGTGCTCCCTTCGCATCCACTCGTCGAAACCCAAGTGCAAGAAGATATTGGCCAGAAGAGGACTGGCGACTCCGCCTTGCGGCGTCCCCTTCTCCCGCGGCACCCGTGTGCCGTCCTCCCGCTGCACGGGAGCTTCCAGCCACCGCTTCACATAGAGGAGGATCCACGGGCACTGCGTGTACTTCCCCACCGCTCGCAGGGTGAGCGAGTGGTCGAGATCGTCAAAGAAGCCTCGGATGTCCAAGTCAATCAGCCAGTCGTGGCGCCAGCATCGCTGCCGTGTCGCCGCAACCGCATCAATCGCGGACTTCCCCGGCCTATACCCATAGGAGTCCGGGTGGAAATGCGGCTCCACCAGGGGCTCCAGGTATGCCTTGACCACCGCCTGGGCCACTCGGTCCGCCACTGTAGGTATGCCCAGACGTCTCTCGCCGCCGTCCTTCTTCGGTATCCCTACCGTTCGGACGGGAGGAGGGAAATACGAACCCGACGACATGCGATTCCAGATCTTGTAGAGGTTGTTCTTCAGATCCTGCTCGAACTCCTCAATAGATTCGGAATCGACGCCAGCCGCTCCCTTGTTTGCCTTGATCCGCTGGTACGCCCCCCATACCACCTCCTTGGAAATCTCAAACGGCTTTGCTTGCCTTGTCGGCTCCTCCCGCTGACGCGGTTGACCGGCAGTGCTCGCTGGATGACGCGACCCCTTTGCTCCGTCGGGTCTCCCCGACTTCTCAGCTCTTACGGGTCGCTCCGCCCCTGTGCCTCGCATCGGTACTCTCATCCTTGGAGGGCCTCTCCTTGGATTTCTCCCTTCTCATCGAGGCGACAGGTTCCCACGTTCCACACAAGGGCCCGGTCCAGGGTCACGCCACCTCTATGCCGGGTGCCGCCCACGCAGGCTGCAGGCTTCTCGTGGACTCGTCCCGGGCTAACGACTCGTCCCGGTTTTGACACCGTCCCTACGCTTTCGACACGTTGCCGGTGGTTCATTCGCTTCGTCTCCACTGGACCTTACCTGATGCGATCCCGTCGCACCTTTTCCGTGACGCTCACCACCAGGGCTCTTTACCCCAGCAGCTCACGGTGGTTTGGAGCCTGCCCCTGCCGGCCGGCTCCGAGGGGCCTACCCTCATCCCTCGTGCAGCAAGGCACTCAGTTAGGCAACCATGATGGCTCCTTCCTTGTGCCGTCGTGGCACACAATCATCCGCATACCGGATGAGGCGCATGACCGGCACGCCGCTACGACGGCGCTTGACGCGTGTCCATTCCGGGCCGAGCGCTTCCCACTTGGCGGCGAAGTATTCGTCCAGTGCGGACAGGGCGATATTGGCGAGCAGTGGCGAGAGTATGCCACCTTGTGGAGTACCAGTGAGGGGGTCCCGATACAAGCCTTCCTCGGACATAATGCCTGCCTTCAGGAAGGCTTTCACCAGCCGAAGGATACGTCTGTCTCCGATACGACGCCGCACCCTGTCCATCAGGGCAGAGTGCATGATCTCATCGAAGCACGCCGTGATGTCCGCCTCGAACACCCACTCATAGTTCCGAGTGGGGTTGGCGAGGTAGTGGATCTCGGCAATGGCATCCTGCGCCCGGCGATTCGGACGGAAGCCGTACGAACACGGCTTGAAGTCCGCCTCGAAGATCGGTTCCATCACCAGCTTCAACGACGCTTGGACGACGCGATCTGCGGCCGTAGGAATCCCCAGCCGTCGGACCTTGCCCGTCGTCTTGGGGATGACCTTCTCCCGCACGCTCGTCGGGACATATCGGCGGCTCTTCAACTGCTCCTGCAGACCGCTGAGAAACACCCCGGCGTCCGGGCCGATGGAACGAGGTGCGATTCCATCCACTCCGGCCGTCCGTGCGCCCTTGTTACTCCGGACCCGGTGCCACGCTACGGCAAGGAAAGCCGGGTCGTACACGAGGTTGTACATGTCACCGAAACGGCGGCCAGGATCAGCCACCGCCCACTGGTGCAGCTTCGACTGCATTTCCCGTACCCGCGGCTCGGCCTCTTCGAGGTCAGGCCACGGTGCGCCGATGTTCATCAGCGGCCTCCGTGGTATGTGTCGCTGCTGCGAATACGCTGGGGTCCTTCGCCTTGTGACCGGCTCTCCCGGCCTCTGAC
>CAZQPP010000872.1:0-2486 GCA_964594295.1 uncultured Myxococcales bacterium | reverse complement strand
GCTTGTGAGCTTCACTTCCGTGGGTGGAATGAATCCGAGCGCATCGGTGTGTTCATCCGTCCAGCCCTCCAAATGCACCGTGTAGCAGCCGAGCACCGTAGGAGGAGGACTCGGGGTCCCCACCGTTGGTATACACCCCACAAATGCGTGGAGCATGAACAAGGGAAGAACCGCTTCCATCGCTCTTGGGATTCTGTGCGCAGTCATACTATCAGAAGTCATGTCTCATAACGTCCCGCGGGCTGCCGACATCACCGAAGAGCGCGGCGCTTGCCTGGGCAAGCGGCGTGACCACAGGTGAATGGCCCGAAGGGCCACGAGCGACAGCGAGTGCGCGGCAGGCCCGCTGATACTGATACAGGCCCCCTCCTGGACCTACCCGGAAGTGGGTAGGCAGGATGTTGAGTGCCACCTCACATCCAAACCAGGAGGGGAACCATGCGTTTCTACACTGAGCAGCATGAACATTACTGCGGGATCGACCTGCACGCCCGCACCCTTTATGTGTGCGTTCTGGGCGCCGAAGGCAACGTCTTGCTCCACCGAAACCTTCCCTGCGACCGCACCCGCCTCCTCGAAGCCCTCGAGCCCTTCCGGGACGACCTGGTGGTCGGTTCCGAGTGCATCTTCAACTGGTACTGGCTCGCCGACCTCTGCGCCGAGCACGACATCGCCTTCGTCCTCGGCCACGCGCTCTACATGCGGGCCATCCATGGCGCCAAAGCCAAGAACGACAAGATCGATTCCCACAAGACCGCCAGCCTGCTCCGGGGAGGCCTGTTTCCCTTGGCCTACGTCTATCCCCCCGACATGCGGCCCACTCGGGACCTGCTTCGTCGCCGGCTCCATTTCGTGCGGAAGCGAGGCCAACTCATGGCTCACAATCAGAACACGTTCCACCAGTACAACCTGCCCCGGCCTGCCGGGCGTTTGATCTACCCGAGCCAGCGCACCCCCATCCCCGAGGCCTTCGAAGATCCCATCGTCCGCAAGAGCATCGAGGCCGACCTGGCCCTCTGTCGAACCTACGACACCCTGATCCGGGACCTGGAAAAGACCGTCCTCCGCCAGGCTCGCTCCCACGACCCCAACACACTGCTTTGCCTCAACACCATTCCCGGCATCGGCAAGGTGCTAGCCCTGACGCTCCTCTATGAGATCCACGACATCAGCCGCTTCGAGTCCGTGCAGCGCTTCGCTTCCTATGCCCGCCTCGTCAAGTGCGAAAAGTCGTCGGCTGGTAAGAAGGTCGGAACCTCCGGCCACAAGATCGGCAATGTCCATCTCAAATGGGCGTTCAGTGAGGCGGCCATCACCGTCCTCAGCCACTTCCCTGAAAGCAAGCGCCTCCACGACCGTCTCAAGCGGAAATTCAGCAAGGGCAAGGCCCTCAGTATCCTCGCCCACAAGATCGGCCGTACCGTTTACTTCATGCTCAAGCGGAACCAGGCCTTCGATCCGGACCGGTTCCTCCAAAACGCATGAACCGGAGGAGAGAGGGTGAGCCCGGCGTATAACTCGAGCCTATTGGGCCGATCCGTATCCAGACGCCCCATAGCGATCCGTGGATCTGTGCCCCGAGCACCTCATGGCGTCCTCGGACATATAGCCCGGCAACGCGACCGTTTGATTGGACACCTTCTCTCGCTCCCAACCTCGGTCTTTCGGTGGCTCTGCCCCTTACCCGAGCCCGCACATAACTGGCCGCCCATCCGGCGAGCCCGTACCCGTTGATTGGGACGGCATGAGGGCACGAATGAATTTCTAGAACGCGGGGGCTATCAGCCCCGCACCGCCGCTTTCCTGTGGTCCGGAAAGAATCACGGTGGCTGAGTCTCAATACGTGTTTGGTGCAGAGTCCAGTGATGGCCTGCGCCTGCAGATGGAAATCAAGTCAGAGGCCGACGACCGAGCTCATCATCACCTGACAAGGCGCCGAAAAACGACGCCGTAGGATTCGTATGCGCGCTTGACTCCGGGGGCCTGATACGTGTTATGCCGGCGCCCGTGCATTCACGGCATCACCCGAGAAAACCAACCCCCACACCACGGCCATCGATCTCCTTTAGTGCGTTCCGATAAGGAAATCTCGGATTGACGATACTAGCGAATCCTGGTTGAGGAATCCGATTGAGAAATGAGTGGTGCCCGGGATTTCCCGTATCGTCACGCCCCGTAATTCTTCCCGGATCCGCCGGATGCTCGCCTCGCGAAACGGACTCATCCTCTCCTGCTCCCACGCGGCAACCGCTTGAGCGGCTTCTGGATCTGGTCTGTTGACCTCAAAGATCAGCGGGCTGTATAGGGCCAACGCCGGCGCCTGAACAGCGGTGTAGTCTCGTGGAGAAGCGGCGAGGGAAGCAAAGATCTTTTCGGACACCTCAGCATTCGGCACCACCTCCACACGGCCGTCGGGCCTGATTCGGGTGTTGTCCTGGAGGTAGGCCTCCAGACCTGGAGTCCAGGGCACACTCAGCGTCCAGGTG
>CAZQPP010000871.1:0-2489 GCA_964594295.1 uncultured Myxococcales bacterium | reverse complement strand
CCAGGGTGCCGTGGTTGCAGTGGTCGTGGTCGGGGCCGTCGCAGGGGGCGCCCTGGGCGTCGAAGTCCTCGTCGGTGAGGTCGTCGCAGTCGTCGTCGACTCCGTTGCAGAGCTCGGGGTTGCTGGCCGTGGTGTCCATGCAGACGATGCCGCCGCCCCCGCTGCACGCGTAGACGCCCTCCTTGCAGAGGTCCTCGTCCTCGCCGTCGCAGGGGGTGCCCACCTCCGTGAAGTCCTCGTCGATGGCCCCGTCGCAGTCGTCGTCGAGGCCGTTGCAGACCTCGCGGATGTCGGTCTCGGTCTCGAAGGGGCACCAGACCCCGAGGCCGTTGGGCCGGCACTCGGTGATGCCGTTCTTGCACTGGTCCGAGTCCATGCTGTCGCAGGCCTCGAAGAGGCCCTCGTAGTCCTCGTCGGTCTCGCCGTCGCAGTCGTCGTCCTTGCCGTTGCAGCGCTCGACCCCTTCGATGGGGGGCTCGTTGACGCACTCGAGGCGCCGGCCGTCCTCGCTGCAGGTCCAGGTGCCGAAGGCGCACATGTCGGAGTCGGGCCCGTCGCAGGCGGCGCCCTTCTCGGGGAAGTTCTCGTCGACGAGGCCGTCGCAGTTGTCGTCCTCGCCGTTGCAGAGCTCGATGAGGCCCACCGGGTCCTCGTTTATGCACTCGACGTCGAGGCCGTCGGCGGTGCAGGTCCAGACCCCGTTCCGGCAGAGGTCGTCGTCCGGGCCGTCGCAGGGCACGCCGAGCATCTCGACTCCCTGGTCGGCCTTTCCGTCGCAGTCGTCGTCGACGCCGTTGCAGATCTCCTTGGCTCCCGGCTTGATGTCGGGCTGGTTGTCCTGGCAGTCGCCCGCCGTCGTGACCACGCGCCCGGTCAGCTCGTCGGGGGCGCACAGGCACTGCCCGGGGAGGTTGTCGTCGCCCCAGCCGTCGCCGTCGTGGTCGAGGTAGTAGGTCACGCAGCCCTCTGCCCCCTCCTCGTCTATGAGCTCGTCGCAGTCGTCGTCTTGGCCGTTGCAGATCTCGACCTCCTCGTAGGCCGCGTCGCACTCGGTCATCCCGTTGGTCGTGCAGCGCCTCGACCCGAGGCACTGTCCGCGCGCGCAGAAGGTGCTCGCCCCCTCCTCGATGGCGCGGTGGGAGCACTCGCAGTAGCCGGCCTTGGCCACGCACTGCATGATCGACTCGCCGCTCTCCACGTCCTGGCGCAGCCCGCACTCGTAGCCCTCCGTGCAGTCATCGTGGTCCTCGCAAGACGAGCCGCAGAAGGCTCCCTCCTCGGGGCCGTAGGACACGCAGCGGTCTCCCGGCCGGCCGAGGTTGCCGATCTGGCAGTCCCCGTGCGTGCGGCAGGGGCGGCAGAGGTTGATGCCCCGCTCCATGCAGATCTGGGTCGTGTCCTGGCCGGGGAGCACCATCACCCGGCAGTCCCAGCCCTCCTCCGGGCAGCCCTCGATGCAGGAGACGGTGCAAACGTCGGTGGAGGTGCTGGACGCCACGCAGAAGCCGCTCGCGCAGTCGGCGCCGCTCTCGCAGGGGCAACCGAAGCCGCCGCCGAAGGGCGGGCAGGGGTCCACCGGCTCGTCGGGGCCCTCGTTGGGGATGTCGGGGGCCACGAAGATCGGGCCCTCGTCACGACCTGGATCGGCCTCGTGGGCAGGCCCCGGGTCCGGCTGCGGGGTCGTCCAACCCGGATCGGGGCGCTCGTCGTCCCGGCTGATGGCTCCGTGGATGCCGCTGTCCGGCGCGCCGGGGCCGAAGGTGTCACCTGCGACGATGTCGTGGTCGCCGACGTCCTTGGGGCCGAACTTCCCGACGATGTGCTCGTCGTTCCCGGCGCAGCCAGGGCTGGCGAGGAGCAGGGCCGCGGCCGCGGCGGCCGGAAAGAAGGCCAAGCGGTGGGTGCGTGTGCGCGCGAGGAAGGGCACGGGCACGGGCAAGGGCAGGGGCATGGGATTGTTCACCGGGGGGGTAGGCGGGTTCGCACACCTGGGGTGCGCTTACGTGCTCTACAAAAGCCTATCGGCACGTCGGGCCGTGACTTTTAGCGAGATTGCCGCGCCCCGATGCCGAGACCGTCCAGGACCAGGGCGGGGTCGTGGCGCCCTCGCTGTGCAATTTGCCCGGTGGGCTGCTAGATCCGCGGCCTCGACCGCCCATACACGACCAGTGGGCACCACGCGGAGGCCACATGGCGCAGAGCACACTCGAGCGCATCCGTAGCGAGCGCCTCGCGAAGGCCGAGGCCATGCGCGAAGCAGGCCAGAACCCCTACGCCAACGACTTCGGCATGCCGGAGACGGCCGCGGAGCTCGCGGCGCGCTACGCCCACATCGAGGTGACCGAGGGCTTCCCGGGCGAGGACGCCCCCGAGCACAGCTTCGCGGGCCGGGTGATGGCCTGGCGCCACATGGGCAAGATGAGCTTCCTGAAGCTGCGGGACCGGAGCGGCGACCTCCAGGTGATGCTCCGCAAGGACGTCATCGGCCC
>CAZQPP010000870.1:0-2495 GCA_964594295.1 uncultured Myxococcales bacterium | reverse complement strand
ATTCCCCAGACGACCGTGGTTGCCCTCGCCGAGACAGGCGGCCGTCCCGTCGGTTCTCGTGAGACACAGGTGGGCTGCGCCAGCGTCAATGGCCGTGGCGCCAACGGCGACGGCCACGGGTGAGGACGAATGCCCGACGCCAGGAACATCGCCCCAACAGAACACAGCGCCGTCCGCGACCAGGGCGCAGGAGAAGGCCCCTCCGGCGGCGACAGCGGTCGCGCCGGACACCCCCGAGACCGCGACCGGGGAGTGTCGATTCGTGGTGGTTCCATCGCCGAGCTGCCCGCTGCCGTTCGCGCCCCAACAGCGGACCTGGCCGCTGGTCATGGCAGCACAGCCGTGGTCCGCGCCGTACGCGAGCGCGGCGGCTCCCGACAAGGCGGGTGCCAGGGTGGGGACAAGGCGGTCGGTGGCTGTGCCGTCGGCGAGCTGGCCAAGACCGTTTCCGCCCCAACAGAAGACCCGCGCCGTGGTCTCGGAGGTCAAGGCACATGTGGAACCGAAGGACTCAGATTCTTCTGACAAATATGGGTGGGACACGACCAGCGCGGTCACGGCCGGCATGCTCGAGACGGCCACCGGCGAGCTTCGGGGGATGGTCGTTCCGTCACCGATTTGGCCATTCGAGTTCCAACCCCAGCAGTACACGGCTCCGCTTGAGGTCACAGCGCAGGAGTGCTGCGCCCCCGCGGCGACGGCCACCGCGCTCTCCAGCCCGTCGACCGCTGCGGGCGCACCGCGGACCGCGTTGACTTCAGCGTTGCCGAGCAAGCCCGATCCCCAACACTCCACAGCGCCCGACGCGCGCACGGCGCAGGTGTGTTCATCACCAGCGTCAATCGCGCGCACCGGATCGAAGACACAGCCTCCAGCCTCACAGACGCGACCCGGCCCGCAGAGCGCGCCGCAGGTACCGCAGTTGTTCGCGTCGGCGTTGGTGTCCACCTCGCAGCCGTTGTCCACAACGTCGTCGCAGTCGGCATGGCTGCCGTCGCAGCCGGTGATCCCGCAGACGCCCTCCTCGCAGGCGCTGAAGGTGCCCGCGGCGTCGACGCAGGGATCACCGGCCTCGACTGGGGCGTGGCTGCAGGCGCCCGTCGAGGGATCGCATGCATCTGCCGTACACAGATCGCCGTCCGCGCACTCTCTCGGAGATCCCGAAATGCAGGCTCCCTCAACGCAATGGTCCCATTGCGTACACAGATCGCCGTCGTCGCATGCCCACAGGGCGCCCGGCAAGACGACATCGTCGATCCAAACGCGGTCGCGACCGCCGGAGGCGCTGCCGTCTTTGGTGTAGCGCCACTCAAGCGAGTGGCTGCCTGGCTCTAACGCGAAGGTGGCGGTATGCCAGGAGTTGCTGGCCCAACGGCCACGCTCCACGCCGTCGATGTAGAAGCGGAGTTGGTCGCAGCAGCTCTCGGTATCCTCGCGGTGCTTGAAGCTGAGCTCTCCGCCGGACAGGCTGGACAGCTCGCCTCGCAGCCAAGAGGTACCGTAGTCGCCAATACCACCCGATCCGAAGCTCCGCGCGCCCGAGGCGAACTCCTCGCTGTCGATGAACCAAGGCGCGTCTCCACCGGTGCTCCAGCCAGAGGGCAGGTCCCCGGCCTCGAAGCCGAGCGAGGCCGGATCCGTTCCGCACCGGCCGCTCTGGCAGACGGCGTCCCCCTCGCCGCACGGCGTGCAGTCGGGCAATACTCCGCCCATGCAGGCCCCGTCGCTGCAGGTGGCGGATGGCGTGCATTCGTCGAGGCCGCCGATAGGCGTGCAAGGGTCTCCATCGGACAGCGCAGTGAAGACGCAGCCGGTTGACGGTTCGCAGGTGTCCGCAGTGCACGGGTCACGGTCATCGCAGGGACGCGCGGGCCCCGGAATGCAGGCGCCCTCGGCGCAGGCGTCGCCGACGGTGCAAGGGTCGCCGTCATCGCAGGGCGGTGCCAAGCCGTCGACGCGGACATCGTCAATCCAGACACGGCCTTCCCCGCCGGGAGGATCGCCGCTCAAGCCGATGGACCACATGATCTCGTGGTCACCGGCGGAGAGTTGCCCCGAGTAAACCTGCCACTCGTCGCCGGCAGATAGTTGAAATGCCATGCTCCCGTCCAACCAAATGGTAAGAAGCTGCTCGCCATCTGGGCCTTGAGTCAAGTCTCCCCGGTACGCGAAGCTCAGGTTGCTGTCGCTTGACAGGTGGACATTCAGCCGCGCGAAGTCCTCCGGTGGACGGTACTTCTGCAACGGGTGTGCAATGCTCAACTCCAAGCTACGCGACCCCGAGTATGAGTGGTCAGGAGTGCGCGTCCAGGTCGTGGCGGCGCCGAAGGTCCAGCCGACGAGCGCGTCGTCCTCGAAACCGGTACCGCCGCGTCTGTCGCTGCATCTACCACTTGCGCATACGTCCTGTCCGGCGTTGCAAGGCGTGCAGTCGGCCAACGGAATTCCGAGGACGCACTGGCTCTCGACGCAGGTGGCCGGCGTGCACTCGTCGG
>CAZQPP010000869.1:0-2495 GCA_964594295.1 uncultured Myxococcales bacterium | reverse complement strand
TGCGTCCGCGTTGCGCTGCTACCAGTGCGCGACCTGCTCGAGCGTCTGCGAGCTTGCGCCCTCGGGCGCTCCCTTTCCAAGGCGGCAGATGCTCCACGCGCAGTGGGGCCTCGAAGACTCCTTGCTAACCGACCCGGCGCCCTGGCTCTGCCACCAGTGCAACGAGTGCACCACCCGATGCCCGCGTGACGCGAGGCCCGGGGACGTCATGCAGAACATCCGCGCGCTCCTCATCGAACGCCTCGCGGTTCCGAGCTTCCTGGGCAAGCTCGTCGCCAATGCTCGCTCGACCTGGCCGGTCCTGCTGGGCGTGCCTTTCCTCTTCTGGGTCGCGCTGGTCTACCTCACCGGCGAGCCAGGGCTGAACATCCCGACGACGAAGGAATTCGCCTACCACAACTTCGTCCACCACTATCTGATCTACATTGTCTACTTCTCGACGACGGCGTTCGTGCTCTTCGCCATCGGATCGAGCTCGCTGCGGTTCTGGAAGATGCTGGGCAAGTCCAGCCCGCGCTCCGGCTCGCCCATCACCGAGCTGGTCCCCGTGCTGCTCGCCATCGCCACTCACAAACGTTTCGGCGACTGCGAGACGCAGAGCAACCGCCGCTGGGGCCACTTCTTCCTGCTCTGGGGTTTCGTCGGCGCCGCCACGGCCTCCGGGCTGCTCGTCGTAGTGCTCTACGTGCTTGGCGACGAGCTCCCCCTCCCCCTGCTCCACCCGGCCAAGATGCTCGGCAACATCGCCGCCGTCTTCCTCGTAGGTGGTGTGGCTCTCCTCTTCTTCAACCGCTACGGCGACGCGGAGCGCTCCGGCGCTTCGACCGCCTTCGACTCCTTCTTCCTGCTCCTCGTGCTCGTCGTGGTCTTCACGGGCTGCGTCGCCGAGCTCGCCCGGCTTGGCGGCCTGCCGGCCCTCGGCTGCTGGACCTACCTGTTCCACCTCGGCGCCGTGCTCTGCCTCTTCTTGACCTTCCCCTACTCGAAGTTCGCGCACCTCGCCTACCGCACCATCGCGATGCTCCACGAGAGGATGGCCAGGGCGAAGTAGTCGCCCTCCCTCTGCGCCTCTGCGCCTCTGCGTTGATCCGCCCTGAGCGCCGCGACGGTTGCCCGACCGCGGAGGCCTGGCTTGACTTTTCCACAGCCCCGGTGGCAGGATTCGCGCCCCTGCTAGTCAAACCGCCAAAAAATAGAAGCCACCTATTCGACACAGCTCGACGGGGGGGAGAGGGAAGGCCACCCCAAGAGACCGAGGAAAAGCGTGGAACTTCAACAGCTTCGTTGTTTCGTGGCCGTCGTGGAAGAGGGAGGCTTCACGCGCGCAACCAGCCGCCTCCACAGGACTCAGCCGGCGATCTCGTACCAGATCAAGCAGCTCGAAGATGAGCTCGGCCAGAGCCTCCTGCACCGGAAGCCGCGTGGCATCGCGCCCACCGAGGCCGGCCGGGTGCTCCTCAAGCACGCGCGAGAGGTCTTCCAGACCGTGCGCCAGGCGCAGCAGTCGATAGAGGGGCTGTCAAAGGGCATCGCGGGGGACGTGCGGGTCGGCACGGTCAACAGCGTCGGCATGTTCCTCCTGCCGGACGTCCTGCGCGACATGCGCGACAAGTACCCCGCGGTGCGACCGACGATCCTCTACCGAAACTCGCACGAGGTGTTGGAGGCGCTCGCCGCCAACCAGGTCGACGCGGCGGTCGTGGCCAACCCGCCGGCGGACAGGCGCCTCGAGGCGGAGACCATCCTCGAAGAGGCCATCTCGCTCGTCTGCTCGCGCAGCCACCCCCTCTGCGAGGCGGAGACCGTCAGGCCGAGCGATCTCACCGGGGTGCCCTTCGTCTCGCTGACGCCGGAGAGCCCAACCGGGGAGCTGATCCGGAACTACCTCACACGCATGGGCGTAAACGTGCGCCCGGTAGTATCAACAGACAACGTGGAGACGGTACGCAAGATGGTCGAGGTCGGGCTCGGAGTGGCCCTCCTGCCCGACATGGTCACCAAGGACGACATCGGCTGCCTCGGCGAGCCGAAGGGCGAGCTCTGCCGAATCGAGGTCGGGCCCAATCTGACCCGCCGCATCGCGCTTCTCACCTGGAAGCAGATCAAGCCGAGCCCGGCAGTCAACGCCTTCTTGGAGGAGATCCGCGCCCACTGCCGGCGCTGGAAAGGCTGCACCGACTTCCACCAGCTTCAAAGGGACCGGGACTGATAGAGAGCGCCCCTAGCTGAACCGAAGGCGCATCAGCCCCCCCTATCGATGACATCCAAACATTCATCTCGTCTTTCTACTCGCCGGCCTATAGTTTCTCGCGGAACTCGTTGCGAGTCGGCGAGGTGTGCAACCCACCAACCCAACGGAGGCTGCTGAGCGCCGATTGTCAAACCCCCAAAGGGGTGAGCAGATCGGCCCGGGACGGCCCAGGAGGCAAACATGCCAAGCTACGTGATGGCGGAGAAATGCGACGGCTGCAAGGCCCTCGACAAGACCGCCTGCC
>CAZQPP010000868.1:0-2497 GCA_964594295.1 uncultured Myxococcales bacterium | reverse complement strand
GGGTGTCGCCGTCCTGGTTCGACTGGTCCGCGTTTCGGATCTCGGGGCAGCTATCGCTGTCGTCGGCCACGCCGTCGGCGTCGCTGTCCGGGTCGCAGACGTCGCCCGTGCCGTCACCGTCTGAGTCCTTTTGGCTCTCGTTGGGGTCGTCGGGGCAGTTGTCGCAGGCGTCGCCGCGGCCGTCGGCGTCCCCGTCTTCCTGACCGGGGTCCGGAATCGCCGGGCAGAGGTCGCAAGCATCGCCGCGGCCGTCCTCGTCCTCGTCGGTCTGGCCGGGGTTCATCTCGGCCGGGCAGTTGTCTTCGCCGTCGAGGACGCCGTCACCGTCGCCGTCCGGCACGCAGGTCCCGCCAATGCAGGAGCCACCGCCGGCGCACAGGTTGTCGCCTTCGTCCGTCTGCCCGTCGCAGTCGTTGTCCAGCGCGTCGCAGGTCTGCTCCGTGGGCTCGTAGTCCTGGCTCGCGTTCGTGTAGTCCGCGTCGATGCAAGGCAGCCACGTCCCGGAGATGCAAAGGGCCGTTCCCTTGGATGCCCCTGCGCACTCACCGGCCTGGAGCTCGCAGTCCGGAGCGGCGTTCGCGAGGTCGCCGTCGGCTCCGTCGGTGAGCCCGTCGCAGTCGTTGTCCGCGCCGTCGCAGACCTCGGCGGCGCCCGAGTTGATCGCTGCGTCGAGGGGCGCACAGTCTTCGCCGTCCGACTCCCCGTCGCCGTCGTCGTCGCCGTCGCAGGGGTTGTTCTTGCCGTCGCCGTCGGTGTCGACCTGGGGCACGTCGGCCGTCTCGGGGCAGCCGTCGCAGGCGTCTCCGACACCATCTCCGTCGCCGTCCTCCTGCTGGGGATCGGCCGTGAAGGGGCAGGTGTCGCCGGCGGCCCCGCCGCCCGCCGGAGCGCAGAGCGGGTCCTCGCAGGCGGTCGAGAGGAGCGTGCAGAAGCCGTCGCCGTCGTCGTTGCACACGCGCTCGGTGAAGTGCAGCCAGAACGCGCCGCGGTTGAAGCCGCCGCTGTCGTCGCCGTCCGAGCGGTGGGCGAGCGCGGGCGCGCCGTGGGGGTCGAGGGCGCCCACACGGGCGACCGGGGCTCCGAAGTAGGAGAAGGGCTCGAGGGTTCCGGTGAAGCCGGACTCGCCGGCGGCGATGCGCCGCGACGCGCGGGCGTGCCCGTCCTTGCCCAGGAAGAGCAGCCAGACCGCGGCGGTCGTCTTCTCGCCTGCCGGGACGGGCTCGTAGGCGCCGGCGCCGAGATCCACGACGCCGTCGCCGTCGAGGTCGCCGAGGGCGCCGAGGGAGGAGCCGAAGAGGGCGCCTGGGTGCATGGCCGGCACGACGCCGCCCGGGGTGCCGGCGATGCGCGTGTGGGCGCGTGCGGTTCCGTCGGAGTTCAAGAAGATGACCCAGACGGCTCCAGCGTCCGCGCGGCCGCCGTCCCCGTCGGCAAGGCGCGCGCCGGCGGCGAGGTCGGGCACGCCGTCGCAGTCGAGATCGCCGAGGGGCGCCACGGAGGAGCCGAAGGCGTCCCAGTCGGAGAGCGCGCCCCCGAAGCCTGCGCTCGCCGCCGAGAGCTTGTGTGCCGCCTTCGGGTTTCCGTCCGCATGCAGGGTGACGAGCCAGACCGCCCCGCGGCCGGGGCCGCCGTCGTCGTCTCCGGGGGCGCCGGCGGCGAGGTCGGGCACGCCGTCGCCGTCGAGGTCGCCGAGGGAAGCCACGGCCGAGCCGAAGAGGTCTTGATCCTTCAGGGCGGAGAGGGCAGGGGACGCCGCCGAGAGCTTCGTGAGCACGTCGAAGCTCCCGTCGGGCGCCACGTCGAGGAGCCAGACCGCGCCGCGCGAGGTCCCGCCGTCGTCGTCCTCGTGGGCGCCGACCGCGAGGGCCGTTCCGGCGCCCAGGTTGTCGATCCGCGCGAGCGACGCGCCGAAGTAATCCCGCTCGTCGACTCCACCGGCCAGGCTCGGGTGCTCGGCGCCGATCCTGGTGTGGGCCTTCGCTGATCCGTCCGAGTTGAGGAGGACGAGGTAGACGGCGCCGCGGTTGTCGAAGGAGCCGCCGCCGGCGTCGTCGCCGCGTGCCGAGACGGCGAGGTCCGGTACACCGTCGCCGTCGAGATCCCCAAGCGGAGCGACGGCCGAGCCGAGCTGGTCGCCGTCCTGGAGCGCGGCCGCGAGCCCGGCGGACACGGAGGAGGCTTCGACGCTCGCCCGGGCGCGGATCGGGGTCGCGTCCACGTCGCACGCGTCACCCCTGCCGTCGCCGTCGTGGTCGCGCTGGTCACCATTCGGGACGCCGGGGCAGTTGTCGCAGGGGCCGCCGTCGTCCGGCGCGCCGGCGCAGTCGCAGCTCAGGCCGTCGCCTGTGAAGCCTGCGTTGCAGGTGCAGGTGAAGGAGCAGACGGTGTTGGTGCAGGAGGCGTTCTCGTCGCAGTTGTCCGTGCCGGCGGCGCACTCGTCGATGTCGGTGCAGGTCACCGTCACCAGGGCAGCCGGGGTCGCAGGCGCACTCGAAGG
>CAZQPP010000867.1:0-2508 GCA_964594295.1 uncultured Myxococcales bacterium | reverse complement strand
CCGGGAGCTCGGCTTCGGGCGAGCCGTTCGCATTCGGAACGCCGCGTTCTTCGGCGCGGGCGCAGGCCCCATCTGGCTGGCCGACGTCGATTGCATGGGCTTCGAGGAGCGCCTCATCGACTGCCAGCACCCGCCCTGGGGCGAGGTGAGGTGTGGGCACGACGAGGACGTCAGCGTCGAGTGTGAGCTCGAGGACTGAGCGGTCGGGCCCCGGTCGACTTCCTCGCCTGGCTCGCCGCCCTCGTCTGGTGCCAAGACACGGCCGAGCCCCGTTCGCCGGCGACCGGGCAGGCAGCCGCACGGGCTTCACACCGTTCTACTCGAGCATCTTCCGGAACGCCCCACTGCGCATGAAGCCAGACGCACAGACCTTCGAGAACCTCGCCCACGACGGGCAGAGACGAGTAGCGGGCGTGGGCCCGCGGGAACAGAGATTCGAGCATCGAGACCTCCTGTCGGGTGCGCCGAACCTGGCGCGGTCACGATGCTACGTGCCGAGTTATGTGGAGCTGGCGGTGGTAGGAGCGAGCACCTACACGGGATCGAGGACGTCACTCCACATGACGAAGTGCTCCACATGAGTCGATGACGGCGTGGACGTAGGCCTTGGTGCCGCCGAGCAGCCGGATCACGGTGGTGTCGACGTGGCAGGCCTCGTCGGGGCGAGACGCCCGCAGGCCGACCTTGTCGCTTGCCCGGGTGGAAGCGTGGGCGCGGCCGCCGCCATCCCCGCTGACGGACGAGCCTGGTCCAAGTGGAGGGCGAGGCGAAGACCTTGCCCAGACGTTGGGCCAGGACCTGTGCCTCCTCACTATCCGTCCGCCCCGAGGAATCGGCGTATGGGGGCTAGCTACCTCCCCCAGAAGCGCAGGGTCGCCACCAGCTCTGCCGGCCCGGTGCCTGGCCTGGTATGGAGTCGCCAGCGCTCCACCACGGACGCGGTGCACCGGCGCAGGGTCTCCAGCTCCGCGCCGCCCCCGCGGATCTCGCGGGGCGCCACCCGGCCCCCTGTGCCGATGGCGGCTCTCACCTGGAGCGTCTCCTCCAGGGATGCGTCCTTCCACAGCGCCGGCCCGAAGCACGGGAGGAGCTGACCGAGCCTCCTGCGCACCACGCCGCGGGCCCGGTCGGCGTCGATGTTGTCGTCGCCGAGGATCTCGAAGGTCTCGAGCGCCACGACCGGCCTCACGTTCGGCTGCCGGACGGTCCGAGCTGGCCGTGATGGGCCGCTCGGGCCAGGTGCCGGGGGCTCCTCCCAGGGTACGCAAGCACCCTCGATCCAGCGACAGTCCGGCTCGGGTCCTCTCTGCTGGGGTCCGATCCGGTGGCACAGGTTGCCGGCCCAGAAGGTCGCCGGCACGCAGGACCAGGAGCAAGAGGGACCATACCAGGCCCGGCATTTCGGCGGGCCGGCGTCACCGGAGCTCTCGTCCTGCGCGGCTGCGGGACGGCAGACGGCGAGCAGGACGAGGAGGACGCTGGCCGCGGTGCGCTGCATGCCCCCACATCGGTACCTGCGAGGACCGGCCTGAGGCCGGGCCGACGGGCACGAAGGCGGGGCGGCTGATCAGTGCGGACAGTCGCCGCTAGCGACACACTCGGCGCAGTCCCACTCGTCCGGGGGGCTGGCGGGGGGCCGGAACTCGGCGTGGTTGTACACCTCGTAGATCAGGCACCGGGCCGTGACGTAGACCTCCAGCGCATCGTCCACGGCCCGCTCGTCGATGAGCTCCACGCCTTCGTTGTACACGTCCCGGGCCTCGTGCAGCAGCGGGTCCGCCGGGTCGTCGGGGTCGTCGCCGAGGACCCTCGCCGCCTCCTGCAGGCCGATGCCCGACAGCACGCGGATCTGCAGCGACACCGGCCACTGCCAGTTGCGCGTCCAGACCCACCGGTCCTGCGCGACCGTCATCGCCGCCGCCATCTCGTTGAGAAGCACGAGCGCGTTCAAGAACGCCGTGTTCACCGTGCCTGTCGGCAGGATATGCCGGTTCACCACCGTCGTGAGCAGGCGCCGGTCCACGATCTGCCGCTCGAGTGCCGCGATCACATCGACCTCGTCGCGACCGTTGGCCTCCACCAGCTCCAAGTAGGCGTCCAAGAGCGCCATGACCCGCTCGGCCGCCTCGGCCGCCTCCACGTCGTCCAGGATCAGGAACGGATCCAGGGCGTGGCGCAGGTAGAAGTAGGCGTTCTCCAGCGCCAGCACCGACGCGAGGTGGGCCGGCTCCCCGGCCTCCAGGAAGTCCCTCGCCACCATCATGAAGGAGTCCGCCTCCAGCACGTCCGGCTCGTCCTCCGTGTCGTCGTAGAACCGCGCGACGGCCGTGTAGGCGCCTCGGTTGAGCCACAGGCGCGTCCCGCCGGTGTCGTGTCCGTCCGACGCCGCCTGCTCCATGGCGTTCACGAACGTGTAGGTGTAGAGCAGCGCGTTGCCGAGCAGCTCCGGCGTCTCGACGGCCAGGACGGCCGCGTCCCGCAGGCCGACGACCTGCCGCAGCATGAGCC
>CAZQPP010000866.1:0-2516 GCA_964594295.1 uncultured Myxococcales bacterium | reverse complement strand
ACGGCGCCGAGGGGGCGTCCGGCGGCGAGCCGGCGGCGACCTCGAAGGAGCGGATCTCCGAGTCCACCTCGCCCGTCTCGTTCGCGGTCACGACCACCCAGTAGTGCACGCCCGGGTCGAGCTCGTCGAGGCGCAGCGAGTCCACGACCTCGCCCTCGTAGACCATGCCCTCGGGGGCGTCGCCGGTCAGGGCGTCGTAGTCGTCCACGACGTGGACCGACATCGAGGTCGCGTCGTTGTCGGCGTCGCCGTCCCTGTTCACCGCGAAGCTCAAGCGCACGGGCAGCGCGACCACGGCCCAGTCCTCCGGCTCGAGCAGCTCGGCCCGCTCCGGGGGCACCTGCTTGGCGGTGGTGAAGGACCACACGGGGCCCCAGGCCTCCCCGAAGGCGTTGAAGTTGGCCACGCGCCAGTAGTAGGTCGTCAGGAGCGCCAGCGGCTCCTCGCTCGCGACGGCGGTCTCGGCGATCTCGCTCTCCAGCAGGATCGTGTCCGGGCCGACCCGCGCGGCCTCGACGGCGCCACGCTCCTCGGACAGCAGCACACGCACCGCCACGCCGTCGGCGGCCGTGGGCTCCCCGGTGCCCGCGGCGTTGCTCCACTCGAAGCTCGGGAAGATGGACGCGCCCGCGGCGCCGTCTTCGGGGCTCGAGGGCGTGGGTCCAGAGGCCGGCGGTGCGCCGCCCGCCGCGGTCCGCCCCGAGACCGACGCCGAGAGGGGGCCGGCGTTCCAGGCCTCGTCGAAGGTCAGCACTGCGAAGTGATACTCGGTGTCGGGCTCGAGCCCGACGACCCGGAAGGTCTCGGGAGTGCCGGCGGGGCCGGGCACGGGCGCGTCCTCCACGTGGACGGCGGCCTCGGCGCTCTCCTCGTCGTCGACGGGCGCGTCGTGGCGCATCACGTAGTAGTAGTAGGCCTGTCCCACGTCGCCGTCGTCCCCCGTCGCGGTCCAGGTGAGGGTGAGCGCCCCGGGCTCGGGGTCGCCGACCGCCAGGTCAGTGACGGCCCCCGGGGGGGCCGCGTCGCCACCGGCCGTGAAGGACCAGACGGGGCCCGCCGTGAGGCCGCCCGCGTTGGCGTTGACCACGCGCCAGTAGTAGGTGCCACCCGGCGCGATCGAGGTCTCGGGCGGCGACCACGAGGCCGTCTCGGGCCCGCCCGTCAGGACGCGCACGTCGCGCCGACCCGGGCTGTTCCCGCGGTGCATCTCAAAGACCTCCACCGGGTCGTCCGAGAAGAAGACCTGGACCGCCGGGAAGCTCGGGTGCAGAGGCGCGCCCGTACGCTCGCCGTTCGCCCAGCCGAGCTCTACCGGCAGGTCGGCATCCTGCTCACCGTCGGGCGGGCTCTCCTCGGCCGGGGGCTCCGGGGCGGCGGCGGCCGCGGTGGTGACGTCGACCACGTTCGACAGGCCCGAGAGGTTTCCCGCCTCGTCGGCCGTCTTCAGCGCGAAGTAGTGCCGCGTCCCGGCTCGGAGCGGGGTGGCGGTGAAGGCCTCCCGCTCGCCGGTGCCGGCCGGATCGCCCGCGTCGATCTGAGCAGCGCTCGCCCACGTCGCCTCGGAGACAGGGGCGTCGTGCACGCGCAGGTCGTATCGCGCCGCGCGCCCTTCACGCCCGTCGTCGCCGGGGGCCGTCCAGCCGAGGGTCACCGAGCCGGTGCCGACCGAGACCGCCCTGAGGTCCGACACGCGCGCGGGGGGGCTCGTGTCCGCTTCGCCCGTGGTGAAGGACCAGATCGGGCCGTCGGTGCTGCCGTTGGCGTTGGCGTTGACGACGCGCCAGTAGATCGTGGTCGCGGCGGGCAGAGGCAGGGCCGGCTTGTGCGCCTCGACCTCCTCGCTCGCGGTGAGCGCTACGGCGGCTGGCGCCTTCCCGGCAACCTCCTTGCGGTCGGCGGAGAGGAAGAGCGTGACGGCGGGGACGCCGAGGGGCGGGGGAGGGTCGCCGGAGGAGGCGCCGTTGGCCCACGCCAGGACCAGGCCGTGCACGGGCACCCCGCCGGTCTCGTCTTCGGGAGCGGGGTCGCTCGCCACGCCGGGGGCCGGGCCCGTCGTGCGGGCCACGACCACGTTGCTCATCGGGCTCGTGTTCTCCGCGTCGTCGACCGAGCGCAGCGCGAAGTGGTAGCGCGTGTTGCGCTCGAGCCCGGTGACCTCGACGCTCTCGATCTCACCGGGCGCCGCCGGCGCCTCGAGGCCGCCCACGCGCGCGGCGATCTCCCAGCTCACGCCGTTCAGGGCGGCCTTCGAGTAGCGGAGGTCGTAGGCCCTGGCGGCGGCGCCCTCGGCGCCGTCCTCGTGGGGAGCGGTGAAGCGCAGGGAGACGCTGCTCTGTCCTGCAGAGCTCAGCTCGAGATCGGTGACGGCCTCGGGGGCCTCGCTGTCGACCGGCTCCTCACCCGGGATCACCTTGACGCGCACCACGTTCGAGAGCCCGTGCTCCTTGCCCTCTCCGTCGACCTCGCGCACCGCGAAGAGGTACTCGCCCGGCTCCCGGCCGGCGTCCATCTGCCAG
>CAZQPP010000865.1:588-2519 GCA_964594295.1 uncultured Myxococcales bacterium | reverse complement strand
CACCGTCGTCGGGGATGCCGTCGTCGTCGTCGTCCTCGTCCGCGCAGTCCGCCCTCCCGTCGCCGTCGCTGTCGAGGAACATCTCGTCGGCGCTGCCGTCGCAGTCGTTGTCCACGCCGTCGCAGCGCTCCATGGACACGCGGCTGTCGCTCCCACCCTGCTCGGTGGAGCAGCGGGTGGCCTGGTGGGTGACGCACTCGAAGACGCCACCTTCGCACGCCCCCACCCCGCAGGGCTCCCCCGCGTTGAAGCCGTCGTCCACCTTCTTGTCACAGTCGTTGTCGATGCCGTCGCAGATCTCGACGCGGCCGGGGGCGACCCTGCGATCCTCGGGGGCGCAGTCCTCCTCGTTCGGGCTGCCGTCGCCGTCGCGGTCGGGGTCGCAGGGGTCACCCTCGCCGTCTCCGTCGAGGTCCGCCTGGTCGAGGTTGTCCACGCACGGGCAGTTGTCGCTCACGTCGGGGATGCCGTCGTCGTCGCACTCGCCGACCTTGCAGGGGGTGCCGTCGGGGTGCTGGTCGTCCATGCCGCCGTCGCAGTCGTTGTCGACGCCGTCGTGGCAGACCTCGGCCTCGGGCGGCCTGGCGTCGCACTCGCTCAGCACCTCCGCGCTGCAGACCCGCCGGCCCTCGCAGCTGCCGTGCTCGTTGTCGTGGCTGCACGCGCCGACGGCACCTTCGAAGGCCGCGTAGCAGCGCGGCTCGTCGAGGGGAAGGCAGGAGCGCTCGCTCCCCTCGATCGCGCAGAAGTAGCCGGCGGGGCACTGCTCGTCGCCCTCGCAGGGCAGGCCCGTGGGCGTGGAGCCGCAGAAGCCCGGCCCCCCGCGGAGCAAGCAGACCTCGCCCTCCTCGCAGTCCGTGCCGCTCTCGCAGGAGCGCGGGCCCTCCTCCGAGGCGCAGATCTTCGAGCCCTCCTCGCCTGCGCAGACCGTGCCCGCCGGGCAGTCGTCGTCGCTCGCGCACAGCACCCACTCACCCGGCAGGCAGCGCGCCTCGCTCGCCGGCCCCACACACGCCTCACCCGGGCGGCAGTCCGCGTCGGACCCACAGCGGAGGTCCTCGTCGAGGGGCAGGCAGTAGTCCTTCCCGCTGAGCTCGCCGCAGCCGAAGCTCGACGGGCACCCCTGGTCGCTCTCGCACCTCACCGCGCACATGTGGCCCCGGAGCCCGCCGAGGTCGATGCACACGCCGGGGTCCGCGCCGGCGACCGACTCGCACTCCGTGTTCTTCAGGCAGGGCTTGCCGAGGTAGGGGTGGGGGAAGACACAGGCGTAGTTGAGCTCGGTCCCGCTGCCCACCTGTGCGCAGACCCACCCCGCCCGGCACTCGGAGCTGTCCGTGCACGCAGGCCCGCAAGCGGTCTCGCCGTTCTCGCCGGTCACGCAGAAGGCGTCGATGCCGCAGTCCGCGGTGGAGTCGCAGGGGCAGTAGAGGTCGCCGAAGACGCACTCGCCGCCGGTCTCCGCGCGGTGGACCTCGTCGCCCTCGTCCCTCGTCGTCGGCACGAAGATCCCGCTCCCGTCGCCTCCCCTGTCACCGACGAGGACATCCACTCCGATGATGTCGCCGCCGCCGCCGGCGCCCACGTCCACGTAGATGGGGTCGGAGCTCAGGCGGATCCTGGACCCGCCCGTGTTGCAGCTCGCGACCGCAACAGAGAGCAGGATCGCCGCGGTGAGAGGGGAGGAGACGTGGGGTAAGCGGTCCTTCACCGATACCTCCTTGGCGCCGGGAAGTGTGGCCTTGGGCATCGTCGATCACTCGGCGGGTGGGCGGGGATCGGCGCTCGTCGAGCGCGCCGTGCCGGACAATCCTCGGCGAACCTGTGGCGGTCCGCCAGAAATATCCGGTCTGCACACCATAAGGATGTTAAGAGAGGCGGCCTTCGCCGGCCAGGCGGAATTGGGGGGGGTGGTAACCGCCCCAGCCCCC
>CAZQPP010000865.1:0-578 GCA_964594295.1 uncultured Myxococcales bacterium | reverse complement strand
GGTGGAGGTTCAGCCGGCGAAGGCCGCCCGGCGGCTCGCGGCGGAGATGAGGTAGGGCAGCGAGGCCCGTGAGGGCCCGCTGTCAGCTCCGCGCGGGCTGCCGGGAGAAGGATCCCGTGAAGGGTCCTAGGGGAAGATGGTGCAGGTGATTCCTTCGTCGGTCAGACCGTCGCAGTCGTTGTCGAGGTTGTCGCAGATCTCGGTGCGGCTGCGGTCGCGGGCGCCGCCGGGCATGGTGTCGCAGGTCGCCACACCGCCGACGCACACGGGGTTCCCGCACGCGCACTCGCCGCGGCCGCAGTTGGGCTGCATGCCCGGGCCGTCGTCGACCATGCCGTTGCAGTCGTTGTCCTTGCCGTCGCAGAGCTCGGGCGCGCCTGCGTAGACGCTCGGGTCGAGGGGGTCGCAGTCGGCGAGGTCGAGCACGCCGTCGTTGTCGTCGTCGTCGTCGCAGACGTCGCCGAGGCCGTCGCCGTCGGTGTCGAGCTGGTCCGGGTTGGGGACCATGGGGCAGTTGTCGGGCGCGTCGGGCACGCCGTCGGGGTCGGCGTCGCGGGGGGAGGGGGGGGGGGGGGGGG
>CAZQPP010000864.1:0-2521 GCA_964594295.1 uncultured Myxococcales bacterium | reverse complement strand
ACAGCTAACGGCTAACAGCCCCCGTCCTGAAACGGGAGTTTCAGGACGGGAACTTGCTAACGTCGGGCCGACGCAGCTGCCCACGAAAGGCACCTGGACTCAGCAGTACCGCGTCCGAACGCGGCAAGAGCTGGTGGAAAACGCTTCAGGCGGCAGATCGCTGCCACAAGGTCGCAGCTCTGCGCCAGCGGGATTTCGGAGCCGCGCGGCGCCTTCGAGGATCGAGGACCCGAGGCCCAAGGCACCGGAATTGTCCTTGCAGGGCGCAAGCCCAGATCCTCGCAGACGAGCTCGGCCTCGCATGAGAAGCGTCTATCGGCACGGCAGTCTTCCGCGCCGCACTCGACCGATCGTCCGTAGAACACACGTCAGATACCCCTCGCGACACGTGCATTCCACACGTGCTCACTACGGTATAGGTACACACATACCGGAAAAACACCGGCCGCCGGGACACTCCAAGTAGTTGTCTCTTGGCACTGCCATGCACCCAGTCACCGGCTCGCAGGCGTCCGCCGTGCACGGATTCCCGTCGTCGCATTCCACAGCCGTTCCTCCTCCGCAGGCACCGGACACGCAGGTCTCGCCCTCTGTGCACACGTCGCCGTCGTCGCATGAAGCGCTCTCGGCCAGAGGTTCGTGGACGCACTGCCCTCCCTCGAACGTGTCCTCGGTGCACGCATCGCAGTCGTCGCAGAAGCCCGCAGGGCGAACCGAAGCGTCGCCGTCGTCGCAGTCGTTGCCTCCTGACGCGACAGAGGCATGCCCGTCTCCGTCCGCGTCGACACCGTCAAGACCGTCGCAGTTGTTGTCGACTCCGTCTCCAACGTCGTCCGGCAGCGCCGGGCTCCGCTCAGGGTCGTTGTCGTCGCAGTCGCTCCCGCCGCAGCCCTCGCCCTCCCCCGGCACTCCGTCTTGGTCCCGATCGCAGAGGTTCACTTGCAGGGTCGCTCGTGCCTCGTCAACATCGCCGCCCTGGCCGGTGGCTCGCGCCATGACCTCCACCACGGAGCCGTTGGGCTCGGTGGTCGTGTCCCAGGCATAGGCCATCGGCGTCGTAGTGGCGCTCGCCACGACGTTTCCCTGGACCAGCAGCTCAAGCTTGCCCACCGGCCCGTCGTCACGGGCAGACACCTCGAAGTCCACCGTGCCCGACACCTCGGTGCCGCTCTTCACGACCTCGCAGCCGCCGCCGGCAGCGCACACCTTCAAGACAGCCTCCACCAGATGGTCCACCATCACGTTGAGCCGCGCCTCAGCGGTGTCGCCATCGAGGTTCGTGGCGACGGCGCGCAGCTCGCGAGGGCCCGCGACATATGACGGCGTCCACTCGATCCACCAAATGCCATCGCTCCCTTCGTTGAAGCTCCCCACCAAGGCGTCGTCCTCGAAGAGCTCGACGTCTGCCAGGCCATGCTGGTCATGGGCGTCTACCCACACATCGATCGGCCCGCGCACAGTTTCCCCTGTGTAGGGCTTTGCGAATGTCACCACCGGAGGCTGCTTGAAGCGCAGGTCGCACGTATCGGTGTCCGTCAGCCCGGCAGCGTCAACCGCAGTCACCACGAGCTCGCGCCAGCCTCCGGAGTATCGACCGACGTTCAGCTCCGCCGTCCATGCGGGCGTGGTGAGCACGGTGACATCGCCGGCGAAGCTCAGCTCGACTCGCTCCACCTCGAAGTTGTCCTGGACCTCCAGCGCAACCGGCATCGTGTTCCCCTCGAAGAGCACTCCACAGGCCGGCTCCAGCAGCCGCACGCCGGGCGGCGTGTTGTCGAGCGTCACCTGGATCTGTTCGCTGGAGATCTGGCCTTTGGTGTCGCGCGCGATCGCCTTGAGCGTGTGCGGGCCCTCGTCGAAATCGGAGGTGTCCCAGCTCGTGCCGTAGGGCACCGAGGTGTCCTCGACGAGCAAGCCGTTGTCTACGAAGAACTGGACCGAGACCACGCCCTCGTCGTCCGAGGCCTTTGCCTCCACCGTCACCTCGCCGGTCACGTAGCTCTCCTTCTTCGGAGCCAACAGCACCACGCTGGGGACGTTGTCGCATTGCTCACCCGCGTTGTTCACCTCCACGTTCTGTTGGGCGAAGGCCTGTTGGCTCAGGGCGTCGAAGGCCACGGCCTTGAGGCGATGCTGGCCGTCGGCGACGGCGGTGGTGTCCCATTCGGCCTGGTAGGGGGCTTCGCCGTCCGTCCCGAGGGGCAAGTCGTCCACCAGGAACTGCATCCGCGCAACGCCGTGGTCGTCACTGGCCGTCGCTTCGATGGTCACCGTCCCGCACAGGGTTGCGCCGGCAACCGGCGTGATGATGCGGACGCTCTCGGGCGGGCAGTCGTCCTCCGCACCGCAGAAGTGCTCGAGCGTGACCGTGACCACGGCTCTCCCCCTCTTGCCGTCGCCGTCGAAGGCCACAGCCGCGAGATCGTAGTCCCCGCCGGGGAGATCCTCCGTCTCCCAGATCCATTCGTAGGGCGGCTCGGACAGGGTCGCGGCCTCTGCGCCGTTGCCCTCCAGCTCCACG
>CAZQPP010000863.1:0-2528 GCA_964594295.1 uncultured Myxococcales bacterium | reverse complement strand
CCGGCACGCATTCAACGTGCGTGCCGAGGACCTCGTTCGTCTCGCGCGAGCGCGCGGCTGGCTCGAGTCCCTCCTCGACGGGGAGCTGGGCGCCGGCCCCTGCCGGAAGGCGCTCGTCCCTGCGATCAGGCCTTTCCACTCGCTGAGCTGGACGAAACGAGACGCACGCTCCCTGGATCCCGCCCTGCTGAGCTCACCGCTGTGGGCTTCCTTCAAGGGGGTGCCCATCGAGAAGCAGGGGAGCCTGGCCGAGGCCCTCGACCTCTACGGCGATCGCGACGCCGTCAGGGCGGAGCTCTGTACGAAGTACATGGAATCCCAGGCCCCTCACGAGAAGGAGGCCGCGGCCACGCGCGTGCTCGACCAATTCATACTGCCCCTGCTCTCCCGGCGCGCTCCCGGCGGAGGTGCTCCGGCGCTGTCGGCTGACGAGATCAGCGACGTCCTGGGACGTTTTCGCAGGGACTCCTTCAGGCGCATCATCAACCCAAGCGTGATCGAGGTGTTTCAAGGCCCCAACCGAGGGCTCTCCACGGATCGCCTGTTCTCCGTCGATCCCGGCGAGGCTCCCGTCCGCCGCGACCAGGGGAAGCTGAAGCTCGCGAGCTGGCTCTACAACCCGGTGGAGACAGCGGTCGCCAACGCTCCCTGGGCGGAGATCGCGAGGCTGGTGGAGAAGCACTGGTCCGGTGACATCGCCGAGGAGCCCTGGAACGGGGCTCCACCGGGTGAGAGGCGGCGTTGAAGTCGGAGTGTGAAGATGAAAGGACCCGCTCCCCCGACAGTCCGGGATGGGGGACCGGCTCGTCTTGTCAGATACCCGCTCCCTGTGCGAGCTTCCGTTTCATGCTGCGGAGAGTCGAATGCGGGTGATGCGGGACGTTGAGGAAGCTGGGGCTCGTGAACGAGGGCGTTCTCGCATGCGTCCATCGGGCGCCGGGAAGGCGAGACCTCCTGGGACACGAGTCCCGGCAGCGTACCTCGTGTGCCTGCTTGGTGGCATCTGTGCGCTCATCCTCGGAGCAGCCTTCTTAGATTCCGCCCTGGCGAAGAGAGCGCGTCGCCGCGCTCCGGCCCTCGAGTCCTGGTTCGACACATCTGCCTATCGGGACCAACGCAGCGTCGAGCGCGCCATCGCCGAGACCATCACCCGCTACACCAGCGAGCGCGGCCTCGATCCCGACCCGAGCAAGGTCCCGGGGGCTGCGTCAGGCGCTGACAGCGGGCGGCGGGAGGCTGCGACACGCCACCGGCAACGCAAGAGGGAGGTCGAGAAGGAGCAACGAGCCGGCAACGAGGCGTTTCAGCGGCGTATCGTCAAGGCGAAGCAGGCCCACGCGGGCAACCTGGCCCGCGAAAAACGCCTGGCCATGAGGATCATCTCGCTTCGAGAAGAGCACGAAGGGCTCAAAGCCAGGATCGGCTCGAAGCGAGCGGAAGCCGGGCGCCAGGAGGACGTCCGAAGGAGCCTCGCGGATACGGTCAAGCAGGCGGAGAGGGACTTCCACGTGGTGTACACGAACCTGCACTCGGCCTACGTGGTGGCGGGAGTGATCCGCTGCACCGGCAAGAACATGCTCCGCGAGGTCGGGCGAGCGGATGGCGTGCTCCGCCAGGGAATCGACGCCGAGGTCAGCCGAATCGGCCACGCGGGCTTCACGCACATGGTGAAGACGCTGAAGCTCGGCGGCAGCAGCGCCAGGTATGGGAGCCTGATCACGGTGGACCGCTCGCTGTCCATCTTGCCCCTCGGCGAACCGATCAAGACGACGATGGAGATCCTCGGCAAGAGGGGGCAGAGGAGCAAGGTCGTCGCGCACGCTGGCGTCAAGCTCTTCCCGGTGGCGCTCTTCCCGCGCATCAGTGATCCTTCCGCCGCCGCTCCGGGCTCCCCGCCCAAGCGACCGAAGGCGCCCCCGCGCTGCTTGCTGGAGGCGTTCGTGCTGCACGGACCTGCGGGACGGGTCGATCCCCCGTGCTCAGCCAGCGGGAATCGGCGCAGCGGAAAGGTCGAGCCCTGGGTGACCGAGCTTTGCCGTAGACCCGAGTTCAGCAGGATCTTCTCGGAGACCGATAAGAGGGCCGGGCGCAAGGTGACGGAGTACGGCCGGCTCCGCGAGTTGGTGGACGGCTGGAACGACGAGAACCGGGATGCCTCCAGGTGGGAGGAGGACGTACACGCCTACGTTCGCGACATGGAGGCCGTGGCTGCTCGCCGGAAAGACCACGGCCGTCAACACAAAGAAGCCAAGAGCGCCGTCGAGGACCTCGTCGAGGAGGCGAGAGCGCAGCGGAACAAGGTCCGCAAGGCCTGCGCCGACCTCGACAAGGCGCGCAGCGAAAACGCCGAGATGGGTGCCGAGCTGCGCAGGAGCCTCATGTCCCACTCGGTGATCCTCATGCCCTTGCCGGCCGTTCAAGCTGCTGACAGGGATCTGGAGCAGGCAGCCGGCCTCCTCGCAGACAGCTTGCTCAGAAACGCGCGCAAGGAAGCCGTGATGAGGCACAAGACCCTCCGGCAGCAGTAC
>CAZQPP010000862.1:0-2534 GCA_964594295.1 uncultured Myxococcales bacterium | reverse complement strand
GGAAGCTCTCCTCGGCCAGGAGGCGCTCCTCCCTCGACACCGCGCTGTGGTGCACGAACACCGTCGTCCGCGCACGCCGCATGAACTCAGCCACCACCTCGGTCGTCGAGCGGGACTGACAGAAAAACAGGCTCTTCTTGCCCTTGGCGGCTTTTGCCGCGGCACGGGCTAGCGTCGGCAGATCAGGCCGGTGGACGACCAGCAGCATCTTGCGGCTCGGCTTCTTCGGTGGATCCACGATGGTGCCAGCGCGCTGCGAGGTGCCGTTGAGCCAGGTGAGGATGGCCTCGGGGTTGCCTACTGTGGCGCTCAGTCCGGCGCGTTGCACGTCATGGCGTGAGAACCGCGCGATGCGCTCGAGGACGCTCATCAGGTGAGCGCCCCGGTCGGTGCCGGCGATGGCGTGGACCTCGTCGATGACGACCGTGCGCAGATCGGCAAAGAGGCGCGTCGCATCGACCCGCTGGGAGATGAGCATGACCTCAAGCGACTCGGGTGTGGTCAGAAGCAGCTCAGGGGGATCGATGAGGAATCCCCGGCGCTCATGGTCGTTCGTGTCGCCGTGCCAGACGAACCGCCGCAGACCGACCATCTCCGTGTACAGCCCCAGGCGGTCGGACTGGTTGTTGAGCAGGGCCTTGATGGGAGCGATGTAGATGGCACCTACGCCATCGGGCTGGTCGTCGACCATCTCTGACAGCGTCGGGAAGATCGCCGCCTCGGTCTTGCCGCCGGCCGTGGGGGCCAGGATGACGGCATTCCGGCCCGCCAGCAGAGCCTCGCCCGCCTCCTCCTGCACGGGGCGCAGGCTCGACCAACCAAGGCGCGCCACAATGGCCTGCTGCAGGCGGGGAGAGAAGCGGGCAAAGACGCTCACCAAGCGTCCTCGTGAGGCACGAGTTCGTCGTCGCCATCGTCGGCACGTTGGGTGCTGCCGCTCAGAGCCTGCTGCTCTTCGGGACTCGTATCGTCTGGCACGAAACCGTACTCCGCCATCGGATCGTAGTCGGGGTTCTCGTCCACCAGATCCATCTGGGTAACGAACTCGCGCAGGAACTGGCGGGGCACTACACCGACATCGCCCTTGAACCCCCTGGTCACCTCGGCCACCAGGCGCTCGATGAACGGCACGGAGACCAGGCCGTCGAGCCGGGCGTGGTCGCGGGTTGGGTAAAGCTCGCGCAGGCGCAAGGCCACCGCGTGGAGCCGTTCCGCATCAAAGGGCGTCAACTCGAGCTGCGCCTGTCGCAGGCTGGCGAAGCGTCCCTGCTTGAGGAAGTGGATGCGGTCGTCAAGTGGTGCCAGGCCGGCGACGCCTTGTCGAGTATCGAAGAACTCGGGCGTGCCGGTGAAGATCCACAGCAGCCCCGGGTAGGAACCCGCGGCGTCGGCGATCTGCCGGATGCCGTTGAGGGACTTGTGGCGCGAGTCCTTGCGCATGCGCAGGATGGTCTCGGCTTCGTCGATGACGATCGCCAGTCCGGAGTATCCCGCAGCCTTGACGATCTCGAGGACACCGCGCAGGTAGTCGAGGGCGTCGCTGGTGCTGATATCCCCCTTCACGCCGGCCACCTTCTTGGCCGCGGCTGCCACGTTGCTGCTGCCACAGAGCCATGAGACCAGGGCTCCGGCGTCCGCCACGTCCCCCTTCTGCTTGAGGTCGAAGATGGTCTGGATGACCCGAACGAAATCCTGTGGTGCCTGTCCTCCGGTGGTGGCCGCCAGGTCTGCGTCCAATCTCTCACGGACCTTGGTGTCGAAATCCGGCGCCTCATCGTCCTCGCCGGCGCCGATCAGCGCTTCCTCGACCTGCCCGATCCACCGGTCGAGAATGTCCCCGATAGCGCCTCTCGGGCACGAGGCCGTGCCCAATTCCATCATGACCTTGCGGTAGACGTCATCGAAGCGGTGGAAGCGAAGGTCACTGTCGGAAACCACGACGAAGCTGGTGGCAAAGCCTCGAGCTTGCGCGTCCAGCAAGGCCAGTCGAGCCATGAAGGTCTTTCCACAGCCATAGCCGCCGCGCAGGAACTTGATCGTCCCTTCACCATTCCGGGCGAGGTCCAGCTGCCGGTGCAACTCCCCCAGTTGCCGGTCAATCCCCACGGCGAAGGTGTCGATGCCCCGCTCGGGAACGAGTCCTTTGCGCAGCGATTCGAAGATGTGCTCGAGCTCGCGTGGAGTAAGGGTGCTCATGGTTGGGATCCTTCGCGGACGTACCGCTTGACGCCAGCCACGTTGTCGATTCGAACGCCAAAGGGCGCTCTGGCTGCGTACTCCTCAAAGCGAATGGCGAAGCGCCGCAAGGCCCGCTGGCTGCCCAGCATGGCCACCGCCTCCGGCTCGGTCACCGCACCGTGGGCGGCCAGATGTGCAAAGAGATCCCGGACGCCTTCCTCTGGCAACTCTTCCAGCCATGCACGTGTGTCGGTCTGCGGATCCGGAGCCAGTTCGGGCGGGTGGGGAGCGGTGTGGGTGGCGGAAACCGCAAAGCGGGCCTCGAGAACGCAGGGGCTCACATCCACTGACCCGCT
>CAZQPP010000861.1:0-2535 GCA_964594295.1 uncultured Myxococcales bacterium | reverse complement strand
GGATGCCCACTATTACTGGGACGAAAAATTACCTCGAATGGAAGATGTTTTCCGTCGTTCCGTACTTCGGTGGGGATGAGAGTGATCACGGTATTTGATGGGCGTCGGATCGCTTTTGATGAGGGACGGAATTCGTTGCGTCCCTCTCGGAAGTGAGGCGGTACGGGAAGGAACAGCCTTATGAGTATGGTGTCGGCCCGTGGGCACAGGCGGCAAGAGCTTGTTTCCCGTTTCCCCTCCTATAGGGAAACGGCTTAGGGAAACGGTTATTGGGTAGAAGCGAGGCTCCATCCGAGGGGCGTGCGTGCGAGGTGACCGCTCGCTTCCAGTGCCCGCAGAGTCTCGCTGAGATAGGTGTCGCGCACTCGCAAGGCCCCGCGAAGGGCTCGGTGTCGTGTTGGTCCGGCTTCACGCAGATACCCGATGATTCGCTTGGACAGAGGCGTCGACTTCGACGGCGAAGCAACGTCGCATATCTCCAGGCGGACTGGGAAATCCTCGTCGTCCTGAACGCCCTCAGGGGCCAGCAGTTGCAGGGACAACGGCGCGGGCGAGGGTGCTGCGCGATGCTCAACGGTGAGCAGGAGGCCGTCGTGTTTACGGGCAACGTAGAGATTGGAGTCCCCCCATGCCCAAAAGTCGCCGCTGCCGCGCAGCGCCCGGCCGGGAAGCTCAGCTCCATTCTTACGGGCATGGTGCACGAGAGCCACGGCGGTCTCATACGTGCGCGAGAGTTCCCGCAGAGCCGAGAGAATAGTGGAGACCTGCCGAGCGTCGTTCTCGTCGGCGCGCTGAAGGCGCACGTACGGATCGAGCACCAGGAGCCTGGGCCGATGCCTGGCCAGCGTCAGATGGAGCCGCTGGAGATCCTGCTCGCGGTCGAGCCGCAGTGAGTTTTCGATGATGAGTCTGACGTCGAGGGTCTGGAAGTCCGCCTGGCGGGCGCGGGCGAGACTCTCGATGCGGCGCTTGACCTGGTGGGGAGCGTCTTCGGCGGCGAAGACGAGAGCTGGACCGGGACGCGACACACAGAAGCGGCCCAAGCACGGCCGTCCGGAGGCGACGGCCACCGCCATCTCCAGGGCCAACCACGTCTTGCAAGTCTTGGGCGAACCTCCGATGATACCCACTGCACCGGCGCCCCACAGGGGCTCGACCAGCCAACGATGTTCATCGGCGGCTCGCTCGCGGATCTCGGCGGCGCGCACGACGCGGAGTTCGTCCGAACCCACCGCTATCTCCTTGACCGAGGCTTTGCGGGCCTGTGGATCGAGAAAAGCTCGAAGTAGAGCTTCTCGTCGATCTGGGGCAGTTGTTTCTCGGCTGCGGCGGCCAGAAGCTCGCCGGAGAGCGTCATCAGAACCCGGTAGTTGCCCAGTGCGTGCTCCGAGAGAGTGGCGATAAGCTGTGGAGTCATCAAGGCCTGGTTGCCCGCAGCCGAGAGCAGGTGCTTTAAGGCCGCCCTCAGATCTTCCGCTGAGGCCGGCTGCAGCGTTAGCCTCAGGCGAATGCGGCTGCCCAGGGGAAGCAGATCCTCGTGGCGAAACTTCTCCAGCAGCCTCATGTCTCCCGAGAGAATCACGGTGAGGATCTGGCGCGAGTCGAAGCGGGTGCTGCCCAGAAGGCGGAGTTCGTTGAGCACAGCCGCTGTCATTTCCTGCGCCTCGTCCACCAGGAGCACCGGCCGCATGAGCGTCTGCTCGATGTGTTCGATCCAGCGCTCCCGCAAGACCTTTGAGCCGCCCCAGCGGTTGTGGGGGCGAAGCGGCACAGCGAAGACTTCGCCCATCTCGCGGTAGAAGTCCGGGACGCCGGCTTGCGGGCGCGAGATTGCGCCGACCACCAGGTCCGGCTCCTGGGCCAGCCGCTCAGACAAGAGTCTGAGCGTTACGCTCTTACCGGTGCCGGGCTCGCCGGCGATGAGCGCGAAACCGCCCTCGCGAAGCAGCCCCTGCTGCACCTTCCAGAAGAAGCTCTCCACAGGCGGCATCGGGTAAAGCGCCTCGGTGGGTACCTCCGGCGAGAAGGGGTTGAAGGCCAGCCCGAAAAGCCCTAGCAGTTTTTTGTTCATCGGTTTTCCTCCTTGGGGATATAGGCCGGCGGCACGCCTAAAGACGCGTAGTCGGCCAGTAGTTTCTTCAGAAGCGGCGCCATTTCCGACTCAGGCGGTGAGGTGGTAGCGCCAAGGGGTTCAAGGCGGCGCCGGCGGCCTTCGGCGTTCTTGACCTTGTTGAGCGGATGCATCGTAGCGAGCAGCGCCCCTGTGCGTTGGTCGACCATATCGGCGCTGCTCAGATCCCAGCGGGCGTAACGGACGTGCAGCTTGTGCATGTGGCGGAAGCGGTTGGGAATCTCGAAGCGCACCCCCTCGATGCTGAGCGTGCCGTCGCTGCGGCGCTGGGTTCGGGTGGACTTGAGGCGAAAGAGCCGCCGCAGCCTCTCGGGTGAGGGGCTCTCACGCAGCACGTTCTTGTCGGACAGGAACGAGGCCAGAGGCGTCGTGCCCGTTTCGGAGTGAAGGTGGCGGTTGTATTC
>CAZQPP010000860.1:0-2550 GCA_964594295.1 uncultured Myxococcales bacterium | reverse complement strand
CTTCCCCGCCGCACCCCTCGTCCACCTCGCCGTCGCAGTCGTCGTCCTCCCCGTTGCACTCCTCCGCGACGGCGACGCACCCCGGCTCGGCGACGTCGATGGTCAGGTCGTAGACATTGGCCTCGCCGTCCGCCACCTGGACCCACAGGTGGACCACGATGGCCTCCTCCCCAGCCGTCCACGCTACCTCCTCCCCGTCCAGCACCCCTCGTGAGGCCAGCAGCTCCTCGCCCGCGGCGTCCGTGAGCACCAAGTCGAGGTCGCCCGACGCGTGCTGGAAGTCGATCCGGGCCGTGAGCCGGCGCCCGGCGCCCACGGCCACCCGGTACCAGTCGTCGTCGTCCCGGCGGACGACGAGCGTCGTGTGGACTCCGGACCAGACCTGCTCGCTGGTCTCCAGGGTGTCGTTGTCTTCCAGCTCGTCGTCGTCCTGGCTGCACGCGCCCTCCTGGCAGGTCCAGCCCGGACCGCAGCGTGCCCCCTCGTCGACCGCGCCGTCGCAGTCGTCGTCCTGTCCGTTGCACTCCTCCAGGCCCGGCTCGCTGCCGTCGGGGCAGATCGCAAAGGACACCGCCCGTTTGTCCTGGCGCAGCACGCAGCGCACGATGGCCGCCTGCGACGCCGAGAACCCGGGCTCCGGGCAGGCCGCCTGGTAGGCGGGAAGAGCCGGGTAGTAGGACATGGCGTTGGACGGGTCCGGCTCGGCCTGTTCCGAGCACTCCGCCGCGCACGCGGCGTCCGCCAGGCGGCAGACCTCGTCCGTCACCCCCCGGGACCGGCAGGTGTGGCCGGCCTCGGCCGGACCCGGGTCGTACGGCGTCTCGCACAGCCGGTCGCCGTCCACGGTGCAGGTTTGGGGCGTCTCCACTGCAGACGTGGGGCAGGCGTGGGTGTGGGACAGGCTGCAGGTGTGGCCCAGCTCGTGACGCACGATGGTGCGCTGGAACCACTCCGAGTTGGCCTGGTTCAGCACGATCCCCGCGCTCGTGCCGATGCCGCCCACCGACAGCAGGGGGGCGAGCAGCAGCGGCAGGAACCCGGGCTGCAGCAGGCTCGCCCGGCGGACGTAGCCACGCGCCCACCCCTCGACGTCGTCCACGTTCACGTCCGCCGCGTCGACGTCGACGATGTGGTCGAGGGCAAGGCGGACGCGGTGGGCCTCCAGGGCACCGTTGGCCAGCCCGAAGACCATGAGGACGTCCGCGTCCGAGACATGCGGCGTGCCCCCCTCGCCGACCAGCCGGTGGGCGACCACGCGCACGCCGATCCACGCGGGGTCGTCGTGGCGGGTCCACACAGCGGGCACGTGGCAGGGCGAGGCGAACAGGAATGCGTCGTGGGCGGCCGCCAGGCCCTCGCCGAGGGGCTCGATGGGGACCGGCGGGGCGTCGTCGGACTCCAGGGTGCAGGCTGGCGAGCAGCCGTCGCCCGGGTCGCGGTCGCCAAAGTCGCACTCCTCGCCGGGCTCCTCTACGCCGTTGCCGCAGGCGTAGGCGGGCCGACAGGCGGAGACGTCGAGCGTGCAGTCGTCGCCGCACGCCACGTCGCCGCCGGTCCAGCCGGCGTGGAACCGCTCGCAGGAGCGGGTGGCGAGCACGCTGGGGTCGCAGAGCTCCCAGGCCTCCAGCCGGCCGTTACCGCAGGTGTCGGTGGCAAGGCACCCACCCAGGTCGAGCGTGCAGTCGTCCAGACAGCGGGCGTCGCCGGACTTGAAGCGGGGATCGACCGAGGCGCACGGCAGGGTCGCCTGGTGCGCCGGGTCGCACACCTCCCCCACCTGCAGCAGGCCGTCGTTGCAGACCTGGCAGCCGCGGGTGTCGAAGTCGCAGCGGTCGGTGCATGAGGCGGTGCCACGCTGGAAGCCGAAGTCGGTGCAGGGGAACTCCCGCTGCAGGACCGGGTCGCACCGCTCTCCCTCGTCGATGTCGCCGTCGCCGCAGTCCTGGTCTTCCCCTTCGCCCTCTCCCTCCCCCTCGCCCTCGCCGTCGCCCTCGCCCTCGCCCTCGCCCTCTCCTTCGCCCTCGCCCTCGCCCTCTCCTTCGCCCTCGCCTTCACCCTCCGCTCCCGCGTCGACCACACACCGGTTGGCCACACACTCCTGGCCGGGGGGACAGTCCGCGCGGTTGAAGCACTCCTCTGCCAGGTCCCCGGGCCTCGTGCAGGCCGCCAGGGCGAGCAGGAGCAGGCCGTGGATGGGCAGCCCGCGCATCACGACCCCAGCCGGTGCTCTAGTAGGCACACGTCAGACCTGCGAGCCCAGGCGCCAGGAGCGGGCGCACGGCCGCCTCCTCCGGCGCATCGTCCCCCCCGAGCAGCAGGAGCAGGCCGCCTCCCAGCACCGCGGTCGCTCCGGCGCCGAAGGACAGGTCGGCCAGCTGGGCATAGTGGTTGGCGTCGTCACGAGAGCCCTGGATCTCGGACAGCATGGCCCGCTCCGGGTGCGCCGTCGCCTCCTGCCGGGCGTCCTCCTCCTCCTGCCTCGCCCCGTCCGAGAGCACCCCGAACACCGCGCCCGCCCCCAGCGCGACCGCCCCCACGCCGAGCGCGGCG
>CAZQPP010000859.1:0-2550 GCA_964594295.1 uncultured Myxococcales bacterium | reverse complement strand
TCGAAGGCCAGGATTGCGCCAACTGAAATCGGGGGATGTCAGGAGGTCTGGATTCCCGATTCGTGTGCGAATCGGGAATCGCAACGGGACTGTCCCCAATCCGCGACAAACCTGCTAGAGAGTGTGCATCCTGAAACTCGGGTTTCAGGATGCAGCGATTAGCGGTTAGCGATTAGCGGTTAGCCGGAATGCAGTGATCTCAGGTGCCTGGCTAACGGCTAACAGCTAACGGCTAACAGCCCCCGTCCTGAAACGGGAGTTTCAGGACGGGAACTAGAGAAGTCCACCGGCGCCGGGCAGTGTTGAGGGAACAGGCGCACGAGAACGCAACAGGAGCACGATTATGAACATTGGCGTGATCGGATCCGGGTCCATCGGGCCGGACCTGGCCTATGGCTTCATCTCGTCCATCGCCAGGTCGGGCGGACGGGTTTACCTCGTCGACATCCGCCAGGAAGCGCTCGACCAGGGCATGGGCCGCATCATGGGCTACGTGAAGAAAGGCGTTGCCCGGGGCAAGCTGAGCAAGAAGGCGGCCCAGGCCGTGGAGGCCGGGCTCGTCCCGACCCTCGACCTCGCAGACCTCAAGGACTGCGACTACGTGCTCGAGGCGGCGACCGAGGACCTCGAGACCAAGCAGGCCATCCTGGCTCAGCTCGAAGAGGTCGTGAGGCCCGACTGCCTCATCGGCTTCGCCACCTCGGGGATCCCGAGGGCGCGTATCGCCGCCAAGGTGAAGCACCCCGAGCGCTGCTTCGTGAACCACCCCTTCTTCCCGGCCTGGCGCTCGCCCCCCGTCGAGGTCGTGCTCTCCGGCGACGAGACCTTCGGCAAGCGCATGATCGACGCCCTGATCCGGCTGGGCAAGGTGCCGATCATCACCGCCGACGCGCCCTGCTTCGCGGCCGACGACATCTTCGTCAACTACTGCGCCGAGGCCGCCCGCATGGTAGCCGAGGGCACGGCCACGCCGGCCCAGATAGACAAGATCGTCGACTCCGCCATCGGCGGCGGAGGCCCCTGCCGGGTGATGGACCTGACCAAGGGCAACCTGCTCAACGTGCACTGCCTCGAGCTCATGCGCGACGCCGACACCGGCAGCGAGTGGTTCGAGCCTCCCCCCATCTTCACCGAGCAGGGCAACACGTCGTGGTTCGAGCGCGAAGGCGCCAACTACGCAGAGTACGACGAGGATCTGCAAAAGACCGTGCTCGACCGCATCCTCGCGGTGCTCATGAACCGCACGCTCTTCGTGGTGGACCGCGAGATCTGCGCTCCCGGCGCCCTCAACTGGCTCACCCGCATGGCCCTCGGCTTCGGCAAGGGCCTGCTCGACATCGCCGAAGACCTCGGCGCAGAGCGCATCCACGAGCTGTGCACCAGGTACGCCGCGAGCAACCCGGGCTTCGAGCTCACCCCCAGCGTGGCCGAGAAGCGCCTGCCGGAGTTCCACCGCGACGTGGTCGTGGAGCGCGACGGCAGCATCGCGACGGTCACGGTCTGCCGCCCGGAGGTGCTCAACGCCCTCTCCGGCCGCGCCCTCGAGGAGCTCGAGGCCATCTTCACCGAGCTCGACACCGATGACAGCGTGAAGGGCGTCGTGCTGACGGGCTTCAAGGGCTCCCTCGCCGGCGCGGACCTCGGCGAGCTCGCGGAGTTGAAGACCCCCGAGGACGCGGAAGGCATCTGCCACCGCGGCCAGCGGGTCCTCGGAGTCATCGAAGGTCTGAGCAAGCCGGTCGTGGCCGCCCTCAACGGGCCCGTGCTCGGCGGCGGCGCCGAGCTCTCCATGGCTTGCCACGCGCGCGTTGTCGGGCCCGGCCTGATGTGGGGCCAGCCCGAGGTGAACCTCGGCATCATCCCCGGCTACGGCGGCACCCAACGCCTGCCGCGGCTCATCGGCGTGGAGAAGGCCTTCGACCTCATCCGTACCGGCCGCGCCGTGGGCGCGAAGGAGGCCGTGGCGTGGGGCTGGGCGACAGGAGAGCCCGTGGCGGACGTGCTCGCCGGGGCCAAGGAGCTCATCGGCAAGCACCTCGAGGGGAGCGTCAAGCTGGCGCCGGTCAGCGCCGAGCCGATCGAGCTGCCCGACGAGCTGCCCAGCTCGGACATCGGCCACCACTCCTTGGCCATCGACGCCATCGTGGTCGACGTCTTGAGATCAGGCCTGCGCAGACCGCTCGCCGAGGGCCTCGACATCGAGGCCAAGGGCTTCGGTCGCTGCAAGAAGACCGTCGACATCCACATCGGCATCACGAACTTCCAGCAGAACGGCCCGCGCGTTCCTGCGGCCTTCCTGCACGAGTGAGGGCACGAAAATGAGCACCGACAACACCATCGTCATCCTCGACGGCGGCCGCCGCACCCCGCGCGCGGACATCCTCATCAACAACCAGGCCCCGGGCCTCTTCTCGCGCTTCTCGACTACCCAGCTCGGGGGCATGGCCATCAAGGCCACCCTCGAGAACACCTCCGTGGACCCCGCCCTCGTAGGCCACGTGGTGATGGGCATGGCCCAGCACAGCCACCGGGACTCCATCTACGCCGCGC
>CAZQPP010000858.1:0-2552 GCA_964594295.1 uncultured Myxococcales bacterium | reverse complement strand
CGACCGCCAACTGCCGCGGCGGAGTGATACAGAGTTGATATTTGATTGTGTGGGCGTCCGCGGAGGTGTGCGACGGCGTGGACAACGACTGCGACGGGGAGACGGACGAGGCGACGTCGTACACGCTGCAGGTGCCTACGTCGGTCCTCAGCCACTGGGGCCGGACCTGCAACGAGCAGGCGATCCTGGTCGAGGACGGGAGCTTCGCGGGCATGGCGCGTGCCACTGGCGATGTCGAGATGGATCCGGTTGCTGCCGGCCTTGATGAGTCCTCGTGTATCCGTGCGGAGTTCGGAGGGCTAGGCGGCGCGAGGGACCTGCGCCTTGTGTACATGTCCGAGAGCACCGAGCCTGTGTGCGGCGACGCTTGCACTGATGGGTGCGACACGGCCGGTCACGCCCGCCTCTATGCTCGGGAACCGTCAGGGAGCTGGGTCTACCTCGGGGCCGCCGGGAGAGGGGAGTCCCCGCGAACGGCGATCATTCCCCTCGCCTCGGTGAGGACGCTGGGCGACGTTCTGGTCTGCCGCACCGACGCTGGTCCTCATCGTGACAACATCCTCGTCGACGTTCTCCAGGCACGCGTCTACACACCGCTATGCCCCTGCGACGGCGTGGACGCCGACGGCGACGGGCAGACCGACGAGAGCTACGGCGCCCTCGGAGCGGCCTGCGACAGCACCGACTCCGACGAGTGCAGGAACGGCACCTACACCTGCAAGCCCGACGGCGCCGACGTGCACTGCGTCAACGAGGTGACGACCGACATCACCGAGGCCTGCAACGGAGCCGACGACGACTGCGACGGGTCGACCGACGAGGACTTCCCCACCAAGGGTGACGCCTGCGACGGCGCGGACAGCGACCTGTGCACCAACGGCACCTTCACCTGCAAGGCGGATGGCACGGGCGTGGAGTGCGTCAACGAGAGCCCGGAGAATATCGCAGACATCTGCAACGGCGCTGACGACGACTGCGACGGCAGCCCCGACGAGGACTACCCCACGAAGGGCCAGGCCTGCGACGGCGCGGACAGCGACCAGTGCAAGAACGGGAGCCTCACCTGCAAGGCCGACGGGAGCGGGCTGGAGTGTGTCAACGAGAGCCAGACCGATATCACAGAGGCCTGCAACGGGCTCGACGAGGATTGCGACGGCTCTACCGACGAGGACTTCGCCGCCCTCGGAGGCGCCTGCGACGGCTCGGATGCGGACCAGTGCACCAACGGCACCTGGACCTGCAAGGCCGACGGCAGCGGCGTCGAGTGCGTCAACGAGGACCCGCAAGACGTGCCCGAGGCCTGCAACGAGGTGGACGACGACTGCGACGGCAGCACCGATGAGGGATTCGACAAGGGCGTGAGCTGCGACGGCGTCGGCGAGTGCGGCGCCGGCGTCGTCGAGTGCGCCACGACCTCGACCACGCGCTGCAGCACGGACGCGGGCGGCTCCCAGGACGAGGGAGTGGACGAGGTCTGCGACGGGAAGGACAACGACTGCGACGGTGCGGTCGACGAGGACTTCGAGATAGGCGCTCCCTGCGACGGCGACGACGCCGACCAGTGCGCCTCGGGGACCTGGACCTGCAAGGCCGACAACAGCGGCCGGGAGTGCGTCAACGAGAGCGGGGAGGTGCAGGTCGAGACCTGCAACGGGGCGGACGAGGACTGCGACGGGCTGACCGACGAGGACTTCAAGGCGGGCGGCACCGTGACCTTCACCGACCTCGACGGCACGACGGGGCTGGTGCTCGGCGACGGCTGCGGAGCCGGCCCCTGCGTGGGCGGGGTGGTGCAATGCTCCGGCGGTGGGCTCGACTGCAGCACCGCGGGGTTGGCGTCAGCCGAGACCTGCGACGGCAACGACAACGACTGCGACGGCGGCGTCGACGAGGACTGGCCTACCAAGGGTGCTGTCTGCGACGGCGCCGACTCGGACCAGTGTGCCTACGGGACATGGACCTGCAAGCCGGGCGGCGACGGCGTCGAGTGTGTCAACGAGACCACGACCGACCTCGTGGAGGTTTGCAACGGCGCGGACGACGACTGCGACGGGCCCTACGACGAGGGCTGTGACGACGACGGAGACGACTTCTGCGACGCGGGCATGACCGTGGTGGGCGAGTCCGGCGTTTGTCCCAGCGGAGGCGGCGACTGCGATGATGACAACCTCGCCGTGTGTCCTGGCTGTGTGGAGCTCTGCGACGGCCTCGACAACGACTGCGACACCGAATTCGACGAGCCCTTCCCCACCAAGGGGCAGGCCTGCGACGGCGCCGACACGGACCTCTGCGAAAACGGCACGTGGACCTGTAACGCGGCCAAGGACGGGCTCGAGTGCGGCAACGAGCGCCCGACGAACATCGCCGAGTCGTGCACCGCCGTAGCCGACGGCTGCGACGGCGACACCGACGAGGACCTCGGCTCGACGACCTGCGGCCTCGGGGAGTGCGAGCACGCGCAGGCCAACTGTGTGGGAGGGGAGGCGGCCACCTGCAACCCGATGGAGGGGTCGCGCGTGGAGACCTGCAACGACGCCGACGACGACTGCGAC
>CAZQPP010000857.1:0-2559 GCA_964594295.1 uncultured Myxococcales bacterium | reverse complement strand
GTCGTTGCCGTCGTCGCAGTCGGTCTGGCTGGGGCCGGCGCAGACGCCGCCCGAGCACTGGTCGCCGCTCGTGCAGAAGTCTCCGTCGTCGCAGGTGCTGCCGTCGGCGAGCGGCGGGGTGACGCAGCCGAGGGTCGGGTAGCACGAGTCCGCGGTGCAGACCTCGCCGTCGTCGCAGTCCAGCTCGCTGCCGTAGGGAGTGCTGCAGGACCCGTACATGCACATCTCGCCCGTGGTGCAGAGGTCCCCGTCCTCGCAGGGCTCCGAGTTGTAGGTGTAGAGGCAGCCGTAGGTCGGATCACAGGAGTCGTCGGTGCAGACGTTCTCGTCGTCGCAGTCGAGCTCGCCCTGGCCGACGCAGAACCCGCCGGCGCACAGATCCTCAGGCGTGCAGGCGTTGTTGTCGTCGCAGGCATTGCCGTTGGGCGAGGACACGCAGCCCTGGCCGGGGTCGCACTCCTCGTCGGTGCAGACCTCCGCGTCGTCGCACATCGAGTCGTCGGGTGTGTAGACGCAGCCGTCGACGGTGCTGCAGGTGTCTGTCGTGCAGTCGACGAAGTCGTCGCACAGCAGCTGCGACGCTCCGGTGCACACTCCGCCGCTGCAGATGTCGCCGCCGGTGCAGGCGTTGCCGTCGTCGCAGGTGTTGTTGTTGTTGGAGACGCTGCAGGTCTCCTCGGGGCTGCAGAACTCGTCGGTGCACGGGTTCTGGTCGTCACAGTCCAGGTCGCCGGAGCAGGGAGTGCAGTCGTCGATCTGCGTGTACTCACAGCCGGTGGCCGGGATGCAGGAGTCCTCCGTGCAGCTGTCTCCGTCGTCGCACTGGTCGCCGATGCCGGTGGAGTAGCAGCCGTTGACGGGCTCGCAGTCGTCCGCGGTGCACATGTCGTCGTCGTCGCAGTCCTTCGCTGTGGGTCCTGCGCAGGAGCCCGCGTCGCAGACGTCCCCCGTCGTGCAGGCGTCGCCGTCGTCGCACTCCTCGGTGTTGTGCGTGTTCACGCAGCCCGTGCCCGACTCGCAGGAGTCGTCGGTGCAGACGTCTTCGTCGTCGCACTCGGTGGCCGAGCGGTCCTCGCCCACGCAGTCCCCGCCCGCGCAGGTGTCGGACCAGGTGCACGCGTCGTCGTCGTCGCAGCCGACCGCGATGTTCGCGTAGCCGCACACGCCCTGGTCGGAGCAGCTCTCGTCGTTGCACGGGTTGCCGTCGTCGCAGTCGTCGACCACGGCGCACGGCGTGCAGCCCTCGATGGGCTCGAAGACGCAGCCCTGGTCGGCGATGCAGGAGTCGATGGTGCAGTCGGTGCCGTCGTCGCAGTCGCCGCTGACGTCGGTGTTGACGCAGCCGTTCTGCGAGTCGCAGTCGTCGGTCGTGCACTGGTTGTCGTCGTCGCAGTCGACGGCGCTCGGGCCGGCGCACTCACCGTCGTCGCAGACGTCGTCCGCCGTGCAGGCGTCTCCGTCGTCGCAGGGCTCGCTGTTGTTGTCGTGCAGACAGCCTTCGGACGGGTCGCAGGAGTCGTCGGTACACACGTCTTCGTCGTCGCAGTCTGTGGCCGAGGTGTCCGTGCCCGCGCACGAGCCGGCCGAGCATTGGTCGTCGGTCGTGCAGGCGTCCTCGTCGTCGCAATCGGTCTCGTCGGCTACGTCCTCGTGTGTGCAACCGGTGGCCGCGTCGCAGCCGTCGGTGGTGCACTCCTCGCCGTCGTCGCAGTCTTGCGCGGACGTGTCGGTTCCGCCGCAATCTCCCCCGGTGCAGACATCGCTGGTCGTGCAGGCGTCCCCGTCGTTACATCCGAGGCCGTCGGCGACCGCGGGGTTCTGGCAGCCGAGGGCGGAGTAGCAGGTGTCTGAGGTGCAGGCGTTGTCGTCTTCGCAGTCCACCTCGGTTGCGCCCGCGCTGCTGCAGACGCCGCCGACGCAGGTCTCGCCCTCGGTGCAGAGGTCGCCGTCCTCGCAGGCCGCGCTGTTGTTGTCGTTGGTGCAGCCCGTCGCCGGATCGCATCCGTCGTCGGTGCACACGTTGTCGTCGTCGCAGTCCTTCGCCGAGGTGTCAGTCCCGGCGCAGGCGCCGCTCCCACAGACGTCCCCCGTGGTGCAGGCGTCGCCGTCGTCGCAGGCGCTCGCGTTGTCCGCGTAGCTGCACCCGGACCCGCCGACGCAGGTGTCGTCGGTGCAGACGTTCTGGTCGTCGCAGGCGCCGTCGACGGGTGTGTTGACGCAGCCGGTCGCGGTCTTGCAGCTGTCCGTGGTGCAGGTGATGCCGTCGTCGCAGCGCGTGGCGGAGTCGTCGCTGCCCTCGCACACACCGCCTCCGCAGACGTCACCGCTCGTGCAGGCGTTGCCGTCGTCGCAGCCGTCGGGGGAGTTGGTGACGCAGCACGTCCCGCCGTTGCAGGTCTCGTCGGTGCAGGGGTTGCCGTCGTTACAGTCAGCGCTGGTGCCGCACGGCGTGCAGTTGTCGATCTGGGTGAAGAGGCATCCGCTGGCCGAGCTGCAGGAGTCCTCGGTGCACTCGTTGCCGTCGTCGCAGTCGGCGCTGACGTCATCGTGGGAGCAGCC
>CAZQPP010000856.1:0-2559 GCA_964594295.1 uncultured Myxococcales bacterium | reverse complement strand
CTGCGACGGCGACACCGACGAGACCTTCACGAACCTGGGCCTGGCCTGTGACGGGGCGGACTCGGACTCCTGCGCCAACGGCACCTGGACCTGCACGGGCGACGGGAGCGGCGTGGAGTGCGTCAACGAGTCGGTGCAGGGGCTGAGCGAGACCTGCAACGGCTTGGACGAGGACTGCGACGGCCTCACCGACGAGGACTACGCGGACCTGGGCGCCGCCTGCGACGGCGCGGACTCCGACGAGTGCAAGAAGGGCACCAACACGTGCAAGGACGACGGCACCGGCACCGAGTGCGTCAACGAGTCCGAGGTGAACATCACGGAGGCCTGCAACGGAGAGGACGACGACTGCGACGGATCGGTCGACGAGACCTTCGACCTGCAGACCGACCTGGCCAACTGCGGCACCTGCGGCAACGCCTGCGACTTCGCCAACGCCGGCGCCTCCTGCACGAACGGCTCCTGCGTGCTCGGCGCCTGCGACGACGGCTACACCGACCTCAACGGGGACCCCGCAGACGGCTGCGAGCTGGGCCTCAAGGCGAAGGGGGCCCAGTGCGGTGTCGCCGGCGAGTGCACGAGCGGGCACTGCGTGGACGGAGTTTGCTGTGCAAGCTCCTGCGCCGGGCTCTGCGAGATCTGCAGCCTGCCGGGCGAGGAAGGGACCTGCAGGCACCAGCCGGCCGGCGTGGACCCCGACTCCGAGTGCGACGACGGCAACGCGTGCACGGCGGACACCTGCGACGGCTCCGGCGGGTGTGCCCACGCGCCGGTAGCGAGCCGGACCGCCTGCTCGCCGGTGGGGGGTGCGAGCAACGGCGTATGCAGCGCGGAGGGGAGCTGCGTCTCCGTGCCGGCGGGCTTCACGGTGCCCGAGAGCTTCGCGATGGCGCCGGCGACGAGCTACCCGATGGGCTCACCACCCGACGAGCCGGGCAGGGCCGCCAACGAGGGGCCGCAGAGGACCATCACCTTCACGCGCGCCATCGTCGCCGCCGAGACCGAGGTCACGCGGGCCGAGTGGCAGCAGGTCATGGGCAACGCCCCGTGGACGAGCGACGGCTGCGGCCAGACCTGCCCCGCGTCCAAGGTGAGCTGGTACGAGGCCCTCGCCTACTGCAACGCGGCCTCGCAGGCGGCGGGCCTCGAGGCCTGCTACGACCTCTCGGGCTGCACTGGGACCGCGGGCTCGGACCTGAGCTGCCCGAGCGGCTACGACCCGCTGTTCAAGCGCCTCGGCTGCAGGGGCTACAGGCTGCCGACCGAGGCCGAGTGGGAGAAGGTCGGCCGCGCCGGCAGCACGGCGGCACGCCACGGAGCCGTCGACGACGTGGCCTGGTGGTTCAGCAACTCGTCCTTCAGCGTGAAGCCGGTCGGCCAGAAGGCGAGCAACGCCTACGGGCTCAAGGACGTGCTCGGGAACGTCGCCGAGTGGGTGTGGGACTCCTGGGACCCCAACTACTACTCGGGGCGCCCGGACCCTGACGCCGACCCGACCGGCCCGAGCACCTTCAGCCCGCACGGCGTCCGGGGGGGCTCCTACGTCAGCACCGACGCGGCCTGCCGCGCGGCCGCGAGGACGGGGGTGCAGGCCGAGAGCAGGAGCGACACCGTGGGCCTGCGGGTCGTGCGCTCAGTGCCCAAGGCCTGCTCGACGAACGCGGACTGCGACGACGAGAACGTGTGCACCACGAGCGACGAGTGCGTGCAGGGCTTCTGCCGCTCGACGGGGGCCTTCTCCTGCGACGACTCGAACCCGTGCACGGACGACCTGTGCAACCCCGTCGCCGGCTGTCAGTACCGCAACAACACCGCGAGCTGCGACGACGGCGACGCGTGCACGGTGGACGACGCCTGCGACGGCGGGAGCTGCGCCGGCACGGCGGACCCGCAGACGGGCCAGGCCTGCGACGGCGCCGACACAGACGACTGCACCAACGGCACCTGGACCTGCAAGGCGGACAAGAGCGGCTTCGAGTGCGTCAACGAGACGGCCGTGGACGTGACGGAGACCTGCAACGGACAGGACGACGACTGCGACGGGGAAACCGACGAGAGCTTCGCCAACAAGGGCAAGGCCTGCGACGGTTCGGACGCGGACCAGTGCGCGACCGGCACCTGGACCTGCACGCGCGACGGCTCCGTGCACGGCGGCGTCGACGATCCGGCCGATGTTCTCGAGCAGTGCGACGGCGCGGACAACGACTGCGACGGCGACACCGACGAGGGTCTGGGCCAGACGACCTGCGGGCAGGGCGAGTGTGAGCACACCATCGACAACTGCGTCGAGGCGCAGGTGCAGAGCTGCAACCCCTTCGAAGGCTCGGGCGCCGAGAGCTGCGACGGCTTGGACAACAACTGCGACGGGGACACCGACGAGCCCTTCACGACGAAGGGCGCGGCCTGCGACGGGGCGGACTCGGACGAGTGCAAGAACGGCACCTTCACCTGCAAGGCGGACGGCAGCGGCGTCGAGTGTGTGAACGAAGGCACGACCGACATCGCGGAGACCTGCGACGGCACGGACGAGGACTGCGACGGCCAGACCGACGAGGACTT
>CAZQPP010000855.1:1858-2562 GCA_964594295.1 uncultured Myxococcales bacterium | reverse complement strand
GATGCGGTGGATGCGTCCGAACCTCTGCTCCAGCCGCATGGGGTTCCAGGGCAGGTCGTAGTTGACCATCAGGTGCGCCCGCTGGAGGTTCACGCCTTCCCCGGCGGCATCGTTGGCGAGCAGCACGAGCACCGTGGGGTCGTTCATGAAGCCATGGACCACCTTGCGGCGTTCTTCCCGGCTCACGCTGCCGTGAATCTCGACGAGGGCTTGCCCAGGCGAGTGCGGATGCGCTCGGCCAGGTAGGCCAACGTGTCCTTGAACTCGGTGAAGATGACGAGCTTCCGGCGGTTGCCGTCCCCGCCGATCATCAGCGGGTCGTCCAGGATGTCGTTCAACTGGTTCCACTTGGCGTCGTGCCCGGAGTGACGAACGACCTTGGCCTTCTTCTCCAGGCCCTTGAGCCGGTCGATCTCGATTTCCAACTCGTCGACGGTGGCGGCGGCGGTGGCGTTGTCCATCAACGCCTGCTCGATGTCCTCGCGCTCCTCCTGCGGAGCCTCGTCGTAGAGTTCTTCGAGATCGTCCTCGGTCCAGGTGGGCTCGTCGGCTTCGGCCTCCAGGACGGCCTGCCCTCGCATGTGGAGGCGCACCTCCCGCAGTCGCTTCTCCAGCCTCTCACGGCGACGTTCGAGGGAGCGGTAGATCGCGAGAGGAGAGGACGCCAAGCGGCGTTGCAGGGTCATCAACGCGAAGCCGACGAT
>CAZQPP010000855.1:0-1848 GCA_964594295.1 uncultured Myxococcales bacterium | reverse complement strand
GTTGACCCGGCGTTGACCCTCGCCGGTGTCCACGAACCGCTCGGCCCGGTTCATCTCCTCCCGCACGTAGTCGGTCACGTCGGTGTAGAGGCCGGCCTCGTCGTCGGAGAGGGCGTACTGGACCGTGTAGGACCGGCGCTCGGGGAACAGCTTGGTGCCGTCGAACCTGTACAACTCCTCCTTCACCATCCGGCGCATGAGGTCCGATGGGTCAGCCGTGTGAACGCCGTCCCGGAACCGGCCCTCGAAGCGGTCACCGTCGAGCAGGGCGAGGAACAGTTGGAAGTCCTCCTCCTTGCCGTTGTGGGGCGTGGCGGTCATCAAGAGGAAGTTACGGCAGTGGCCTCCAACGGTCTGGCCGAGCCTGTACCGCTTGGTGAGCTTCACCTCGCCGCTCTGGTAGTGCCCGGACATCCGGTGGGCCTCGTCGCAGATGACCAGGTCCCATTCGGGGGCGGCCTTGAAGGTCTCTTGTAGCTCCTCGTTCCGGGAAAGCTGGTCGAGCCGGACGATGAGCAGGCTCTTCTCCTCGAAGGGGTTGCCGGTTCGGGCAGCCCGGATCATGTCGCGGGTGAGGATGTCGAAGTCGAGCCCGAACTTCTCGTACAACTCGTCCTGCCACTGCTCCGTCAGGGAGCCTGGGGACACGATCAGGCAACGCTCAAGCTCGCCCCGAACGAACAACTCCTTGATGAGGAGCCCAGCCATGATGGTCTTGCCCGCACCGGGGTCGTCGGCCAGGAGGAACCGCATCGGTTGGCGGGGGAGCATCTCGTCGTAGACCGCGCTGATCTGGTGAGGCAGGGGTTCGATGACCGACGTGGTGATGGCCAGGTAGGGGTCGAACAACCAGGCGAGCCGGATTCGCCAGGCTTCAGACACGAGCCGGAGAAGGTGGCCGTCGCCGTCGAAGGACCACGGGCGACCTGCGGCGACGAGTTCGAGGGAGGCTTCGTCGTCGCGGTAGAGGAGCCGTTGACCGAGGTTGCCGTCCGCCTCGTAGACGACCTCTACACCGTGGTCGCCAAACCAGGTAACAGCTTTGACAGTGGCAACGCCGTGAGGTGTCAGCCCCCGGACCCTCGTTCTCATGTTGAGGTCTTCAAGTCGAACCACGTCTTCCTCGCTTCGCCGTGGACGCCCACTCGTAGGCGTCGGTCGATGCGTCCGAGTTGGAGTGCTCGCCCGGCCGAAGCCGGCTGACCGGCCACCGGTTCCCCGGCTTGCGGACTCTGGGCCGGCCACCATTCCGGCCACGGTCGTCTGTGTGTCCCACGCTCAGCCGCAGCAGAACCGCGACTCCTTCGCTCGTCAGGCAGGTGATGCTTCCCTGGGCGCCCACGCTCTCCACTCGTCGCCAGGCGTTTGCCAAGCCCGGCGACGGTACAGCGTTCTCGAAAGCCTTTCAACGGCCCTCCGGGAAGATGGGGTAGCCTCTCCGGTGCGGAAGAGCGACTGAGGACGGGCTAACCCACGGTTGGCTGCTTCCACAGCACTCGGCGCCAGAACCGCGACGGGCCCGCACTTCTTTTCCCAGCAGGCGGCGGTGCACGCATCGACCGTGTCGGTGCCGTTCGCCGGTGAAGACGCGGGGCTCGCTCTACCTCCTCACGACCCTTCTGGGCGCCGCAACAGCACGGAGGAAGACGGGCTCCAGTGGAAAGGTCGCAACGCTAGCAGCGAGAAGCTGGGCTCGAAAAAACTCCGCCCGGAGATCTCCTGTCGATCTCTGCGCCGAAGCATGCGCTCGAAGCAGAGAGCTACTGCGAAAGGCCCGAACAGCTGTAGAAGCCGGGTGTGCAGCCTTGCTCCTCGCGGCACGTGTCGCAGCCGGTGCTGCTGGGGTCC
>CAZQPP010000854.1:0-2563 GCA_964594295.1 uncultured Myxococcales bacterium | reverse complement strand
GCTGGCCCTCGAGCTCCTTGACGTACTTGTCGACGATGCGGGCCATGACGGCGGGGTCGAGGGCTCGGAAGGGCACGCGGGCGTCGAGGCGGTTCCTGAACTCGGGAGAGAAGACCTCCTTGAAGGCCTTCTCGTCGGCCTTGAGGTTGGTCTTCTCGTCGGAGAAGCCCACCTTTCGCCGCGCGAGGTCGCGGGCTCCGACGTTGCTGGTCATGATCAGGATCACGTGGCGGAAGTCGACCTTCTTGCCGTTGTTGTCGGTGAGGGTGCCGTGGTCCATCACCTGGAGCAGCAGGTTGAAGACGTCGGGGTGGGCCTTCTCGATCTCGTCTAGGAGCAGGACCGCGTGGGGGTTCTGGTTGACCGCCTCGGTCATCAGGCCGCCCTGGTCGAAGCCGACGTAGCCGGGGGGCGCGCCGATGAGCCTGGAGACGGTGTGGCGCTCCATGTACTCGGACATGTCGAAGCGGATCAGCTCGAGCCCCAACGTGAGAGCGAGCTGGCGGGCCACCTCGGTCTTGCCGACCCCGGTCGGGCCGGTGAAGAGGAAGGAGCCGATGGGCTTCTCCGGCTCCCTCAGGCCGGCTCGGGACATGCGGATCGCCGCCACGAGGCGGTCGATGGCCTCGTCCTGGCCGTAGACTACTCGCCCGAGGTCGTCGCCGAGGCTCTTGAGGGCTTCCCGGTCGTCGCGGCTGACCCTCTTGGGCGGCACGCGCGCCATGCGCGCGACCACGGCCTCGATCTCGGGCTGACCGACCCTGGTGCGGCCTTCTCGGAGCTTCACGGCCGCGCCGGCCTCGTCGATGAGGTCGATGGCCTTGTCCGGCAGGCGGCGGTCGTGCAGGTAGCGGAATGCCAGCTCGGCCGCGGCCTTGATCGCCGCCCTGGTGTAGTGCACCCCGTGGAAGCTCTCGTAGCGCTCCCGCAGGCCGTTGAGGATCTTGATGGTGTCGTCGACCGAGGGCTCCTCGAGGTCGATGCGCTGGAAGCGTCGCACGAGGGCCCGGTCCTTCTCGAAGTAGCTCCGGTAGTCACGGTAGGTCGTCGAGCCGACGCAGCGCAGGCGGTCGCTGGCCAGGGCGGGCTTGAGCATGTTCGAGGCGTCCATGGCGCCTCCGCTCGCGGCCCCGGCGCCGATGATGTTGTGGATCTCGTCAATGAACAAGACGGCCTTCTCGCGCTCGTCGAGGGCGGCCAGGACAGCCTTCAGCCGCGCCTCGAAGTCGCCGCGGTAGCGAGTGCCGGCTACGAGCGCGCCCATGTCGAGGCCGAAGATCTCGGCGCCGATGAGGTTCTTCGGCACCTCGCCGGCGGCGATGGCGAGGGCGAGGCCCTCGACCAGGGCGGTCTTGCCGACCCCGCTGTCGCCGACGATGAGCGGGTTGTTCTTCCGGCGTCGCGCGAGGATGTGCACCAGCCGGTTGATCTCGTGCTTGCGGCCGATGAGCGGGTCGATGCGCCCCTCTCTGGCCAGCTCGGTGAGGTTGGTGCAGAAGCTCTCGAGGGGGTCTCCGGCGCCGACGCCTTCCTCTTCTCCCTCCTCGCCCGAGGGCCCCTCCGCGCCTGCCCCGGCCGGCCGCTTCGTCTCGCCCGGCTCGATGCGAGAGATGCCGTGGGAGAGGTAGCTGACTATGTCGAGCCGGCGAATGCCCATCTCGAGGAGGATGTGGACCGCGTCCGAGTCCTTCTCGTGGAAGAGGGCCACGAGCACGTTGGGGCCGGAGACGTACTCCTGGCCCGAGCTCTCGCAGTGAAAGGCGGCAAGCCGCACCACGCGCTGGAAGCCCAGGGTAGGGTGGGTCTGCTGGTAGAGCCCGCCGGAGGTGCGTGCCGGTGGGGAGTCCTCCTCCTCCTCGTCCACTTCGGGAGCGCTCGGGAAGCTCTCTGAGAGGTGCCGGTCGAGGCGGGCCTTCAGGCGCTCCACGTCGGCCCCCGAGTGCCTGAGCACGTCTCCCGTCTCCATGTCGTGGCACAGGGCGTAGAGCAGGTGCTCGAGGCCGGCGTACTCGTGGCCCCGGCGGCCGGCCTCGGCGAGGGCGACCTGGATGACTATCTCGAGCTCGGGCTTGATTTTGACGCTCATTCCGGCTCGATGGTCAGGAGGAGGGGGTGGCCGTTTTCACGGGCATAGTCGGTAACCTCGGCGACCTTCGTCTCGGCGATGTCCTTGGGGTAGATCCCGCCCACGCCGACCCCGAGGCGGTGCACCGTCAGCATGACGTGGGTCGCCTCGGTGGCGTTCTTGTTGAAGAAGGTCATCAGGATCTCCACGACGAAGTCCATCGTCGTGTAGTCGTCGTTGTGGAGGAGCACCTTGAAGCGGCGGGGCTTCTTGGTCTTCGGCTTCGTCGCCGTCGACACCCCTTCTTCGTGGTGCGGGTCCTCGTAGGATGGTCTCTTGGTCGGCATCTTCGTTCGCTTCTCGCACCCTCATCTTGGCCATCGCCCGGCGGGGCGTCAACGGCCGGGCTGTCTCGCGGCCCGACTCGTCCTCGTGCTCGTGCACGAGCCTAGTTCCCGTCCTGAAACTCCCGTTTCAGGACGGGGGCTGTTAGCCGTT
>CAZQPP010000853.1:0-2564 GCA_964594295.1 uncultured Myxococcales bacterium | reverse complement strand
GAGTTTGGCGGTTGTCCAGTCGCCGCCGAACCTGTGGCCCTGGCCGTCGACCGTGGTCTTCCGAGGCGTCATTGGTCTACTGTACCCTTGTTCAGTCTGCAGGTCGATAGGGAGAAGGCCCTCTGCCTACCCCGTCGTGACCTGAGCGCCTGCCGCGTGCTTCTGGGAGGGGCGCCGCGGAGCGGGAGAGCGCCATGACGGACCCGGAGTCTCAGCTTCGTGCGGAGTAAGCGGCAAGTGGAGGTCGCCGATATGAAGAGCGCCAAGGCAACGAAGGGCGTTGGTCCCGTCCAGGATGGTCTGCGCGGCCCTCGACAGCCCGGCTCACGGCCTGTCCGAGCGGTTCGTGAAGGGAGGGCACGAGGCGTCCGCCGGGAAGGGGACCGTGAGCGGGATGTTGTCACTGGGCGGGGTGTAGTCTACCGGCAGCGCGCCTTCGTCGCCCACTCCTCGAACTCGGAGTTCATCCAGCAGCGCGCCTTGATGCAGTCCGGCACGGCGGTCCGATCCAGGTAGGTCTTGATCCGCTTGTCGGTGAAGAGGTCATCAACGTAGGGCAACACGGCGACGTGCATGATATCGGTCTCGTCGCTGGGTTTCGCTGGAGTCCCGTAGTCGAGGTGCATCTGCCACGCGACCTCTCGCGCCACCATGCCGCCGGCGCACTGGTCCCCAGCGCCGAGCCACCGCTCGAGCCCCGCCTTGAGCCTACCGTGGTCGGAGAGAAGCTCCCTGCGGACGGTGTCCGGCAACCACGTCAGGAACAACAGGTAGTGCGCCATCTTCGCCGATCCGGCCTGCAGGCCCAGCGGGTTCACGATGACCATCGCCGCCGCCGTCCGTTCCTCCGCCACCGCCTGAAGTCGCTTGATGGCTCCCAGATCGCACTCGGAGATGGCACGTAGGTGCTCCGGCAGCCAGCCCACCATCTCCATCAACTGCGCGGCATCCACGCCGAGTAGTGCCCCTTGCTGCTGGGCCACGCGCTCGAGCCAGCCGCCGGGCACGGACTCCATTTCCGACAGGGCGGCCTTCGCCTTCTCTCGGGTCTCGGACCATTCCCACTCGACCCGTGGGGACGCAGGGGCCTCGCCCTCGACGAACGACTTGAACTCGGCGTTCAACTCCCTGTCCGGCTTCCGCGATCTTGCTGCCGCTTCCTTGGAGTACGTCGTGGCCGTCGCGAACTGCGCCTTCTGCTCCGCCCGCTGGCGGAACAGGGGCTGCAGGTCGATGTGCTGGCCGCGGGCATCGTGGGTGTCGAAGTAGTCGGGGTGCGCCCGGACGACGGCATCCATGCTCAGGTTCGACTCGAACCCTGGTGGAGGTCCGGGGCTGGATGAGAGCAGGCGCTCCAACTCAATGCGGGGGATCACGTTGCCGCCGACGATCCATCGTCGCCTGGGCCAGACCGAGAGGAGCCGGTCGAACTCCGCGCCCAGTCCCGGCTGCGCAGCGACCAGATCGTCGTAGATGGCCGGCGAGAAGACCCAGAACAGGTCGGCCTGCTCATGGAGTTGGTCGATGACGGCTGCGGCGATGTTGCCGTCGAGGATGCGCAGCAGCAGCGCGGTGTCCAAGTAGACGGTCTGCATCGCTTCTACGCCGTGGCCCTGTGTCACTGACGAGCAGCCCGTCCTCGGGCTCGCTTCGTGGTCCTCGCCCCGTTCGCCTGCCGCTCGGCCCGGATGCGCTCCAGCAGGACGCTGGCGGGCTCGTCGTCGGGGTCTTGGGGGACGAGTTCGCCCCGGAAGGCCTTGGCGAGGGTTGATTGGTTGAGGGTAGTGAGAAGCTCGGCTTTCGCAGCAACGGCATCCCTCGCCTCTGTCTCTCCTGCAAGCAGGTTTTCAAGCACTTGAACAAGATGCCGCTGCTCGGCTGGAGGAGCGACGGGAAGCGGCAACGCCTTCAACTTGGTCATATTGATCGAGGCGAGGTTGGTGGTCTGCCTGCCGGCTCGAAGGAAGTACAACTGCGCTGCCTGCGAGTTGCCGTAGTGCGACACGAAGCGAGGAGCGATTCCGTCGAGCAGGAGCCTCGCCCGAAAGACGTGGTTCTGGTGGATACAGAGATGGATCTCCTCGTTCCACACCCAGCCACGCCCCAGCTTGTCTCGGTCGCCGCCCTCGTTGAACAGTATGTCCCCGGAGTGAAGGCGCAGGTCCTCGACCTCTTGAGAGGTTGCAGCGATGGTCTTGACCTCTGACAGGTCGAGGTGGCCTCGCTGCACATTGGCGACTCGGAGATAGGGCACTTCCTGCAACTCGTCCTCGGGCCGTCGTTTCTTGCCCTTCGTCAGTCCCCCTTTCACGTCGGCAAGCTCGTCCATGCTCGCCCAACACCACCCGTCAGGTAGCTCCGGCAGGCCCGCGGTATCGACCGGCTCCGGCTCCTTGTACTTCTTCGCGGCGTTGGCCCGCCCCTTCTCCAAGACCTTGGCGTCGTCCTGGTCGGACCACGGCTTCCCGGTCTTGGTGGCCTTCGCTTCCGCTCTGGCACGGGCCTTCTCGGCGGCGTCCTCGATCCAGCGGCGACGGCGCTCAGCCCGGATGCGGTTGAGCAAC
>CAZQPP010000852.1:0-2569 GCA_964594295.1 uncultured Myxococcales bacterium | reverse complement strand
TGGAGAGCTGCTTCGGCACGGACGTGGACTGCGACGGGTCGACCGACGAAGGCTTCGACACCCTGGGCCAGGCTTGCGACGGAGTGGACTCGGACGAGTGCGCGAACGGGACGTGGACCTGCACGGACGACGGCAGCGGAGTCGAGTGCGTCAACGAGAGTTCGTCCGACATCTCCGAGACCTGCAACGGCGCCGACGACGACTGTGACGGCGACACGGACGAAGGCCTCGGCCAGACGACCTGCGGCGCGGGGGAGTGCGAGCACACCGTGGACAACTGCAAGGACGGGGCGACCCAGGCCTGCAACCCCTTCGAGGGGAGCGGGCCCGAGACCTGCGACGGCGCGGACAACAACTGCGACGGGTCGACCGACGAGGCCTTCGCGACCCTGGGCGCGGCCTGCGACGGCGCCGACACCGACCTCTGCGCCAACGGCACCTTCACCTGCAAGGCGGACGGCACCGGCGTCGAGTGCGTAAACGAGGCCCCGGCCGGTGTCGTCGAGGCCTGCAACGGGCAAGATGACGACTGCGACGGCGACACCGACGAGACCTTCACGAACCTGGGCCTGGCCTGTGACGGCGCAGACTCCGACTCCTGCGCCAACGGGACCTGGACCTGCATGGGCAGCGGGAGCGGGGTCGAGTGTGTCAACGAGAGCGTCGTGGGGCTGACCGAGGACTGCAACGGGCAAGACGAGGACTGCGACGGCCAGACCGACGAGGACTTCGCAGATCTCGGGGCGGCCTGCGACGGCGCGGACTCGGACGAGTGCAAGAACGGCACCTTCACGTGCAAAGCGGACGGCACGGGGACCGAGTGCGTGAACGAGTCGGCCGTCAACATCGCGGAGACCTGCAACACCGAGGACGACGACTGCGACGGCGCGGTCGACGAGGACTTCGACCTCCAGACCGACGTCTTGAACTGCGGGGTCTGCGGCAACGCCTGCGCCTTCGCCAACGCCAGCGCCTCGTGCACGAACGGGTCTTGCGAGATGACTTCGTGCAACGCGGGCTACACCGACCTCGACGCAAACCCGGCCAACGGCTGCGAGGTCGGGCTGAAGGACGAGGGCGTGCAGTGCGGGGTCGCCGGCGAGTGCTCCAGCGGGCACTGCGTCGACGGGGTGTGCTGCGCCAGCTCCTGCGCCGGGCTCTGCGAGGTCTGCAACCTCATGGGCGAGGAAGGCACCTGCCGGCACCGGCCGCTGGGCACCGACCCGGATGGCGAGTGCGACGACGCCAACGGCTGCACCACCGACGCTTGCGACGGCGCCGGCGCCTGCGCGCACACGCCGGTGGCGAGCCGGACCACGTGCACGCCGGCCGGCGGCGAGCCCAACGGGGCCTGCAGCGCGGACGGGGAGTGCGTGGCGATGCCGACCGGCTTCTCGGTGCCCGAGGACTTCGGGGTCGCGCCCGCGGCGAGCTACCCCATGGGGTCGCCGCCCGACGAGGCGGGGCGGGCCGCCAACGAGGGCCCCCAGCGCTCGGTCTCCCTGACGCGCTCCATCGTCGCCGGGGAGACGGAGGTGACCCGCGCCGAGTGGCAGCAGCACTTCGCGAGCACGCCCTGGCCCAGCGACAGCTGCGGCCAGACCTGCCCCGTCTCGGGCGTGACCTGGTACGAGGCCCTCGCGTACTGCAACGAGGCCTCCTCGGCGGCGGGGCTCGATACCTGCTACGACCTCACCGGCTGCACCGGCACCGCCGGGGTCGACTTCAGCTGCCCGTCCGGCTACGACCCGCTCTTCAAGCGCCTCGGCTGCAAGGGATACAGGCTGCCGACCGAGGCCGAGTGGGAGCACGTGAGCCGGGCGGGGAGCACGGAGGCGCGGCACGGTGCGGTGAGCGACGTCGCCTGGTGGTTCTCCAACGCCTCCCTGTCCGCGCACCCGGTCGGCCAGAAGGCGGCCAACGACTACGGGCTGCACGACGTGCTCGGAAATGTGGCCGAGTGGGTCTGGGACTCGTGGGATCCCAACTACTACTCGGGGCGCCCGGACCCCGACGTGGATCCCACCGGGCCCGCGACCTTCAGCCCCCACGGGGTGCGGGGCGGCTCCTACGTCAGCACGGACGCGGCCTGCCGCGCGGCGGCGAGGTTGGGCTCGCAGGCCGACACCAGGAGCGACAGCGTGGGCCTGCGGGTCGTGCGCACGGTGCCCAAGACCTGCGGAGCGGACTCCGAGTGCGACGACGGGAACGCCTGCACCACGAGCGACCAGTGCGTGCAGGGCTTCTGCCGCTCGACAGGCGCCTTGGACTGCGACGACGGGAACGTGTGCACCACCGACGTCTGCAACCCGCTGAGCGGCTGCGAGCACCGCAACAACACCGAGAGCTGCGACGACGGCGACGCCTGCTCCGTGGACGACGTGTGCAGCGGGGGCAGCTGCGCGGGCATCGAGGCCCCGGAGATAGGCCAGGCCTGCGACGGCGACGACGCCGACGACTGCGCCAACGGCACGTGGACCTGCAAGGCCGACGGGAGCGGCGTCGAGTGCGTCAACGAGAGCGGGGAGGTCGACGCCGAGACCTGCGACGGCCCCGACGACGACTGCGC
>CAZQPP010000851.1:0-2570 GCA_964594295.1 uncultured Myxococcales bacterium | reverse complement strand
GACGTCGGGATCGTGGAGCGACTTTGGTCGGCCTCGCCGCGCTTGTTCAAGCACGCCCGGAGCCCGGGCGCTCCCGTCCTAGACAGTACAGCGACGCAAGCTGTAATTGTGCAAAACTGTCCCCGTGCTTAGGCGGTCCCCATCTATGACAACGAACGGTCTCCGAAGCAAGGCGGACATCATGGACGCTCTTGCCGTCCGGGGGGAAGCTCAAGCTGAGCTCTTCGCGCGCGCCCGGCGTGCACGAGAGGAGGCCTTCTCGGGGTGTGTCGAGGTGAGGAGCGTCCTGGAATATGCCAACGTCTGCCGGCAGGCCTGCCACTTCTGCGGGATCGGCGACTACTCAAGCATCAAGAGATACGCCCTCTCCCACGATGAGATCGTCCGCGGCGTCGAGTCTCTCTATCAGGACGGCCGCAGGGCGGTCATGATACAGTCCGGGGAATGGGAGGCGGACGCCTATTTCGGGAAGCTTCTGGGCGCCCTGAAGGAGGTGAAGGAGAGATTCCCGGATCTTGTCCTCATCGGGGCGCTAGGTAGCCTCTCCGACGACGGATAGAAGCTTGCGGCAGATTGGGATGGAGAGGTATCTGCTCAAGTTCGAGACCTCGGACGCCGCTCTGTACGAGAAGCTCAAGCCCTCCGACAGCCTGCGAGACCGCCTGGAGCGCATCTCCGCCCTGAAGGAGCTGGGCTTTCAGGTCAGCACGGGAAACATCACCGGTCTTCCCGGCCAGACGCTGTCCTCTTTGGCCGATGACCTCCTGCTGATGAAGGACCTGGACCTCCCCATGCTCAGCACGGCCCCCTTCATCCCCAATGACATGTCCCTCTGCGCCGGTGATGCGCCGGCAGACCTGGATTGCACCCTGAATTTCATGGCGGTCTTGCGGCTCCTGCGGCCCAACTCGCTCATCCCGACCACGAGCGCGTTGGAGATCCTCTCCAAGGACGGCCAGCTCCGCGGCCTGATGGCAGGGGCCAACGCGATCACCGTCCACGACGGTACGCCGGCGGGCAAATCCGCCGATTTCGTACTTTATCGAAAGGACCGCTACGAGCCCAAGGAGGAGCTGCTCAGCGTGGTGGAGAAGGCGGGGCTCGTTTGCTCGAGCCGGCCGCTCCTATGATTGGCAATGGGGACTGACGCGCTCGGGATCCTGTGCGCCTTGGGCTCGGCCGCTGCGTGGGCCCTGGGCGCGATCCTGTACAAGAAGCTGGGCCGAAGCGTGTCCGCCTCCGGGCTGAACTTGGTGAAGGGCCTGATCAGCCTGCCAGTCCTGGCCGCAGCCTTGTTCGTGGTGGGATACGAGCCCGTGGCCACGACCCCCTTCTTCCTCCTCGCTCTGAGCGGGATTCTGGGCATCGCGGTGGGGGACACGTTGTTCTTCCTGGCGCTGCAGCATCTGAGCGCCCATGCCCTGGTCCTGCTGTGCACGACCGGGCAGGTCATGACGGTTCTTATGGCCGTGGTGTTCCTCGGAGAGGCGCCGACCCTCACCGTCTGGGTCGGCATCGCCCTGGTGATCTTGGGAGTCTCCGTCGTCCTGCATGCGCGAACCCAGAGCGCCGCGGAGGATTCCGGGGCGCTGGGGATCCTGCTGGGATTGCTTTCCGTGCTCTGCATGTCCGTGGCTGTAGTGATCGCGAAAAAGGCCATCGACTCCGTCTCCGCCACTCAGGCGACCTTCTTGCGCATCGCGTGGGGCACGGCCGGGCTGGCGGTCTACGGGCTCGTCCGGAGCCAGCTGCGAACGTGGGTCCGGCCTTTCGCTGAGCTCGAGCTGCTGAGGGGAACGGTGTTCGCGGTATGCGTCTCCACCTTGAGCGGATTCTGGCTCTTCCACGCGGCCCTGAAGCTCACCGACGTCTCGATCGCCAACACCTTGAGCTCCATGGAGCCGCTCTTCGTTCTTCCTCTGGCCGCGTTCTTCCTCAAAGAGACGATCTCCCGCGCGGCGGTGGCGGGAGCCTTCATCACGGTAGGAGGATTGGTGTTCATATGCCTTTAGACAAGACAACGCTGATCGCGGGCGCGCAGGGGCGGATCGCCGACCTCCATCGGATGCAGGAGGCCGGGCTCGTCTGCCTGACCGGCGACTTCTTCCCCTCCGTCCACTATCCGCCGATCACCATGTACCCGCCGATCACCGAGGAGCACCTGTTCGAAGGATACACGAGCCCATCCGACGGGTTGTTCGACCTCTACGCGCACATACCTTTCTGCATCCAGGCCTGCGCCTTCTGTCACTATCCGGTGAAAGTCGGTGACCAGGCGGCGGAGAAGGACCACTACCTGCGCGTCTTGGATCGGGAGATGGCCATCTACCTGGAGCGGCTGGGACTAGAGGTCGTCAAGGCGCGGTCGATCCTCGTCGGCGGCGGGACGCCCACCTACCTGACGCCGGCGCAGTTGAAGCGCTTCCTGGAGAGCTTCTCCTCCAAGGTGGACACCTCTTCGTGCACCCAGTTCAACTACGACGTCGACCCCTCGTCTCTGCTGGGCCCGGACGGGAAGGAGCGGTTGCGGATCATGAGAGACCACGGCGTCGACCGGCTCACCATCGGGG
>CAZQPP010000850.1:0-2586 GCA_964594295.1 uncultured Myxococcales bacterium | reverse complement strand
GAGGAGAGCCGCATCGAGGCCCTGTCGCGGGAGCTGCTCCGCGCTCACGAGCGCTTCCGCGGAGGGCGGGCGAGGGCGCTGGCGACGCGCGCGGCAGAGGCGCTGCGCCCGGCGACATCCAAGAACGCGGTCGCCCTCGCGCTCTTCGCCGAGCTGCGGATCGTGCGGCGACTGCTGGGCGGCGCGAGGTCGATCTCCGTCGCCCCGGAGCTCAGGGCGCGTTGCTCCGGCGGAGGGTGGCGCGACCTCCTCGGCGACCCCGACGTGGCCGAGATTCGCAGGGCCGGGCCGGAGCTGTACTGCGACATGCCCGACGATCCCCTGCCCTTGATCGAGGGCATCGACTGGAGCCTCGACGAGGATCGCGGGAGCGCCGCGCTAGCGGGGGTGGAGCTTCGTGGCGGGCGCGTGCAGCGCCGGGTGGGAGATCTCTTCTTGGTGAGGTCGCAGATCGCCGGGACGAGGATCGAGAGCTTCGACCGCGGCACGGTCTGGGGCGCCTCGACCAGCTTCGACGACGCCGGTGTGCCCGGAACCCTCGCGGCCGGCGACGGCAGCTCGACCGTGCTCGCCGGTTGCACTTTCGCGTCGCAGGGGAGCGCACGCAGCGCGTCGCCGTCGACCCGGCAGCAGCCCCCACTGCAGCTCCGGTGGACGGGGAGGCCGCTGCTCGGCCCTGGAGCGGCCGACTCGATCGAACAAACCTCGCGCCGCTACGACGCTGTGCCCGTGGACAGCTTTCGCAGGAAGAAGGGCGTTCGCCCCGCGCTGTGGTCCGGCCGCCACATCGTTGTGGAGAAGCCCCAATACGGCGACACTCGCGTTGCACTGCTGGCCCATTCGCCACGCAATCCCGGCAAGGAGAAGCTCAGCTGTGAGTGCAGCGGTCACCCGGAAATTGACGAGCATTTCGCCGTTACGGTGGGGCCGCGCCGCGTGGATTTCGCCGTGTACGGTCTTGAGGATGGGGAGTTCTACGTAGTCCCCTTTCGACTCGTCGAAGGCCGGCCCAGGAATGCGTGGGCGGGCCGCGCCCCATGTGACTTCCTGCGCCTGGAGAAACGCCCAGACGGAATAGCGCTTTCTGCGTGCGGCGTGCTCCTGTGGACCCTGAGGAAAGGCGCCGTCACCGCGTATCGCGTAGTGGAAGACGACGGAGAGCGGCGCTACAAGCCTCTACCGATTGCGAAGCTCCCGGCCAAGGGAGCTGCCGCCGCCGCCGGAAGAGCCGTCGATCTGCAGGCCACGCCCCTCGACCGTGTCTTCGTCCTCGGCCGCGACGCCGACGGCGAGCGCACACACGTCGCGCGCGGCGACACCTCCGGCAGCTGGCGCCGCATCATCGACGTCGAGCGCTCCGACCCGCGACGGGTCATGGTCACCGAGGACGAGATCCACGTCGCCGTCGTCTTCGGCTCTCCTCCGGGCCTCGTCGTCTGGCGCCGCGTCGGCGGCTCGGGCACCTACACCGAGGTCGTGAGCGTCGACGCCCCCGTCTGCTCGATCCGCTTCCACCGCAGCGATCTCCTCGGCGTCGGTCTGGATGTCGAGACCGACACCTGGTGGATGCTCGACCTCTCCCGCTACACCCTCTCGCAGGCCGTCCTCGACCGTCGCTTCCCGTCCCTGGCGGCGCTGTCAGGACCCGCCGACCTCCACGTCGTGATCGAGAGCCCCCTCGAGTACCACATCTACGACGTCACCCCGCCCGATGAGCGACCGGATCACTAGCCGCCAGGCCTGCAGCCTCCTCGACTCCTGGCGCGAGCGCCTCGAGGGCTTCGAGCGCTCCCTCGCCGAGTCCGAGGGGAGGGCCGAGGAGCTCCGCGAGCGCCTCGTCTCCATGCTTCGGGAGATCGAGCCGCCCCCGGCCGAGCAGGACCTGCCGCCCGCCGTCGCGGGGCTCGTCGAGCAGCTGGCGGGAGCGACCGAGTCCTTCAACCGCGAGCTCCTCGACGCCCAGGCCGAGATCGCCGCCCACGAGCGCCTCGTGCGGCGCTGGGAGGACTCCGTCGTCGTGGGCGTCATCGGCCGCGTGAAGATGGGCAAGAGCCTGCTCACGGGGAACCTCGCGAAGGTCCTGGAGCTGGGGCTCGGGCGCGAGGTGAGGCGTTTCGCCCTCTCCGAGCCGACCGAGACGGTGGACGTCGGGGACTCGCTCCACAAGACGGTCTACGCGCCGTGGGCCGGCGAGACCATCCGCCCCGTCTCCCCCCGCGCCCACGAGCTGCTGCGGAGGGACGGCTTCGTCGTGTCGCCGGAGGCCGCCCGGGAGCTCGAGAGGGCCGGAGTGCGCGAGCTCCGCGTGAGGGCCGGCGACGAGCCCGACGAGCTGCCCCTCGAGCGCTTCAAGACGGGGATCCTCGAGACGACCATGGAGCTGCAGGGGCTCCGGAGCGGGCGGCTCGTCATCCTCGACGCGCCGGGGCTGAAGACCGACAACGTCTTCGCCGGAGAGCGCGCCCGCTGGGTGTGCGCCCAGAGCGCCCTGTCCGTGTTCGTGACCTCGTCGGTGATGCCCCTGACAGCGCAGGATCTGGAGATTCTGCGCGGCTGGGCGCTCGCCTCGAAGCGCTCGGTGCTCTT
>CAZQPP010000849.1:0-2588 GCA_964594295.1 uncultured Myxococcales bacterium | reverse complement strand
CCCTCGGCTTCGGCGTGCCTGTTGACGACCGTGTACGCCTCGGGCGTGGTCCTGCGCTCGGTCTCGAAGACCGACTTGTCCTCGAGCGAGCCCTCGACCGGAGGCAACTCGTTGACCTCCTTGCAGGCGACCTCGCACTTGCGGCAGCCCACGCAGAGGGTCGTGTCGTGGAGCAGGCCGAATCGGCCGGGGTGTCCTTTGAAGTGCTTCGCGCCTGCCGCAGACGCCGATCCGGCTGCGAGCGCTCCTGCTCCGCCGGCGAGCCCGGCGAGGAAACCTCTGCGGGAGATCTTCATCGTCTCTCTCCCTTCTGCTTGCCCGCCTCGGCGTGGCAGTCGGTGCAACCCACGGCCTCGATCTTCATCTCGCGGTGGCAGTCCATGCACTGGCGGTGGTAGGCGGCCTTGAGCGACGGCCTGTCCCTGCTCCCGTCGGCCTCGCCCGAGTGGCAGGAGCGGCAGCTCGGCGGCCTCTTGCCGACCGGGCTGTGGTGGTGGCAGCCCGCGCAGAGGGTGTCCGGGCCCGCGTGAAAAGCCTGAGCGAGGCGGCTCTTTCCGGCTCCCTCGTGCAGGCGCCTGACGATCTTCGCGTGGGGAAGGGTCGAGGGACCGTAGTCTTTGGCCAGCAGGTCGATGGTGACCTTCTCCGGGAAGTCGTCCGAGATAGGAGGCAGCTGTCCCGGCCCCTGCTCCTCCTTCCGCTCACCGTGGCACACGACGCACGCGGCCTTTCCCGGCGGCTCCGGGAGCGTGCCGTGGCAGCCGGCGCAGGCGGGCTCTTCGGCCTCGCGCTGGTGACAACCGACGCAGGAGTGCTCGGAGGTGCTCAGGTGCTGGGCCGCCGCCAGGGTGACTCCGCCTCCCTCGGGCTTGCCCTCGATGGGGTGGCAGCTCCCGCAGGCCTTCGTGGTGCGGTGGTGGCAGGAGGTGCAGAAGCGCGTGGCGCCCTCGTGGCCGGCGTGGTCGAAGGCCACCACCCCCATCTTCGCGCCCTCGGAAGCTATTCGGTAGGTGTCCTTCTGCGTGTTCTTCAGGCGCGGGACCTCCGGTAGGGCTGCTATCTCCGCGACCACCGCAGGGTCGTGGCAGCCCTTGCAGAGCGTCGGGCCGGTCCTCTCTCCTTTGGCCTCGCGATCGAGGTGACAGGCCACGCATGCCCGGTGTGAGGCCCGCCGGAGGGAAGGCTTGCGCCCCTCGTCCTGCTCGCCGTGGCAGTCGCCGCAGGCACCCTGTGGTTTGTCCCGCCCCTCTGCGTTGGGCACCTGCCAGCCGTCGACGTGATGGTGACAGCTCTCGCAGCGGCCTTCGGTTGCCTTGTCGTGGCGGTGGTGCAGAGAGGAGTCGAAGCGCATCTCGTGGCGGGCCGGCGCGGGCGGCTTCTCCTTGACGTGGCACTCGCCGCAGGCCCGCGCTCCCGTGCCGCGCTCCTCGTGACAGCCGATGCAGCGCCCGTGGTAGAGCTCCATCAGCGTCTCCCGGTCGCCCGCGTCCCTGGCGCCCGCGAGCTTGTCCCCGAGGTGGCCGAGGGCGTCGCGCTCGTGGCAGCCCTTGCAGCCCTCTTCCTTCAGCGCCGTGGTGTGCTTCGCGTGGTCGAAGAGCGACGCGGGACGCTCCATGGCGCCGAGGGCAGCGGGCGTGGAGATGTTGATCGGCGCGGGCCGTAGCTCGCCTGCCTTCGCGGTGCTTTCGTCTTCGCCCGGAGCCGCGTGAGCCGTGCACCCGATCGCGAGACCGAGCAACATAGCCGGGACCGCCAGGCTCCAGATCCCCCTGGCTTGCATGGCGAGGCAGGCGTCTCGTAGGCGAAACGCCACTACCGCGGGGCGGTCCGCGAGCGAAACCCCTTGTTCCACCGTAATCATGCAGCCACCCCCTCTTGCGCTACCGGCGCCGTGTGCTCTGCCTGCGGCTCTCGGCGCTGGCTGCGCAGGGCCGCCTCCGGCATCTCGATGACCTTCACGAGCAGCTCCGAGATGAACGATATGTGCATGTTCAACCCGTAGTGCTTGATGATGTCCTCGATCCCGCTGTGGCAGTTGTGGCAGGGCGTCACGCAGAGCTGAGCCTCGGTCGCCTCAAGCTGCTCGGCCTTGACCCGGATGCTCTTCATCCGGGAGAGCTTCCACGGTGGGCCGCAATTGATCACCCCTCCGCCCGCGGCGCAACAGTAGTTGTGCTCGAAGCGGGGATCCATGTCGCGGAAGTCCTCGCAGATGGCTTTCATGACGTAGCGAAGCTTGTGGTGCAGGCCGCGGCCCCGCACGATGTTGCAGGGGTCCTGCACGGTCACCGGCCCCTCGATCTTGTTCGCGATCTTCAGCCGGCCGCTGCGGATGAGCTCGTAGTAGAACTCCACGGCGTGGGTCATCGGGACGGGAGGGGTGCTCCAGCCGAGCCACCTCGGGCCGTCGTAGACCGCGCCGCGAAAAGCGTGGCCGCACTCTCCCATGACGACGCGCTTGACCTTGAGCTCCCGAGCCCTCTCCCAGTGCAGGCGCTCGACGCGGCCCATGACCTCGAAGTCCCCGGAGTACATGGCCATGTTGCTGTTGTCCCAGCCGTCCCTGCTCGGCATGGTCCAGTCCACGC
>CAZQPP010000848.1:2287-2593 GCA_964594295.1 uncultured Myxococcales bacterium | reverse complement strand
CTCGAGCCTGATGAGGATGAACCGCGTGAACACGCCGGCCAGGAAGGGGACGCCCTCGTGCTCGACCTGCTCCGAGACGAGCTTTGCGAGGTCGACGCCGCTGTCTTCGGTCAGCAGCTCGTGGGCGGCCTGTGCAGCGGCGTCGCGGCCGAGGTCGAGCGCGATCTGTCTCGCGGTCTGTAGCTCGGGTGTAGACTGGTTGCGGAAGACAGCCTCGATGCGGTCCAGCAACCACTTGCGCACGGCCTCGATGAAGGCCCTGTTGATGGCCTCCGTCCTATATCTCCTGCTTCTCAGAAGTGACCT
>CAZQPP010000848.1:0-2277 GCA_964594295.1 uncultured Myxococcales bacterium | reverse complement strand
CGGGGGGCGGCGACCAGCGGCGCTTGGTCTCGGGCGTTTCCAGCAGGCGGAGCTGACGACCGCGCTCAGGGTCATCGAGCAGCCGGAGCCGCTGCTTGTAGAGGTCGGCGAGCGGTCCACCCACGTCTTTGGGAGCTTCGCGTTTGTGGATGCGAAACCACTCCCGAGCGGAGATGTCAGTCTTGATCTCGCGGGCGAGGCGCACCTCGAGTGGGCGGTGATTCGGCTCGACCGGGACACGTACCACTTCGACCGATGGCGCGGTAACGGTGGGCAGGTCCAAGATACCGTAGATGCGCCAGTCCATCTCCTCCTGAAGCGAGACCAGGACGCCGCGCAGTCGGGCACGTTCGGCCAGGCTGCGAGTCCGGGCGTCGCGGAGGCCCGCGAGGGTCGGAGTCTCGGCAAGGGTGGCGGAGACGACCTTGTCGGCGGCATGCTCGGCCATCGCCTGCACCGTCTCCTCGGCGGCTACGACAAGCCCGAGGAGGTCTTCACGGAGCGCGTCGAGGTCGGGGACCGGGAGCTGTTGGAGGAGGTTGCCGGCGTACTCGAGTCGGTCCTGCCAGGGCGTCTTCGACAGGCGGGCGCCCTCGCCGACCTGGTCACCGCCCTTGGGGAACATGACGAGGCGGCACCAGAACGCTACGGTGGACGAGTTCAAGTAGCCAAGGTGGGCACGCGATGGTTCGGGGCCCATTTGCGCCGTTGGACGAAGGATCTGAACCGACTGATTGAAGGTGATGTCGCCATCGAGCCCGACGAAGTTGTTGTGAGTAGAGACGAACGCGTAGCAGGCGGTGAAGCCACCAAAGCGTTCCAGGGCCACCTGATGCCACTTCCACCAAGGCAGCCCGTCAGAATTGTATGTGACCCCACCGAACGTTGCGCGGGCGCCAAGCGTGGTTCGGAAGGCCCACAGGTAGCTTGCAAGGCCGGGTACGTCCTCGATAGCAAGAAGCGATTCCTTGGTGTACGGGAACACGGACTCCATCTCGTCCGAGGCTGCCCATTCACGGATGGCTTCTCCGGTCACAAGTCTTCGAAGGGCCCGAGCCTCGACACCGAGGCGAGTAGCAGCCGCTTTGGGAAGGAGGAAGCAGTCGTTCGCGTTCGTCATCCCGAACACGCCCGTCCGGAAGCGCGAGACCAATCGGTCGTTCACCTTGGATGTGATCGCGTCAAGAAACGGTCTGGCACCACCACCGGCAAGAACCCACGGATGGCGGCCAGATTCTGCACGCCTAATATGCTCAACGGTGACGTACTGGCCCTCGAATCCCACCGAATCGTGGTTCAGAACTATCTCTAGCCAGACGGGAGCGCGTGAAGGCTCAGTTGGTGCCTCTCGCTCACCGCGTTTCCCGAGTACGGCGACGACATCGGCTTTGTTTGGTCTACGATTCCTGCCGAACAGCAGCAGCGTTGGTGTGCCGTGGCCCGGCAAGTAGCAACCCGACGTGTCGATGATCTTCCGCACGTCCAACCTGGGCAGCACCTTCTCGATCAGCGTCTTGCCGTAGTCCCGTTTCGTCCAGGCGTTGCTGTTGATCATCCCAACGAATCCGCGGGGCACGGCTAGATCGAAGAAGCGTTCGGTGAACGGCGCGGCCAACGCGTATTTCCCCGCCGCGCTCTCGTACATCTCGCGGTACTTCTTCCGCTTCGTTGCGTCCTTCTCCGTGATGTACGGCGGGTTTCCAACAACCGCGTGATACCGTTGACCAAGCAACTCCGCGACCACACCTGGTTCCGCGAGTCGAAACAACTCGTCGCCCCAGCCTGCTACCTCATCCAGCGAGAGTTGCTGGGAAAGACGCAGCTGCTGCTCCTTCATTCGATGGAGCAGGCTGTCCGCGACCACGATGTGCGGGCGCAGAGACGGCGCTCTGTCGAGCCGCGTGATGCCGATCGCGTCGAGCGCCGCGAGCACCAGTCGGAAGCGTGCGATGGCGACGGCGTAGGGGTTGATGTCCACCCCGTACACCTGATCGAGGGCGCGGCGGGCCAGCTCCTCGATGGGCGTCGTGGGCTCCTTGGCCTGCCAGGCAGTCAGGAGATCGCGGAAGGCGCCGAGCAGGAAGTGGCCGGAGCCGCAGGTCGGGTCGATGAGCTTGACCTCGGCGAGGCCGAACTCCTCGATGGCCGGCGCGAGCGTCTGCTCGAGGATGAACTTCTCGACGAAGTCGGGGGTCTGCAGGAGCGCGTAGCGCTTGCGGACCGCCTCGGACAGGTCCTGATAGAGGTCCCCGAGAAAGCGGGTCTCCGTGCCGGGGA
>CAZQPP010000847.1:0-2593 GCA_964594295.1 uncultured Myxococcales bacterium | reverse complement strand
GAACCTGACCGAGCTCCTCGACAACACGGTCAAGCGCCTCGCGCGCATCGCCAACGAGGCCGCGCTGCGCCGCTTCGAGCAGAAGGACTACCCGGGCGCCCTCAAGGGCTTCGAGGAGGCCCACGATCTCGACCCGAGCGATCCGGAGATCACCAACAACCTCGCCTACTTGTACCAGCTCCTCGGCAACAGGGCCCAAGCCGAGCGTTTCTACCGCATGACCATCGAGCTCGACTCGAAGCGGGGGGTGGCGTACCTCAACCTCGCCGACCTGCTCTCCGAGCACGACGCCTCCCCGGAGCGCCACGAGGAGGCGGCGGGGCTGTTGACCCGGGCGCGAGAGCTCAGGGGAAACGACCCGCGCCTGATCCTCAGGCAGGCGAGGGTGGCGGCCAAGCGCTCGCTCTTCGAGGAGGCGGAGCGCTTCTACCGCGAGCACCTCTCGGTGGCCCCGGCGAGCGACGCCCTCCGCCTCGAGCTTGGAGACCTCTACCGCGAGTACGGTCACGACGAGGACGCGCTGCGCTGGTATCGGGAGATAGACGAGAGGGAGAGCCACGGGGCGGCCGCGGCCCGTCGCATCTTCGAGCTCGAGGTGGCCAGGGAGGCTCGCCGCCTCGGGTGGGTGCGCCCCACCGCGGCGCCGCCGGCCAAGGCGCGGTCGCTCGCCGCCCGGGGGCGGGCCCTCCGCGGCGAAGGTCGCCTCGAGGAAGCTGAGCGGCTCCTGCTCGAGGCCGTCACCGTCGCGCCGGGCTTCGCCGCGGCCCGGGCGGATCTCGGAGGGGTGCTCGCGGACCAGGGGCGTCCGGTCGAGGCCGAGCTGGCCTATCTGCGCGCCCTGGCCCTCGCGCCGGGCAACGCCGACATCCGCCTCCGCCTCGCGGACCTCTACGCCGCGCAGGGCGGCCGAGCGGCCGAGGAGGCGCTGATGCTCGAGCGGGTCGTGGAGCTGCGCCCGGACTGGAGCGAGCTGCACCTCCGCCTCGCGGAGGCGCACCGCGCCACCGGCGAGCTGGCCCGAGCCCTGATCGAGGTGCGGCGCTACCTCGTCGACGCACCCGAAGGCCCGGCCCGAGCGCGGGCGGCGGCCCTCGAGCAGGCGCTCGCTCCCCTCGTCCCCGACGACCCCAAAGCCGACCTCGCGCCCCCGCCCTCAGAGCAACCTTCGGCTCGAAGCCGCGTGATCGAGGCCTTGATCCGCGCCCGGGCCTTCCTCTCCCGCGGGGAGTCAGACGCGGCCATGGCGGAGCTGCGCCGCCTGCCCGACGAGGCCCGAGGGACCGACGTGCTCAACCTCGAGGCGCGTATCCTCTTCGCCGCGAACCGGCTCGGGGCGGCGGCCGCCGTCTACGAGGCGTCCCTGGAGCAAGAGGCCTCCCAGCCGTCCGTCCGCGAGCAGCTCGGCCTGGTCTTCGAGCGCCTCGGCCGGCACCACCGCGCGCGACGGGAGCTGCTCCAGGCCGAGTCGATGGGGAACACCCGGGCCATCTACCACCTCGCCCGCCTCGATCTCGCGGAGGCCGGCGCCGACGAGAGCTGGCTCGGCGACCTCGCCCGCGTTCCGGCGCTCCTCTCGGCGCGCGACCGCCTCGACGCCTTCCTGCTCCATACGGCCGAAGGCCTTCACCGGCGAGAGGCCGAGACCCTGCGCGTCGAGGTCGGGCACCGGCTCTGGCGCCTGCTCGCCGGTGGCGCCGGCGTTGCGCTGATCCTGGTCCTCGCCCTCGCCCTCGCGCTGTACCGGACCTACGGAGGCACGGATCTTCGTACCCTGCTCGCCCGCCACCCCGACGCGGGACCGGAGGTGCAGCGGATACTCTCCGCAATCCGTCACGAGGTCTTGAAGCACAACACCATGGTGCTCACCGGCGTGGTCGCGGCCCTCGACGCCGGGGAGGACGCCACCGAGGCCGCGCACCACGTCCGCCGGACGCTCTTCGGGCCTCCACCCGGGGAGGGCCCCCGATCGCCATCGGACGCTGCCGGCGTCTTCTCCCAGCTCATGTGCTACGTCGTCGAGCTTGAGCAGATCGGCCGCGCCAGGGGCGTGCGTCTCAACCTGCGCAGGCGCGACCCGGCCGTCGGTGCGCTCCTCGAGGGCTTCGGCCTGCTCCGGCGTTCCCTGCCCCAGCTCGATCGGGTCGAGCTGCTCGGCGGGCGCGAGCGCACGAAGCTGCGCCGCCGCCTCGCCGAGGCCGCGCGACTGCTCAACACGGACGGCTACCAGGCCGTGTGCTCTCTCCTCGACGAGATGCGCGCGCTGCAGGTCGGCGAGCCCCTCCTGCGGGCCGTCTTCGAGCGCACCCGCGGCGAGCCGGCCTTCTCCCACGCCGACGTGGCTCCTCTCGCCCTCGAGGGCGCCTCCTTGCTGCCCCGTGGAGTCCTGGTGCCCGCGCAGGCTTTCGAAGACATCACCGCGAACCTCCTGCGCAACGCCATCGAGTCCACGAGGCGCGACGCCGGCGCGGGCGACGGCCCCATCGAGGTGGGCATGGGAGTGCGCACGGAGCTCGACACGATCACGGGTGTCGAGCGCGTGGTCTTCGAGATCCGCGACCGCTCCCCCCGGGAGCTGACCACCGAGATGCTCCGC
>CAZQPP010000846.1:0-2607 GCA_964594295.1 uncultured Myxococcales bacterium | reverse complement strand
GAGACCGGGTTCGACATCATCTTCTTCTGGGTGGCCCGCATGATCATGATGGGCCTCAAGTTCATGGGGAAGGAGCCCTTCAAGGAGGTCTACTTCCACGCCATGGTCAGGGATCCGCACGGCGAGAAGATGAGCAAGACCAAGGGGAACGTCATCGATCCCCTCGAGGTCACCGAGAAGCACGGCGCCGACGCGCTCCGCTTCACCCTGGCCACGCTCACCGCCCAGGGCCGCGACATCAAGCTCTCCACCTCGCGGGTGGAGGGCTACCGCACCTTCTGCAACAAGCTCTGGAACGCCGTCCGCTTCGTGCACATGCACATCGGCGATCTCGACGAGGAGGCCCTCGAGCAGGGGCGCAGGCACGGCGGCGGCACGGCCGAGCGCTGGATCCGGGCCAAGGCGGCCGAGGTGACGGCGACCGTCGACACAGCCCTGCGCGAGTACCGCTTCAACGAGGCCGCCAGCCAGGCCTACCAGTTCGTGTGGCACACCTTCTGCGACTGGTACGTGGAGCTGGCCAAGCAAACCCTGCGCAAGGGTGAGCAGGACCCGGCCCTCCGGCGAGCGGCGCAGGCGGCCCTCGTCGACGTCACCGACCTCATCTTGAGGCTCCTCCACCCCTTCATGCCGCACATCACCGAGCGCCTCTGGCAGACCCTGCCGCCCTTCGCGCGCTTCCCCGCCGAAATGCTCATCGTCGCCAGCTGGCCGGCCAGAGACGAGGTGCCGGTCGGGGACGAGGCCGCCGTCTCTGCCCAGGAGCACGTCAACGAGGTCGTCTCCGCGGTGCGCAACATCCGGGCCGAGCGTGGCATCGCGCCGTCGAAGCGGGTCTCCTTGAGGCTCGGCGCCCCCGACCCGGCAGCGCTCCGCGCCGTCGAAGGAGGGAGGGACGACCTCGAAGCCCTCTGCCGCGCCGGCGACATTCAGATCCACCCTGATCCGACAGAGGAGCCGCCGCAGGGCGCCTCGCTGGCGCTGGTCGGGAGCACCCAGATCCTCGTGCAGCCGCCCGCAGACGTTGCCGGCCTCACCGCGGAGCGCGCCCGCCTCGACAAGGCGGTCGCCAAGGCCGCCGAGAGGGTGAGCTACCTCGAACGCAAGCTCCAGAACCCCAAGTTCGTGGAGCGGGCCCCCGCCGCCGTGGTCGAGAAGGAGCGCGAGGCTCTGGCCGCCGCCGAGGAGGAGCTGAACCGTTACCGCACCCGCAGGGAGGAGCTTGGCTAGGCTGACCTCCGGGAATCATGTCGGCCGCGCGCGCGTAGACCGATGCGTAGACAAAACCACCGCGTGAGCCGCCCGCCCTTGACTTGACTATGGCACCGCTCCTAGACTCGCGGGCCGCTCGTTGTTGCCTGATTAGGATCCACTAAATGAAAAAGGCGCAGATCATCTCGGTGCTGGCCGGCCTCCTGATCGTCGGCTCCACCTTCATGCCCTGGCTGGAGGCCGAGAACCTCGATCTAATCGCCCGCGGGATCGATCTCCCCGCCGGCATGGGCGCGGCCCTCGTGGGCGTCATCGCGATCCTCTTCGGTCTCGGCACCCTGATCCGCCGCAACAAGCAGGCGCTGATCTCCAACGACATCATCGCCTCCCTGCTCGTGTTCACCGCGCTCGCCCAGGCCTTCTGGTGGGCTCCCCAGGTCCTCTCCGGCGCCTTCCAGATGAAGATCGAGATGGACGAGTGGATCGTCGCCGGCTGGGGCTACTACCTGGCCATGCTCGGCGGCGTCATGCTCACCTTCGCCGCGGCCGTCGCCTACGGGGCCCGCCCCGAGTACGACGTGGGCACCAAGGTCCTGCGCGTCGAGGCCCGCTGGAAGGACTCGGTCATCAAGGAGCACGTGCTCCTCGAGCCCCGCGCCATCAGCGTCGGCAAGGGCCTCCGCAACGACTTCGTGGTGCCCGAGGCGGCCACGGGCGCCCGCTACGTCCTCTTCAAGCCCGACGCGCGCCGCAAGAACTACAGCGTCCACCTGAACGCCGATCTGGACGGCGAGGTCTGCATCGACCGCACCGTCGCGAGCGTCAAGGACTACGTCCAGGATCACACGGCGAACAAGTCCGGCGCCAACCCCGTCGGCATCAGCGACGACGACTTCGGCCACTTCAAGTTCGGCCCCATCGAGCTCGTCTTCCGCTTCGTGCGGCCCGAGAAGCAGATCGTCCGCGTCCCCCTGTGGAAGACCATGGACCGCAACGTCGTTGCCAGCTCCCTGGTCTCGACCCTGCTCCAGGTCTCCTTCCTCATGTGGGCCCTGCTCTCCTGGGACGAGACGGCCGTCCGCCAGCACCGGAACCAGGCGCGCCAGATGCTCCAGGTCGCCGTCGAGGTGGAGATGCAAGAGGACGAGGAGCTCCTCGACATGGGCGAGGAGGAGGACGACGTCGGCAAGAAGGCCGCCGGAGACGAGGGCAAGTTCGGCGACCCGGACGAGGACCCGAACAAGGAGAGCAAGGTCCCCAAGCGCGACGGCCAGATGGTCGACAAGATCGACCCCAAGAAGATCGGCTTGAACGACCTGCTCAGCTCCGACAAGCTCGGCGGCGCCGGCGCCATCAGCCAGATCCTCGCGGCCAACAGCGACGGCCTCTCCAACA
>CAZQPP010000845.1:0-2609 GCA_964594295.1 uncultured Myxococcales bacterium | reverse complement strand
CGCAGACACCGAGCGCGCAGTTAGCGCTATGGATGGCGCTAACGATAGCGCTATATCGAGCGCTCATGCCGCTCACACCGCTGAGCTCGACGTCTATCGCATCAAACTGGAGGCATCTGAGCAGGCCCACGAGGCGACACGTCGCGAGATGGAAGCCCTTCGCGACACCTTCCAACAGGCACAGCAGCAGCTTGGCACAACGCAGGAACAGCTCACGGACGCCCTCAGCTCCATCCAAGCACTTAGCGCTGAAACGCAAGCGTTGACGGCGATGCTCCACGCCCGACCAGCTCTACCCTCGCCTACCGGCTGGCTCAGGAACGTCGTCCGGCAGCTCGTGACGTTCAGAGTTTAGGCCTCCGCCACCGTTCGAACCGCTACGCCGGCTGTTTGCGCGTTCAGGCGCGTCGCCCTTCGTCGCGACTAGCGTAAGCTCCTAGCCAGTCGGCCTTGCGCATCGTACAGGACCAGCAGCGACCCGAGCCCATCAAGTACTGACAGCATGGCGCGCTGCTTGCCATTTGCATCGTGCAGCACCAGCGCCGGCCCGTCCTCGAGCGTCCCCAGCGTGGCGCGCACCTCGCCGTCCGCATCGGCCAGGTGCAGCCCCGACTTGCCCGCGTCCCCGCGCACCTCCATCCCTGCGCGCAGCTCGCCATTTGCATCGTACAGGCCCAATCCCGACTCGACCTCGATCACCATCAGCATGGCGCGCCGCTCGCCTTTTGCGACGTACAAGTCCAATCTAGGCGCGTCCTCGACCATCGCCAGCGCAGCGCCCCCCTTGCCCTTCGCATCAACTAGGACCAGCGCGGGATCGTCCCCACGCATTGTCAGTAAGACGCGTGGCTTGCCCTTCACATCGAGTAGTGCCAGCCCCGGCGCGCCCTCGACCACCGACAGCTTGGCGCGCTCTCTGGCAAGATCATCCACAATGACGAGCTGCTTCGTCCGCACTTCCTCTACCGTCTCCGCGCCCGCCTGAGCGGTTGCCATCCTACCCGTGACGAACACCGCCAACACACCGACGCCCAGCATCGGAACGAGCGCCACCACAAGCTGCCGGTTCCGCCGTTCCAGCCTCTCGACGCGCTCTTCCATCGTCATGGCACACCCCCTATCCTAAACATCTCAACATCGCACGAATGAGCGGCCGTACACGCAGAGCCACCCTTCCGACGTCCCACACCTCGGACACGATCAGCTTCTGCGCGCGGGCTTCACGCCTACGGCCTATGACAGATTCGCCGCGCAGTCGACATAGTTCGTCAGTGTCTGCGCCCAACGCTCCATCTTGTACAGCGCGCGCTCTCTTGACACCTGTCCGTCATAGAACCTCTCCAACTCTTGGCAAAGGCTCGCCTCTGCTTCTTCTTCGAGGCCCTGCAAGTCTCGCCAGAGCTGACGCCCTCTTCGGCGGATCGCTTCTCTTGCCGCGCCAATACCGAACTCTTCCGCGATCTTTACGTACTCATCAAAGCGCCGCGTCAGTTCAGGATCCTTCTTGACCAGTGCAGCGATTGCCTCATGGAGCGGAGGCACAGCTTTTGCCCTCTCGTGCTCTGTTTGAAGCGGCCGCAATCCTGCCGCTACCCACGCCCGCACGTCTGCACCGTCCTGCGCCATGTCGTTGGCGTCGCCCCAGTACGGGCGCCGTCGACGCGATCCGGGCAGGATTCCTAACCAACGCTCTGCCGCCTTGTCGCCAGCGTCGTCCGCGTCGAAGGCCACAAGAACCAACGGTGCCAACGACAACCGCGCTATCCACTGGGTCGAGTGCCCACCGCTCGTGCTACCCGCCGCAACGGCAACACACAGATCGCCCGCAGACTGCCGCACTGCCAGTGAGGTGAAGGCGCCCTCGCATAGCAACACGGACCTTCTGGCGTCCACTTCGTCGGCGCCATAGAGGGCGTCAGCACTGCCTCGCACCTGGACGTATCTCTCTTTAGGATCGTTTCCTAAGTCGAGACGACGGAACTGGACGCGCCACAGGGCGCCACCGTCAATCCACGGAATGACAACGCCGACAGGCGCGCAGACCTTCTTTCCTGCCGTCAGATCCCACCGATTCGGATCGTCGAAACGTTCGACGCCGTTCCACCCGAGGCGTGCCGCCCGGATCGTCTCATCGGTGAAGCCACGACCACGCAGCCAGTCGAGAGCGCGTTTGCCCTTCTCATCCCACAGGGCGTGCTCGCACGCTTCGACGAGCTTCATCCCGCATGTCTGCCAGACCTCGCTGGGTGGGGCAGCGATCTTCGACTTCTCATCCCTCGCCTGAGTTGAGTTCTGACGTGGCGCATGTCCACTCTTGCCCGCATCAGTCGACGACGACACGCCAAGCCGTTTGAACGCCTCACCAACCGAGACACCATCACGTTCCACGACGTATCGTACGGCGTCGCCCGACTTCTTACACTGTCGACACCAGAACCGCCCACGATGATCGTCTGACTTCTCATCGCGAGGCCAAACCCGGAACCTGTCAGTCCCACCACAGAACGGGCAGGCACCGGCGTATTCACCGCCGTTAGTGCCGCCAACGCGCTTCAACGCTGTATCTGCGCGGATCAGAGCCAGGATGTCGATTCCATGGAGGTCCATGA
>CAZQPP010000844.1:0-2616 GCA_964594295.1 uncultured Myxococcales bacterium | reverse complement strand
CGGTCACCGTCGAGCTGAGCGAGGCCGCCCGCGACTACCTCGCCGAGAAGGGCTACGACCCGCAAAACGGCGCGAGGCCGCTCGCCCGCATCATGGACGAGGAGCTCAAGACCCCGCTCGGCAACGAGATCCTCTTCGGCGAGCTGACCCGCGGCGGCCGCGTCCTCGTCGATCTCAACGAGGACGGGGAGCTGACCTTCAGCTACGCGGAGAAGTCGAAGGGGTCTTGAGCCGGCGTTAGTGCCCTATCCCCAACCCGAGCAGCACACGATCGAAGCAGCCGACCGGCTCGCCCGCGGGAGCGGACGTGGCGGCCGGGTCTTCCTCCCCCTTCAGCAGGGCCGTGCGCGCCTCGCCCGAGGGGAGGCCCTCGTCGAGCAGCTCCACGCTGTCCGCGACCGGGCAGCCGTTGTCGCACAAGGCCTGCACGATCTGCCGGACGCAGCGGTTGCCGTTGGGCAGCCCGACCAGGAAGCTCGAGAGCTCGTGGGACTCGAACATGCCCGACAGGCGGGAGATGCGCTCGCAGTCGACCCCTTCTCCCTTCTTGAGCTTGCGGTTGGCCCAACGAGCCAGGAAGAGGTCCATGAGGCTCCGGTCGGCGAAGCGCCACCGGTCGAGGGTCTCGATGCGCGCGAAGAGGTTCGAGACCAGGAAGGCTTCGCAGACCGCCGCGGCCTTGTCGCCGTGTCCCGACGCGGCCGCGAGGCACTCCGGACGCGTGAACTCGAAGTTGCGCGTCGCCACGCTGGGGTGCTTGGCGGAGACCATGCGGTCGGCGAGGGCCATGGCCTCGTCCGGCGAGGCGGGGATCGGGGTGTAGGCCGTCTTCAGCATGGCCCACACGTGGCGCTCGTACATCCTCGCGCGGGTCCCCGCGAAGCCCTCGCCGAGCACCTCCGAGGCCGCGTCGAAGGACGCGTTCTTGGCCAGGGAGGCGGCCACCTGGAGGTCCCTGTGGGTGGTGAGCAGCGGGTAGACGCTGCGCCCGCGCGCCTGAGCCGTGCGCCCGATGCCGGTGGCCTTGGCGAAGGTCCAGAAGCGCTCCACGTCCGCCGGCTTGTCCACGAGGGCGCGCACGCGCTCCTCGGACTTGGCGGCGTCGAGGGGGCGCAGCCTCAGGCGGCTGTCGAGGTCCCGCAGGCCGTAGTTGCTGGTGAACACCGGCGCGCGCGCGAAGACCGCGACCCGGCTGGTCTCGGGGTAGGTCTCCCGCAGGCCGAGCACCTCTTCGGCCACGACCGGCCTGTCCTCGAGGCCGACCTCGTCGAGGGCGTCGACGAGCAGGACGAAGGTCTCCCTGCTCATGAGCGCCTTCAGGGACTCGCTCGGGTCCGTGTCCTCGTCCGCGGCGACCTTGCTGGCGACGAGGCGGATCAAGGCCTCACCGGGCGCGCCCTCCTTCCAGCGCCGCTTGGCCCTCAGGACCTCGTGCCCCTCCACGACGAATGCCGGCGTGAAGCGGCAGAGGCGCGACTGGATAGCCACGACGAGCGCGCTCTTGCCGAGCCCCCCGCGCCCCTGGATGAGGGCGAAGCGCACCTGGCCCTGATCGAGGGCGCGCGCGAACTTCTCTTCGGGCATCTCGGCGAGCTGGGCCGGCGGCTCCCGGCCTGCCCACAAAGAGGCGTCCAGGATCGGCGGCACGTAGTCCTTGCTGTTGACCGCTTCTCTCAGGTCATCCGAGAAGGCGTCGCAGTTGGTCGAGTAAACCAGGTGGGAGCCCTCTCCCAGGTACATCTGCACCGGGTGCCCGCCGCCGCCGGCCGCCATCGTCCCGCAGCCGGCCCAGCAGAGCACGGCCAGCGCCGCCAGCGAGGCCGCCGCCGCGCCTGTTCTTTCCCTTCGCCCCGTGTTGTCAACGCAACGCATCGAGCCACCTCCGATTTTGGACCCGCGCCGACGAGGGCACCACAGGGCCGCAGGGGCGTCAAGCTTCCTTTTCCCCCGCGGCGCGCCGCAGCTCTCACTCCGGGGTCACCATCTCCCCCTGCGCCTCCAGGTATCCCTGCGATCCCGCGGGCACGTCTATCTGCGGCGAGCCGACCACGATGGCCCTGTCCTGCAGCTCCGCGTAGGAGGCCAGGTCGGGGAAGCCCGAGAGCGGGATCTCGGGCAGGGGCACGGCCTCCATGCCGGAGACGCTCTTGGCGAAGATGGTCGCGAAGGCGCTCTGCACGAGGGTCACGAGGCCGGCCTGATCGAGGCCCTCGGGGGCAGTGACCATCTCGACGGAGGCCTTCACCCGATCCGGAGCGGTCTGCAAAACGAGCACGCTCCCGGTCTCGCTGTCGGGCTCGACGGTCACGGCGGCCTCGGCGGCGACCCAAAAGCTGGCATCGCCGAGCGAGCCCATGGGCAGAGTCACGAGCACGTCGCCGGCGTAGACCTTCAGGTGCTCCTCTGCCTCAGGGGCCGCGGCGAGGCCGAAGAGGGGGAGCCTGGCGTCGACGTGGATCTCCTCGATGATGTCGTAGGGCGGGTCGAGGGGCCACATGCCGAGATCGCTCATGCCCTCGTGATCCAGGGTGTGGTCGACCAGCATGCCGTGCTCCCAGGCGTCGAGGAGGACGAGGCCCATGACGTCGTCGGCGATGCTCGACGAGATCCCGGCGG
>CAZQPP010000843.1:0-2620 GCA_964594295.1 uncultured Myxococcales bacterium | reverse complement strand
AAGACCGGCGACACCCTCCTTGCAGCGGGAGGGCTCAGGTGGAGCCCCAATCCACCGGACGCCGACACCTACGCGCTCGACGCCTGGACGATCCTCCAAGAAGAGGACGAGTACGGGTACTTCACGCCCGGACTCGGCGTGCTCTGGAGCGTGGATGTCTCGGACCCGGCCAGCCCTGAGCTGGTGTCCGCGCTCGAAGAGGGCAGGCTCCTCGGTGACCTCTCGCTCGACCGCAGCGCCGGGCTCCTCCACGCGGCCGACCTCGCTGGCCACGTGCACTTCTTCGACGTGGCCGATCCACGGGCACCGGTCCACGTCGACAGCCTGGACACGGCGCCTTTCTCGAGCTCGGTGGAGGAGCTGGGCGGTGGCGTGGTCGTGGGCAGCGAGTGGGGCGGCTACCTGGTCGTGGCTCGCAGCGCCCTCGGTGGGGTCGAGGGGGTGGTCTACCGCCGCCTCGGGTGGGGTGGTGTCCTGGTGCGCCGCGCGGGCCCGGAGGTCTTCGTGCTGTGTCCCTCAGCCGTCGTCTACCGGCTGGACCGGGGCGGAGCGGAGCCCTCTCTGGAGGAGCTCTCCCTCGGCGACACCTTCCTGGTGGACATAGCCCTCGGCGACGGCTTCTGGGTCGCCGCACGAGGACCAGCGGGGGGGATCTCGACGTTGTCGGGCGAGGGCACTGTCCCGGACTCGATCGTGGGCACCGCCGGCTCGCCCGGGACGGCGGAGGCCGTGGCCGTCTGGGAGCGCTGGGCATTCCTCGCCGACGGCACGCAGGGCCTGCGTGTCTACGACCTCTCCGAGCCCGAGCGCCCGGTCGAGGTCTCTGCCGTGCACCGCTCCGGCACCGGGCGTGCGCTGGCGCTCCGGGGTGACACGGTCTTTCTGGCCGACGGCGAGGAGGGCCTCGCGATCGTGGACGTCGAGGTGCCGGAGCGGCCGGTGGAGGTGTCTCGTCTCGAGGGCGACCTCGACGCCAGGGACGTGGTCCTGAAGGGCGACGTGGCTTTGCTCGCCGACGCCGGGCGCGGGCTCGTGGCGGTCGACGTCGCCGACCCGGGCTCGCCGGCCGTGGTAGCGGAGGTCGACCCGGGGCTTCAGCTCTTTGGGCTCGGGCTCTTCGGGGAGCGCCTCTATGCCCCCTCGGATGGCGCGACCGTGGCGGTCTTCGACGTGTCGGAGCCCAGGGCGCCGGTGCTCGAGGAGAGGGTGCGGCTGTCCCACAGGCCGAAGAGCTCCGTGTCGCCCGCGGTACACGACGGCGCGCTGCTGGTCCGCGACCCTTCTCACCGCATGGCGCTCGTCGAGGACACTGGATCGGGTCTGGCGCGCAAGCTCCATGTCGAAGGGACATACGGATGGGAGCCCGAGGGGAGCGGCTACGAGCGCAGCGTTGGGGAGGTAGTGGATTGGCACCTTGGCGGCGGGTGGCTGGTGGCAGTGCACCGTGTTTCTTTCGCGGAGGCTTGGGGCATCGGCGGACGGGGGCTGGGCTGGTTCTACGACGACTGGCGGAGCTTGCTCCACGTGGGCGCGATGGACTCCGTCTTGAGGTTCTACGACCTCAGCGACCCGGAGCACGCGGCAGGCACCCCGATGGGGGCGGCCGGGCTCAGCCGAGTCAACAAGCTCGAGGTGCTCGGCCAGGCCGTGATCGCCGGCTCCCGGGAGCTGGCGGCATACGACCTGTGGCGCCGGCCGCGGTATAGCGGCCAGCCGCTCTGGATGACGGCCTGGCACCAGACCGCCTCGGTCGTCGAGGACATGGTGCGCCGGGACGACCTCCTGTTCGTGGCGGGCAGCGCGGGCCTGGAGATAATCCGCATCGACTTCTGCGGAGACTGCCCCGCCGGGCCCGACGGCTGCGTCGCGGACGGACCCTGCATGAGAGCCCGCTGCGTCCCCGGCGCCGGCTGCGTCAGCGAGCCCGTGCCCGGTGTCTGCGACGACGGGATGCTCTGCACCATTGATCGCTGCGAGCTCGACGGGAGCTGCAGCCACGAGCCGGCCCGGCGAGCCAACTGCGACGGGAGCTGGTGCACCGGACGGCAGGCCTGCGAGGACGGAGAGTGTGTCGCCACGGAGGAGGTCGGTGGGGGCTCCCCCTGCGAGCCGCTGGAGTGCGACCCGCGGTTGGGAGTCAGCGTGCCCCTGCCCCCACCCTGCGACGACGGTGAGCCCTGCACGTTCGACGCCTGCGATCCCGAGGAGGGTTGCAGCCACGAGCCGGTGGACGGAGCCGCCGGCTGTGACGACGGCGATCCCTGCAACGGGGTCGAGAGCTGCGCCGAGGGCCTCTGCACGAGCTCCCTGCCCGCGCCATGCCCGGGAGAGGAACCTTGCGGCGCCTGGGAGTGCGTGCCTTTCATAGGCTGTACGGCCGTCGGGTGTGACGACGGCGATCCCTGCACCCGGGACACCTGCGGCGAGGAGGGCTGCGAGCACGCCTGGAGGCAGGCCCCCGACTGCACCGCCGGGTGTGCCCCGGATGCGCGGCACCTGTCGTTGCCGCGGCTCGGAGGAGACGCCCTGGCCGTGGCGGCGCGCGGCGGCTCGCTCTACGTGGTCTGCGCCGGTTGCGGCGTAGGGCGCTGCGAGCGGGACCGGCCCAACGCGCTCCTCC
>CAZQPP010000842.1:0-2628 GCA_964594295.1 uncultured Myxococcales bacterium | reverse complement strand
GTGCGCAGGGTTTCTGGCTAACCGCTAACAGCTAACAGCTAACAGCTAACAGCTAACAGCTAGATCAAAGGCTAGTCGTCCAGCAGCTTGTTCATCTTGTCCTTGTCCACCTTCCGGTCGCGCTTCGAGCCGGAGGGACGTGCGGGACGGGTGATCCTTTTCGTTCGGCGCTTCTTCTCGAGCGAGATGACGACCTCGCGGTCGCGGTCCGGCACGAGGGAGGTGGTCTGGGTCTTGAAGCCTGAGAGCTCGAGCCTGAACTCCAAGGCGTCGCCGGCCTTCAGGCCGGTCCAGGTGAAGGGCGTGGTCCCGAGCTTCTCGTCGCCCCTGAACACGGCCGCGCCCGCGGGCTCGGTCTGGAACTTGAACTCGACCTCCGGGGGCTTCGGGGGCTCCTTGGGCTCGGGCGGCTTCACCTCCGGCGCCTTCGCCGTCTCTGCGGGCTTGGGCGTGACGGCGGGCTCGGGTGCCTTCGGCTCGGGCGCCTTGGTCGTCTTGGCGACCGGCGCCGGCTTGGTCTCCTGGGCCTTGGTCTCCGTGTCGGTGGGCTTCATGACCAGGTAGCCCGCGACGACCAGGATGATCAGCGCCGCGGCCCCCAGGGCGATGGGCAACCAGCGGTTGCCCCCGGGCCGGATCTCGGAGATGTCCGCTTCGGAGGTGACGGCTACGCGGGGCGGGGGCGCCTGGACCTGCTCACCCAGCTCGGTGGCGCCGGCGTCAGCTTCGGCGGGCGTCGGCGCGGGAGCGGGCGGAGCGGCTGCCGGTGCGGTCTCGAGCTCCTCGGAGGGCGCCGGCGCGGGAGCGGCCGCCGCGCCCGCCACCTCGGCTCCTTGCGCCGGAGTATAGACGGCGGTTGTCCGCGCGATGCGGCTCAGCGCCCGCACGACCTCGCCGGTGGAGCCGGGGCGGTCCTCGGACTGCTTCGCCATCAGGCTCAGGTAGAGCTCCTGGAGCTCGGGATGGCAGCGCTCCCCGGTCGGGAGGCTGTCCGGGAGGGCCGGCGGCTCGTCCTGCACGTGCATCAGGAGGATGGGCAGGCGCTCCTCGGCGTTGAAGGGCGGCGTTCCGGTGAGCAGCTCGTGGAGGATGCAGCCGAGGGCGTAGAGGTCCGAGCGGAAGCTCAACTCTCCGCCCGTGATCTGCTCGGGCGACATGTAGAGCGGCGTGCCGAGCGTGGTGCCGGTGGCCGTGAGCTTGGAGTCGGACTCGGTCTGCAGGAGCTTGGCGATGCCGAAGTCCATGACCTTCGAGAAGTCCTCCTCGTCGGCCGTGCGGACCATGAAGATGTTCTCGGGCTTCAGGTCCCGGTGCACGATGCCGTGCTGGTGGGCGTCCATCAGCGCCTTGCCGACCTGGGACAGGATCCCCGCGGCCCGGTGGCTCGGGAGAGTGCCCTCCTGCTCGATGACGCCGTCGAGGGGCGTGCCCTGGAGCAGCTCCATGGCGATGTAGGGCGTGCCCGTCTCTTCGTCGATGCCGAAGTCGTACATGCGCACGACGTGGGGGCTGTTGAGCTGACTCGCCGCCTTCGCCTCCTGGTAGAAGCGCCCGACGTAGCGGCGGTCGCTCAGGAGCTGCTGGTGCAGGGTCTTGAGGGCCACCTCGCGGTTCATGCTGAGCTGGGTGGCCACGTAGACCCGACCCATGCCGCCGTCGCCGAGCACGCGGTCGATGCGATATCGCTCGGAGAAGACGCTCCCCACGACGGGGTCTTCGGCGGCCTTCTCCATTGCGTCGACGCGGAGCGTTGGGGAGCCGTCGGCCGGGCAGACGGGGCCGTCGACCTCCGCGTCACAGACAGGACAGAATCGTCGATCGTCGCTCATCGGCACCGGAGCATAACGCAAGGCGTCGGGGCTGTCACCGGGAGAGTGGAGCTCCGCCCGGGGGGAGGAACAGACGGGCTAGTCGGTGCAATCCAGGGCGCAGTTGGTGCCGTCCTCGGGGGTGCGGTCGGTGACCTTCGGGCCGAGCTCGGTCTGGATCCGGGTGGTGATGTAGGCGCACACGCCGTCGGGACAGCTGCCGCAGTCGTAAGGGCAGGCGCCGGCGCCCTCGTTGGCCCCGCAGATGTCGTCGCCGCAGATGGCGCAGTCGATGGGACAGGTGTTGTGGCTCTCACCCTGGTCGCAGACCTTGTCGCCGCACACGGTGGAGCAGTCGGTCGGGCAGGACTCGAGGCTCTCGAGGTTGGTGCACTTGCCGTCACCGCAGGCGCCGAGCTTGCAGTCCTCGGTGCAGTTTTCGGGCGTCTCGCCGCGCTCGCACTCGGCGTTGCCGCAAGCGGGCATGCAGTCCTGCGGGCAGGAGAGGGGGTCCTCCTCGCACAGGAAGCCCTTGCAGCAGCCGTCTCCACAGCCGGCGCCGCCAGTCTCCGGGCAAGCACAGATGTCCGTACGGCAGTCCATGCCCTCGGCCCCGCCGGAGCTGACGAACTTGTGGCTCATGATGCTGTCGCAAGGCTCGGCATTGCCGTCGCTGCAGGCCCAGTCGCAGTCCTTGGGGCAGGTGATCGCGTTCTCGCCGCACGCCATCTCGCACTCGCAGTTCCCGCACTGCATGCAGTCGATGGGGCAGGTGTCGCAGTCCTCGGCCTTGTCGGCCTCGCAGACCCCGTTTCCGCAC
>CAZQPP010000841.1:0-2631 GCA_964594295.1 uncultured Myxococcales bacterium | reverse complement strand
GAGGTCTTGGACGAGCTCTCAGAAGGCCCGCACAACGCGGGCGACCTCTGCGCGTACACGTGGGCCTGGCTGAGCACCGAGTACCACCGCCGCAAGCATGAGGGGACCGGCCGGGTGCCCATCGAGCACTGGCTCGAGCAGGTCGAGCGGCTGAGGCCGGCTCCAAACGACGAGACCCTCGACCGCATCTTCATGCACCGCCAGGTCCGCCGTGTCCGCCGCGACAGCACGGTCCGTTACCGCGGCCACCTCCTCGAGGTCCGGGCTGAGCTTTGCGGGCAGCTCGTCGAGCTCCGCTTCCTGCCCGGAGTCGACTTCGAGCCCAACGCCTCGGTGACCTGGCCCGATGTCTACGTCGACGGGCACTTCGTCTGCGACACCTATCCGCTCGATCGCGTCGCGAACAGCGCGCGCTCGCGGCACCGTCTCCCACGCGCGGTCACTCCGCCCGTCGAGCCGACGGGGCTCGACCCCCTCGCACAGATGGCCGACGAGCAGGCGCGCCTCGTGTGCCGGCCGAGCCACGCCAACGCCCACCACCACGTCGAGTAGTAGACCCATGTACCGCCAGCGCTTCGCACTTCAGGGCCACGTCTTCCCCCAGAACGCCAGCGGCCGCACCTTCACGCCGCCGCCAAGCTTCGAGCGCATCGAGCGCCACTTCAAGATGCTCGCCAGGGAGCCCGGCCTCGGCGTCCTCACCGCCGACGCCGGCGTCGGCAAGACGACGGTCATGCGCCACCTCTGCGCCGCGCTCCCGCGCCCCGACTACCAGGTCGTCTACGTCTGCGACACCCTGACGAGCCCCCTCGACTTCTACCGCCAGCTCGCAACCGAGCTCGGCGTCACAGCCTCCCATCGCCGCGCCCAGCTCTGGCGCGACATCAAGGCCGCCATCGTGCAGCTCGTCGACGAGCAGAACGTGCAGCCCGTCGTCGTCGTCGACGAGGCCCAGCACCTCTGTGAGCGCTTCCTGCTCGACCTGTCCGGCTTCCTGAACTTCGCCTTCGACAGCCGCAACCTCTTGGTCTTCTGGCTCCTCGGCCAGCCCGGCCTCAAGAGGCGCCTCAAGCTCAAGCTCCACTCCGCCCTCGACTCCCGTGTCGCCGCACGCGTCTCCCTCGAGCCCCTGACCGACCGCGACGACTTCTTCGCCTTCCTCGACAAGGGCCTCGCGGCCGCCGGCGCCAACGGCACGCTCCTGAGCGACCCCGCAAGGGAGCTCCTCTTCCGCGCCAGTCGCGGCGTCCCAAGGCGCCTCGCCTATCTCCTGCGAGCCTCCATGATGCTCGCCCACGAGCGCGACCAGAGCTTCGTCGACGACACCATCGTCGAGGCCGCCCTCGACGACGAGGACCTCTGATGCTCGCCTCAGACCCCCAGGCTGCCATGCCCGTGGTGCGTGCCTGCGATCTCAGCAAGTCCGACGAGGGCGCCCGCTGGCTCATCGAGCCGCTGTGGCTCGCACAGGGCGTCGGCCTGGTGGGAGGGGCCCCGAAGAGCTGCAAATCGTGGCTCGGCCTGGATATGGCCACGAGCCTCGCCACCCAGACCCCTTGCCTCGGCGCGTACGAGCCCAGGACCAGCGGCCCCGTCCTCATCTACATGGCCGAGGACGCACAGCACATGGTCCGCCAACGCCTCGAGGCGCTCTGCCGGCGTCGCTCTCTGCCCATCTCGGCTCTCAACGTCTACGTCATCACCGCCGACCAGCTCCGCCTCGACACCCCCGACGACCAGCGCCGTCTCGAGGCCTGCATCGACAGGCTTCGCCCTGTGATGGTCCTGCTGGACCCCCTGGTCCGGATGCACCGCATCGACGAGAACCGGGCAGATGAGGTCAGCGTCCTCCTCGCCTTCCTCCGCTGCCTCCAGCGCCGGTACGAGACGGCGGTCGTCCTGGTGCACCACACGAGGAAGAACGGCTCGGCCAGCCAGCCGGGCCAGGCCCTTCGGGGGTCGGGTGACCTGCACGCATTCGGCGACTCCAACCTCTACCTCCGCCGTACCCGAGACCGCCTCGTGCTCACCTTCGAACACAGGGCGGCAAAGGCTCCTGACCCCGTCGAGCTGTGCCTCAACGGTGGCGACGCTCCCTACCTCGAGGTCGTCGGCCGCCACCAGCAGCCGGCAGACGACCTCGCTCCGGCCGTCCTCACCACCCTTGCCGAGGCCCCGGGTCCACTGACTCGCACCCAGCTCCGGGAGCGTGTCGGCGTACGTAACGCGCGCCTCGGCGAGGTCCTCGCCCGCCTGGAGCAGCAAGGGAAGCTTTCGCGCTCCGCTGCGGGCTGGACGCCGGCTCTCCCCTCCGCGCGTTCCCACTCCCCTACATAGGATTGAACGGGACCGGAACGCCCCAACCCGCACGAGCCCACGCATCCCGGGTCGACTGACCACCGACCTGGGGGACCCCCGGGGCGTCGGCAACGGCGAACCGGGATGCGTGGGCTCGTGCCTGCTTTTCCAACCTCCGCGCACCCTCAAGACCAACAGCACCATCCTGGGTGCCAGCGCCGCTCGCCCCGGGGGTCCGCGGGGTGAGCCGCGTAGCGGCGAGGGGAGCAACGCTCCCCTGGTCCGGGGCTCGGGGCAGAGCCCCGCACACTGACCGTTTCGCCGCGGTCCTCA
>CAZQPP010000840.1:0-2668 GCA_964594295.1 uncultured Myxococcales bacterium | reverse complement strand
GAAAGCCCCTCGCACCCCGCTACTACAGGCCCTACCCGATTTGTAGGGAAGCTCTTGAAGGTCGACGGTGAGCTGCGGGTGTATCCCGGCCACCGTCTGGTGATCGGCCCCTACGAGGCCGAGGCGGGTTCCTTGCTGGTCGAGATCAGCAACACCAGCGGCGACGGCCTCATCATGACCAACGCCAACAGCCGCGTGGACATCAGCGGTAACGCCAGCTTCGCGGTCAGCTGCGGGAACAGCAGCGCGACGAGCCAGGGCAACTTCACCAACGGGCAGATCAACGTCGGCGGGAGCTTCTACCAGACGCGCTGCGACAGCGGCACCTCCGGCCGCTCCTTCCGCTCCACCGGCACGAAGGTGATCATGGACGGCGCGAGCGGGACCCAGACCGTCTACTTCTACAGGCCGGGCTTCGGTGACAACTACTCGTACTTCGACGACCTGCGCTTCGAGAACGCATCCCAGAGCAGCAACCACATCTACGTCAACGGCGACCTCGAGGTCGTGGACGGCACCCTCGTCAACATCCCGAGCAATTACGACGTCTACGTCAACGGCGACCTCAGCATCACCGGCGCATCGAGCCTGCTCCAGGGAGGTAGCGGCACCGAGGTCAGGGTCGAGGGGGACGCTGCAATAAGCGCCAGCGGCGAGCTGAGGACAGGGAACTGCTACTTCGACGGCAACATCGACGTCAGCAGCGCCACCATGAACTGCACCAACGCCTACTACATGGAGCAGCTCCCGGTCTTCGACGGCGGCACGTACACGAACACCAACCAGTACGTCTCCGACGACATCGTGATGTCCCGGAACACCAACATCCCGGGCACCACCAGGCTCCAGGTCCAGTCGGGAAAGCAGCTCGACCTGAACGGCAAGACCCTCGAGGTGGGGTCGATCAGCTACCAGATCTCCAACATCACGGGCGACGGCCTCAAGATGACCAACGCGAGCAGCACGCTCATTTCAAGGGGCAAGATCTACGCCACCTCCGCCTGCGGCAACTCGAGCGCGACGAGCGAGGGGAACTTCTCGGCCGGCACGATATACGTCGGCGGCGACTTCCAGACGCAGCGCTGTGACAGCAGCTCGGCACGCAGGCAGTTCATCTCCACCGGGACCAAGGTGATCTTCAACGGCAGCGGCAGCCAGAGCATCACCTTCGAGTCCTCGGACACGGCAAAGAGCCGCTTCCACGCGGTGGACTTCTCGGGCGGCAACACGGTGACGATCAACGGTACCCTCCAAACCCTCACCGCCACCGGCCAGGTTCGCGTGCTCAACGGCTCCGTCTTGAACATCAACAGCAACGCCGGCGTGGACTTCCGCGGCGGCACCGTGGTCGACGGCTCCACCCTCCAGAAGGGCGGGAGCTACTACGAGTGCACCTACCGCGGCGGCACCACCCTGATGAACTCGGCCACCTTCACCGCGTCGACGAACACCTACGTCTACGACAGCCTGACCATCAGCGGGAGCTCGTCCTTCACGGGCACCAACGTCTACTACTACGATGAGCTTCCGGTCATCGACACCGACACCTCGACATACAGCGTCTCCTGGAACTACTCGCGCGGCAGCCTGGTGATGGACCAGGACCTCACCGTGCCGGGGAACTTCCGCATCGACAGCGCCAGCAGCCTCCGCCTCGCGGGGAACACCCTGACGATCAGCGGCAAGCTCTACACCTTGATCACCAACGCCTCCGGCGACGGGCTGATCATGACCAACGCCAACGACGTCTTCTACGTGCAAGGAGACGCCGAGTTCAGCAGCCAGGGTGGAAACACCAGCGCGACAACCTCCGGCTACCTGACCAACGGCACCCTCTACGTGACGGGCAACTTCATCCAGTCCAGGCCCTATGGCGACTGCAGCTACTACAGCTTCGTCGCCTCCGGAAACCACAAGGTCGTGCTCAACGGTACGGCGGCGCAGTCGGTGAGCTTCGCCACCAGCACCGAGTCGCGCTCCCACTTCCATCACCTCGACTTCGCCAACACGGGCTCGGCCCAGGCGAACTTCAACTACGACACCATCATCAAGGGCGACGTGAGCTTCGCCTCCGACGCCGACGCCTACCTCAACAGCAACGTCGACGTCGTCGTCAAGGGCGACCTCTCCATGACCGGCGCCGAGCTCACCGGCCAGTCCAGCGCCTCGCTGCGCGTCGAAGGCGACATGTCGATGACGGCGAGCTCCAACTTCAACCTCGGCGCGCTGCGCCACTACGAGGACCTCGTCATCACCGACAGCTCCTTCGGGGCGACGAACGTCTACTCGTCAACGCGCCTGCCCGAGCTGAGCAACTCGACCTACGTCGTGCCCGACACCCGGACCGCCGGCGCCGTCGTGATGGTCAAGAACCTGACCTTCCCCGACACCGCCGATCGCATCCGCGTCGAGGGCGGCACCACCCTCCGGCTCAACGGCTTCACCCTCGATACCGGTGACGACTTCTACGGTTTCATCACCAACACGTCTGGCGACGGCCTGATCATGACCAACGCCAACGACGTCCTGATCGTGGGTGACCGTGCGTACTTCCAGGGGGTCGGCGGCAACACGTCGGCCACGACGGAGGGCAACCTCACCGCCGGGGAGATCCGCGTGGCGGGGAACTTCGACCAGGCCAAGCCCTACACCGACTGCACCACGAGGT
>CAZQPP010000839.1:0-2673 GCA_964594295.1 uncultured Myxococcales bacterium | reverse complement strand
GGCGAGATGGCATTCGTTCTTGGGCGTGCACTCGACCCATTCATCCGGCGTGCAGGCGCCACCCTGGCAGGTTTCGTTTGAAGAACACTCGTTTCCGTCATCGCACTCCGAGTCGTCTTGCTTGATCGGGTTTGAGCAGACACCGGTGGCCGGGTCGCACATTCCCCGCTCGTGGCATTGGCTCAGGGGTTCGCACTGGACGGGGGCGCCGCCTAGACACGCTCCGGCCTTGCAGGAGTCGTTCTGCGTGCATGCGTTGCCGTCGGTACAGCGCGATCCATCCGACTTGGCTGGGTTGGAGCACTCTCCCGAGATGGGATCGCATTCCCCCCTGTCGTGACATTGATCGAGTGGGATGCAGACTGTCGCGTTAGCCCCCGTACACACCCCACGCCGGCATGTGTCTGTCTGCGTGCACGCGTTCCCATCGTCGCAGGGTGTGCCCTCTGGCTTCTGCGGGTTCGTGCACACACCGGTGGCGGGGTCGCAGATGCCCTCTTCGTGGCATTGACTCAGTGGCGCGCACTGGACAGGTCGACCGCCCAGGCATGTTCCGGCTTTGCACTCGTCTCCTCTCGTGCACGCATCTCCGTCGCTGCAGCCCGTCCCGTCAGGTAGCGGCGCGTAGGCACAGAGCCCTTCCTCCGGGTTCCCCTCCGGGTCGCATGTGCCCTTCGTGAGGCACTGTGTGGGCGGAGCGCATTGAACATTGTCCCTGCCCACGCACAATCCGCCTTCACAGACGTCGGCCTGCGTACACGCGCTGCCGTCGTCGCACTCTGTGCCATCTGCTGCCGGAGGGTTGGAGCACAACCCGGTAGCAGGATCAGGTACGCCAGGAACATGGCACTGGGAAAGCGGCTGACAAATCACCGGATCCCCCGGAATACAAAGACCAGCCTGACAGACATCGTTCCTGGTGCTCGCGTCTCCGTCATTGCACGGCGTACCATCCTCCTTCTCGGGGTTCGAGCAGTCACCAGTCGTCGGATCGCATCGTCCCCGGTCGTGGCAATCGTCGGCTGGGGCGGGGCACACCACTGGGGGTCCAGCGGTGCAGGTCCCTGCCTTGCATGTGTCGTCCTTCGTACACGGGTTTTCGTTGTCGCATTTGGTGCCGTCCTCCTTGGAGCGATAGACGCAACGCCCCGTCACCGGATTGCACTCTCCGGTCTCGTGGCAGCCGTCCGGAAGCGGGCACTCGATCGGGTCTCCAGAGCATTCGCCCGCCACGCAAGAGTCGTTCTCCGTACACCGGTTCCCGTCGTCGCACGGAGTGCCGTCCGGCTCGATGGGTTTGGAGCATTCTCCGGTCTCTGGGTTGCACTCGCCTGCCTGGATGCATGGGGCGGGCTTCCCGCACACCTTGGCGGAGACCTGTTTGCATTCGCCGGACATGCAAGTGGCGAGTCGAGAGCAGCGGTCGTGGTCGTCGCACACGGTGCCATCCGGCGCCGCCGGGTTCGAGCACTCGCCTGTCTCGGGATCGCACTCGCCGGCCAAATGGCACTCGTCGAGCGCTGAGCATTCAACGAGTGAGGACCCCACACAGACCCCCGATTTGCAAACATCGACGGTCGTACACTGGTCCCCGTCGTCGCACTCCTTGCCTTCCGGCGCCGCCGGGTTCGAGCACTCGCCCGTCCCTGGATCGCACTCTCCGGCCACGTGACATTCATCGAGCGCCACGCACTCCACCTTGGAGGCGCCCACGCACACGCCGGCGTGGCACGTGTCGACTTGAGTGCAGGCGTTCCCATCGTCACAGTCGTCCCCGTCCTCCTTGCCCTCGCACGGGGTGAGACAGAGCCCTCCGCTGCAACGATCGGCACAGGTCTCAGGGTTCTCCTGCCATCGACACGTCCAGTCGTCGGCATCTGACCGGCACTCCCCGGGGCCGGAGAGCTCGATCCGGGTCTTTCCGTCTTCCGCACAGATGGCATCGGGCGGGTCGAGGCAGGTGGCGTCGTCGACAACCCCGTTGCAGTCGTCGTCCTGGCCGTTACACTCCTCGGGCTTGGCGTCCTTTGCCTCGCACTCGCTCAGGCCGCCTTCGTCGCACTTGCGTTCGCCACCGCAGCCGTGCACGACACAGTCGGTACTCGCACCGGCATCGATCGCATGCCTCGAGCAGGCACAGGCGCCGGACTCCGGCACGCATTGACTCGAAGGAGTCCCACCCGTCGCGGAGGTTCGCTCCGCACAAAGGTAGTCCGTTGGGCAGTCTTCGGTGCTCTCGCACGCCATTCCGCAGAAGCTGCCTTCCTCATCAAACGAAAGGCATCGATGGCCGACGTTCTCTACGTCGGGTGGCGCGCAGTCGCTATCTTCACGACAGGGGCGGCAGAGGTTGGTGGTCAGGTCGAAGCACACCCAGATAGGGTCGGTGTCCTTGATCTGAATGCTCCTGCAGCTCCAGCCGTGGGGACATGTTTCCACGCAGGTCTCAGCGCAGACGCGCCCGTGACGGGAGTACACGCACAGCCCCCCGTGGCAGTCGACGTTCTCCTTGCACGGGCAATAGGAGCCTCCGGGGTCCTTGGCACAGTCGCCACCTACGTCGATCGGCACGTCCACGTCGACATCCGGCACGTCAATGCGCGGCAACTCAGGCGTGTCCTCATCGCCCCAGATCTCGGCGTCCGGCACGTCGATGGGCGGCGAGTCTGGTGC
>CAZQPP010000838.1:0-2675 GCA_964594295.1 uncultured Myxococcales bacterium | reverse complement strand
TGCTCGTCGGCCGCCCCTCGGAGCCGGTCGAGACGCCCGCGCCGCCCCCGGCCGCGCCGCCGGCTGCCGAGAGCATCCCGGCTGCGGCGTCCCCTGCCGAGCCCGCGGCCGAGGAGCCTGCGCCGGAGCCCAAGGCAGCAGCTGCAGCCGAGGCCGAGCCAAAGGTCGAGCCCGAGCCAAAGGCCCCCACGGAGCCGGAGCCCAAGCCCAAGGCGCGCGCCAAGAGGAGCAAGCCCAAGCCCCGACCAAAGGCGAAGGCGGAGCCCAAGCCCAAGCCGAAGGCCGAGCCGGAGCCGGAGCCGGCTGCCCCCAAGGCTGCGGAGGAGAAGCCCAAGCCCAAGCGGGACGAGGCGCCGCCTCGCAAGGTCGAAGACGACCTCGAGCAGATGGGCAAGAAGAAGAGCGGCAGCTCAGGCGGCTCCAAGCAGGACAAGGTCAGAGACCGCGCCGACGAGCTCTTCGACGAGCTCGACGGGCTGTGATCTCCACAGATCGAGGGAGAAGCGTGATGAAAGAACGCGCGACCAGTCGCCTCACCCGCGCCGCCGCGGCCCTCGCGCTCGGAGCCCTGCTCTGCGCCACGTCCTGCGGGGGAGCGGGCCCCGAAGATCCGCGCAGCGTCGTCGCCGACGAGCTCGAGGGCGCCCCTGCCTGGGTTGTCCAGGGTTGCCAGGCAGGCGTGGAGGAAGGCCGGAGGGTCGTCTGCGGCGTCGGCTCGGCAGGCGGGTCGAGGAGCATCTCCATGCTCCGCACGGGGGCCATGGGCCGGGGGCGCACCGAGATCGCGCGGACTCTGAACGTGCGCGTGAAGGCCATGCTCAAGGACTACCAGGCGACCAAAACGGGCGGGGAGCTCTTCGGCAAGAGCGCCAACGACGAGCAGCTCATCGAGGACGTGTCCAAGCAGGTGACCGACAGGACCCTGGTCGGGACTGTCCTGAAGGAGACCTGGGTCAGCAAGCGCGGGACCTTCTTCGCGTTGATGGTCCTGGAGCTGGACTCCTTCGTGACGGGGCTCCGCAGCCTCGACGGCCTCGACGGCGCGCTCCGTGAGGCCATCGAGGTGCGCGCGGCTCGGGCCTTCAAGGAGCTGGACAAGGAGGCGGCCGCGGGAGAGGCGGGCTCACGAAGTGATTGAGGTCCGGCCTCGCGCGTTGCGTCTAACGCTCTCCCGCTGCTAGATTCCGGCTTCTTGGACGCATCGGTGGAGCCGCGCCATGGCACAGGATCGCTCGGACGAGATCGTCATCTGGCAGCCTATCTTGGAGCAGGTCCTCGCGGGGCGCACGACCGGGCACCGCTGCCCATACTGCCAAGAGGGCACGCTCGAGGTTCAGGCCGACGAGTTCGAGGTCAAGATCCGCTGCCCGAAGTGCAGCGAGGGCTTCTACGGGCAGCTCGCCTGATGAGAGGGAGAAGGCAGGGCAGGGGGGCGCATGCGGCGTAGCTTCCTCGGCCGAGGGCTCGGCTTCCCGCTGCGGGTGAACAACCGCGGGAACGTGGCCATGTCCGAAGAGGATCGCCTCATCGAGGAGTCGGTCCGTGTGATCATCGGGACCTCGCCCGGGGAGCGGGTGATGAGGCCGGACTTCGGCTGCCGCGTGCAGGAGCTGGTCTTCCACCCGAACAACCACAACACGGCTTCGCTCGCGACCTACTACGTCCAAGAGGCCCTCGTGAAGTGGGAGCCGCGCATCCGTGACGTGGAAGTGGACGCGAACCCGGACCCGTCGGAGGAGAACGTGCTCAAGGTTGGCATCCGGTACAGGGTCATCGCGACGAACGAGATAAGAAACCTCGTCTACCCCTTCTACTTGCGCAGGGAAGAGGCACTATGATCCCGAAGCCCAACCTGGACGACAGGACGTTCCAGGACATCGTCGACGAGGCGCTTCGGCTGATCCCGCAGTACTGCCCCGACTGGAACAACCACAACCCCTCCGACCCGGGCATCACGCTGGTCGAGCTCTTCGCTTGGATGACCGAGATGATGCTCTACCGGCTCAACCGGGTGCCGGAGAAGAACCTCCTGACCTTCCTCGAGCTGATGGGGGTCGAGCCCGCGCCGCCGCGACCGGCGCAGACGGTGCTCAGCTTCAAGCTCAACGAGAAGGCGGATCGCGTCCTCGTGCCGCCGAGGACCCGGGTAGAGACGCGCGCGACGGCGGAGGACCGCCCGGTGGTCTTCGAGACCGACCGGCCCCTCGTGGCGACCACGAACACCATCGCGTCGGTGTGCTCCCAGCACCACGACCAGTACGTCAACCACAGCGGCACCCTCGAGCGCCCGGGCGACACCTTCGATCCCTTCCTCGGCACCCGCGCCATCGAGCGCTTCTTGTACCTCTGCGACGAGCGCTTCCAGTTCCTCGAAGGCGAGGCCATGCTCACCGTCGAGATCGAGGTGCCGGGGGTCGCCGAGCGCGACGTGACGAGGCTGCTGGTCTGGAGCCTGTGGGACGGGGAGCGCTGGGCCGAGCTGCCCCGGGCGCCCGTCGACGTCCCCGCGAACATCGCCGTCTTCGAAGGGCCGGTGACGATCGCGGAGACCGAGGTCGACGGCAAGAAGGGCTACTGGGTGCGGGCGCAGCTCGCAGAGGTGCCCGACGACGCGGAGGAGACGGTCATCGAGACCATCCGAGCGCGCGTGGAGGTGCGCGGCGAGGGCATCCGCG
>CAZQPP010000837.1:299-2677 GCA_964594295.1 uncultured Myxococcales bacterium | reverse complement strand
CCGACTAGGTCTGACAGCAGGTTTGTCCGAACGAAGGACGAGGGTCCCGTCACAGGGGACGGGCCTTCCACGCCCGTTCGCTGTGATGGGGGGAGGGACTCAGACCTTGGAAGCCTGACGGTGAGGCCCGGGACCCGATCCGTTAGCCGGTAACAGTGTCGTCCCCGTCCTCCGGTCGCCCAATCGGCCTACGCGCGGCCCCGAGATGCACTTCACGCAGCAACCTGACCGACGGGCCGACCCGGTCGTCGTCGTACTTGACCGAGACGGTCTTCGCGATTCGGTCAAGCTCGGTGCCGACGTGCGACTCGATTTGCCCCAGGCTCTGAGAATTCGGGTCGACGAGACCGACTGCGACCAGCGCGAGGGCGATCCCTCCGGGCGGCAGGTCGTACTCCGTGTCGGACTCCTCGTGGACTGCGTGCCGAAGACGAAGACAGAACCGCCTTCGCGCCCAAGCCGAGAGGCGCTCGTCTCCGACGCTGTAGGCACCATGCCGCTCGCCGACTTCATCGACCTCGAACTCGATTGTCGCCCTCCAACGCCGAAGCGGCTGGAGCAGATAGTCGAGCGCGCCGCGTGGACCGGCGAAGGGCATGCCCTCGCGCAGATCGTACGCCACCGGCTTGCCCTGGCCGCGCGCAGGCACGAGGACCTGTTCGGGAACCGAGAGCGGCGCACCGACGACCCTGGTAGCGTCATTGAAGGCATCATTGACCTGGTCCATCAGGCGCTTCTCGATGCAGCCCAACTGTTCGAGCTTCTTTCGGAGTGCGTCGGACGTGGGACCGTCTTGTTCGCTGGACCAAAGGCCGAGGAAGCTCGCCATGAACTCGCCGAATCCCCGCTTGGCCAGCTGGTCGATCCTCTCGTGCAACGCTGGGCTCGGGGGCAACTCTGCGATGGCGTCAATCGGAACCACCGAGAGAAGAGATAGCTCCACACCTTCTAGGGAGTTGAACAGCTCGGTGGCACCCGCCGGGTACGCCCGCGTGCATTCCCACAGATCGCGCCCGGTCCAGACCTGGAAGTCAGCGAGATGGGCGGGACTCGCCGCGTACCGCGCTGGGTCGAGGGACTCACGTCTCGGGAGGCTGCCTTCGTCATCTTCCGGGAGCCAGCCCAGCACGATCCTGCGGGGGACCGGGCAGCCTCGGTCGGGGTCGCAGACGCACACGACTCGACCATCGATGGCTTCCGCGCTGAGCGTTGCCTTGATCGCGCCAAGCTCAGTCCTGGCGCTGGCAAGGGAGCGCTGGCGGCGTGGTTCCATGCCTCGGGTGCCACCTGTGGGAGAAGTTGTGTCCTATCCGAGTCTAATCGATCCACCGTTTACCCGCTTGTACCCGCTCCAACCATCCCGAGCCATCTCTGCGGCCGTGCGAGCAAGTCTCGGGGATCTTGTGCTTCCCCAGCCTTTTCCGCTGCTTCCGCGCCACCCGATGGACCGGTTTTAAGCCTCCCGCGTCTACCGATTCCGCCATCCCGGCATGGAGGCGCTTTCTACCACCTTCTGCCCCTGTCGTTCGACCGGCGCGGCCGACAGGGGCCGCAGGACTTGACCGTCGCAGCCCGAACCGGGACCCTGGCGTCTGCGCCGCCGCTCGGGATGCGTCAACATGCGGCGCGGCTCCTCTGCCTGGTCGGAACCATGCCCAAACGCCCCCTCCTCGCCGCCCTCGTCTGCGCCACGCTCCTCCTGTCGGCCTGCCGCTCCGGCAGCGAGGAGGACAAGGCCTGCCACCTGACCGCGGAGTGCGGCTTCGGAGAGATCTGCGACCGTGGGGAGTGCGTGCCGGCGGCCCTCGGCGGGGAGTGCCAGCGGGACGTGGACTGCCCGAAGGGGAGCTACTGCAAGAAGGACAGCCAGACCTGCGAGCCTATGGGCGGCGACGGGGAGGACGCCTCGGACGGCGAGGATCCCGGTCCGGTGCTGCCGGACGCTGGCGGCGAGGATGACCCCGGCGGAGCAGAGGAGGATCCCGGCGGTGAGGAGGTCGCCACGACCGACCCGGGCGGCCCCGAGGACGCGGGCATCGCCGAGGTCTTCGAGGACGAGGGCCCTGCCGAGGAAGACCCCGGACCCCAGCACCACGTGGACATCGATCCCACACCGGACGCGAAGGAGGCCTGCCTGCCCGTCGGGCCTGCAGGTTGCGACTGCTTCCCCAACGGCTCGCAGGGAGCGCTCTGCGACGCTGCGCCGCCGTGCACCTGGGAGGAAGACGAGGCGGGCTGCCCCTACCTGGTGTGCGAGGGGAGCTGCATCGACGAGCCCGACAGCGACGGCGACGGCGTGCCGGACGCGACGGACCTGTGCCCACAGACCCACGACCCAGGCCAGAACGACGCCGACGGGGATGGCGTGGGCGACGCGT
>CAZQPP010000837.1:0-289 GCA_964594295.1 uncultured Myxococcales bacterium | reverse complement strand
CGACAACTGTCCCTTCGTGGAGAACCCGGGTCAGGAGACCGAGAAGGGCGGCCCCCAGGGAGACGCCGGCCTCAGCGACATGGACGACGACGGGGTGAAGGACGAGGAGGACAACTGCCCGCTGATCGCCAACCCGGAGCAGGAGGACACCGACGGCGACGGGCGCGGGGACGCCTGCGAGAACGACGTCGACGGGGACGGGGCCAAGGACAACGAGGACAACTGCCCCTGGATCCCGAACCCCGACCAGGCCGACAGCGACGGCGACGGGGTAGGCGACGCCTGCACG
>CAZQPP010000836.1:0-2694 GCA_964594295.1 uncultured Myxococcales bacterium | reverse complement strand
TAGGAATATCGGGGCTTGGCGGACTGTGGCGAACGCGTGAGAACAGCGTCCTGGTGCCGGAGGAGGGTCTTGAACCCTCATGTCCGTGAAGACAACGGATTTTGAGTCCGCCGTGTCTGCCGATTCCACCACTCCGGCGTGGGCGGGGTTACTAGCCGATCTGGGTGTTGGGGGGCAAGTCTGACAACGGTGGTGTCCTATTCGTGCCCTATTCGCGCCGCCTTGCGGCCATGACCCGGCGTGCACCTCCCGCGGCTAGGCGTTAAGCTGAGGTCCAGAGGTCGACACCAGTCGATCGAGGGAAGGACGAATCGGAGGGACGACATGGCTGCTCGGCAATCCTACAAGGCCGACTACAAGGTCATAGATGCCAGCCGGAGGTCACTCCTGGTCGCCATCGGCCGCCTCTTCCACAGCCACCGTGTTTCCAGGCGGCAGACTCAGACCGCCCTTGCTGCCGAAGTGCCCGGCCTCTACCAGGTCTCCGTTTCTGCCATCGAGAACGGCCGATGCATCCACGCGGACCAGGTCGAGGCCCTAGCGACCCACCTGGGCATAGCGCCGCGCTTCGTGGCGATGTACGTCGCCCTGATCCACGCGCGACAAGCCACAAAGACGAAGGGATGACCATGGAAAGGCTCCTTGATGTACCGCTCAGGAGCCAACTCTTGGTCACCGCCAGCAACCCGCCGGAACGGACCCAGCCGACGTGGCTCCCCGATGGGCTGGGCGACGAGTGGCCCCGGAGGCCGGGCGGCGCCCGCCATCGTTGCTGTACCCGATGACCTTCCCTCCACCGCCAGAGTGGGTCGAGCCCCCGGACGCGTACCAGGGGCTTGACCTCCTTGGCCTGCGCAACCCGGTGCAGAGGATCGGCAATCACTGCCTGGACGGCGTGACCACCATCACCCCAGCGATTCGGTACCTGAGCTTCTATTGCTGGCTGCTCAGGAACTACTGGACTCAGCGTCGCCCGAACCAGTGGAGCACCTTTCACGATTTCGTCGGGAACTGCGAGTTCGCCCTCGTGATGGGGAACAAGCTCGTTCACTACAGCATCACGGGGTTGCTCGGGGCTGATGCCGCCACGGTGCTGATCCAGAGTGGAGACCGGGACTTTGCCCCGCAGCCTTTGATCCAGGCCAACGTCGCGGCGACCTACGCAAGCAGCGCCGCCCAGCTCCACCTCGTCCTACCCTCCCCGGCTTCGGCGGTCCCTCGACTTACCGACGGCCGCGGGAAAGAGTTGTCCCTCGCGGCGGGAAACCTGCTTGAACAGACCAGTGGTGGGCGAGCCTTGGCATCCACCGGCCCACCAGAACGCATCGGTCGGGAGGAACTCTCGGAGCTTGGAGCGATCTTCCGGATCGACTCTCCCGCAGAGGACGAGAGGCGAATCCTCGGAGATGCTCTGGTACCCGAGACACCGATCACTGAGTCGGAGTCGAGGCGCAGTGGCTCGTACGCTTTGGCTCTTCATCTCGCACGGGAGAACGGGAAGCCACCGAACCGAGCCGCGTTTCTGGCCTACCTGGCCTCTGGCAACGAGGTTCCCCCTTTCCTCCGCCCCGCCCGCGTCGGGTGGCGGTACTACCTGACCAGGGACATGCTGGCCGTGATCCACGAGAAGGCCCTGGAACACATAGTCAAGGCACTCGAGACACACGAGGGGTTTGCGCTGGCGAGCGACGTCCTTGGCGGCCTGGTCGACTCTGGGGTGCACGAGGAAGTGCTCGACGACCTGGGTCTTCGTCCTGAGGACACGTCCTTGGAGTCGTTGACCGTCCGCAGAGTCTGGGAACTCGTCGAGCTACGCACCGCCGGCAGCACACAGGAGGCAGGTTGCCTGAGGTGGCCCGCGGACCTGACCGAAGAAGACCTGATCGAGAGAGCGGGGCCGGCGGGGCACGGAGCGCTCGTTCTGCTGCCCGTGTCCTGGCTCCTTGCCTGTCGACGCAACGCACCTGTTCTTGAGGAAGCAGGCTCGCACACACTGGATGTTGCGGGCGCTGGCTGGGGTGCGCTCGGACTGCGCGAGGTCGTGGCGCCAACGGTGAGGCGGTGGCTCGATGACGACGTTTCCCTCATAGAAGCCATGGCGGAGCTGACCAGGCGCACCGTTGACCAGCATCTGCGAATCGTCTGGTCGAGGCGTCGAAGCGATCCCACACGTGACGCGAGCGCGTTGGTCGTGGACGGCGACCTCTGGCGCTATCGGAAGGTCTTTTGGAGCGGGCGTTCCATGTCGCGTCTGGAGCAGGCCTTCGGCTGGGTGTCCACTCTTGGGTGGTGGAGCAGGGACGGCCTGTCTGACGACGGAGAGGCGGCCTACTTCCGTGCGCTTCGGGCTCTGGAGGGCCGAGCATGAAAGCTCGCGAATTCTGTGTACAGCCCGGTTTCCAGATCGCCATTCTCTCCTGCTTCAACTTCGACCCGTTGTTCTTCGAACGCGTGGTCTTGCCGGCACTGAGGCAGGGAGGCGCCGACCGAGTCCTCGTGCTGGCCGACCGCGGCGCCGTGAATGAGTCGGTGTCGAGGTGGGCGGGTCAAGCCGTCAATCTGGGCCGGCGCTACCTGCTCGCCCTTCCCAACGCTGATGGTGCCTTCCATCCGAAGTTCATGCTTCGGATCTCCCGTATACGCGGGGCGTTCTGGATCGGCTCTGGGAACCTGACCACAGCCGGGTGGGGCATG
>CAZQPP010000835.1:0-2700 GCA_964594295.1 uncultured Myxococcales bacterium | reverse complement strand
CATCGGCCTGTGCCGCACCGAGCACATGTTCTTCGAGGCCGACCGCATCCTCGCCATGCGCAAGATGATCCTCGCCGACACCGTCGAGGACCGCCAGGCCGCGCTGGCCGAGATCGAGCCGATGCAGGCCGCGGACTTCGCCCAGATCTTCGTGGTCATGAAGGGCAAGCCCGTCACCATCCGCACCCTCGACCCGCCGCTCCACGAGTTCCTCCCGCACACCGACGAGGAGATCAGCGAGCTGGCCGAGGCCGTGGGCAAGGACCCGGCGGCGGTCAAGGCGCGCGTGAGCAAGCTGCGCGAGTCCAACCCCATGCTCGGGCATCGCGGCTGCCGCCTCGGCATCGCCTACCCCGAGATCACGCGCATGCAGGCCCGCGCCATCATCGGCGCCGCCCTCAACGTGGCGTCCCAGGGCTTCGACGTGCGCCCCGAGATCATGATCCCGCTGGTCGGCCACGCCAAGGAGCTCGAGCTCCAGCGTGAGCTGGTCCTGGAGGAGGCCGAGGCTCTCTTCGAGAAGGCGGGGAGCCGGGTGGACTTCCTGGTCGGCACCATGATCGAGATCCCGCGGGCGGCGCTCACCGCCGGAGAGGTCGCGGACCTCGCCCAGTTCTTCTCCTTCGGCACCAACGATCTCACCCAGATGACCATGGGCATCTCGCGCGACGACGCAGGCGGCTTCCTGCCCGACTACGTCGCGCGGCGCATCTACGCCGTCGACCCCTTCGTCAGCATCGACCAGACCGGCGTCGGCCGCCTGGTCAAGCTGGCCCTCGAGGAGGGGCGCGCGGTCAAGGGCGACCTCAAGGTTGGCATCTGCGGTGAGCACGGCGGCGACCCGGCCTCGGTCGTGTTCTGCCACGAGGTCGGGCTGGACTACGTGTCCTGCTCCCCCTACCGGGTGCCCATCGCCAGGCTCGCGGCGGCCCAGGCCGCCCTGGCCGAGGAGGATGGGAACTGAGGACCCCCGGTCTCAGCCCACGTACCAAGAACGGGTCTTCGTCCCCGGCGTGGGCCCTGCGCGCCAGCCAGGCGCACACCGCCAGCGCCGCGGGTGATCTCGGTCTTGCCCACCCCGTAGACTCCGTACGGTGGCCGGTCTCCATCCTCGCGGACCCGGACGGCCGGCACGCCTACGTCGTCAACAGCAACTTCGACCAACGATATGGCTCGGGCACCCTTAGCGTCGTCGACCTCGTCGAACGCAAGGTGCTCGAGGACAGGACCATCTCCATCGACTCCTTCGGGGGAATGGCCGCGGCCCTCTACGACGAGCAGAGCGGCGACCTCAGCGACCTCTTCGTGCCCTCCCGCGACGGCGACACGGTCACTCGCGTGCGGGTGTCCCGCTCCCCGACGAGCCCCCCGCCCCTGTCCTGCGGCAAGTCGCCTACCACGCGGGAGACCAGGTGCGCAGAGGACTACCTCCTCAACCCCGACCGGGACCTCGACCCGGGCAACGAGCCCTTCGCGCTCACCTTCATCCGGGAGCCCGAGGGCGGCCTGGTCGTGCTCGTCACCGGCGGCCTCGGCGACGGCAGGCTCCACTTCTTCCGCGTGTGCGACGCCGACCGCGATCCCTGCGAAGAGGGCGCCCTCGTGGAGGCCATCGAGGCTACGGTGGAGTGCGAGGACGAGGAGGACGATGAGTGCGAGGGCGGCGAGAAGCTCGTGCCGGTCGTCGCCTCGGTCGGCTCCGGCATCCAGGACCTGCTCTATCACCCCCACACCGGCGAGCTGCTCATCACCCAGCGCGGCTTCGGGCTCGTTCGTGCGCTGCCGGTCCGCCTCGGCTCGCTCTTCTTGCCGGCCGATCCGAACTCCCGGGACTACGGCCGAGACATGGCGCTCGCCCCCGACGGCCGGCGTGTCGCGCTCATCTGGCGGGCGCCCTCCGCCCTGGCCATCCTCGAGCCCGACGACACCGCCGCGGGCGGCTACCGCCTCACCAGCCAGACCGCCCTCGGCCGCGGAGCCAGCAGGCTGGCCTTCGGCACCCTCGGCCCGGGCTTCGAGCAGCGGGTCTTCGTGACCTGCTCCATCGAGGATCACGTCTACGTGGTCCAGCCGGAGACCGGCGTCGTGACCGACGTGGTGCCCACCGGTCCGGGGCCCTTCGACCTCGTGATCGTGGACCGGCCCGAGCTCTCCCGCCGGTGGATCGTCACCACCGACTTCGAGGGTGACACCCTGACCATCATCGACGCCGACCCGGAGAGCATGTGGTACCTCAAGCCCATCGCCCACGTACACGGCAAGGTGGTGGAGCGATGATCCGCGCTGGAGTCTCAGCCGCCCTGACCGTGCTCCTGCTCGCAGCCTGCACGGACCCGCCGCAGCCGGCTCCGAGCAACCTCGACGAGCCGGGCGCCGCCGCCCTCGTATGCGTCTGCAAGGGTGAAGGCGCGCCGGCCTCCGAGTGCGCGCAAGGCGGCCCCTGCGACTGCTCCGCCGACGGCAGCCCCTGCTACGGCAACCGCGACGGCTTCCGGGCCTACGTGCTCCAGCGCTTCCGCTCCAGCCTGGCGGTCCTCGACGTCTACAGGGAGCTGCTCTACGACCTCGATCTCTTCATACCCGGGGCAACGGGAATCTTTCTCCCGGGGCAGATCCACGACCTCGCCGCAGATCCGGGCGGCCGGGCGGTTTTCGGCGCAGGCGCTCCGGGAATCGTCGCACGTGTCTCGATCCCGGAGC
>CAZQPP010000834.1:0-2708 GCA_964594295.1 uncultured Myxococcales bacterium | reverse complement strand
GCTGGTGTCGTGGACGACCCGGGAGTCGGTGAGGAAGACCCCGGTAGCGGCGAGCACGACCCTGGAGTCGGTGAGGACCCCGGCGTCGAGGGTGATCCCGGCGCGCTCGAAGACCCCGGCGCGGCTGCCGACCCGGGGAGCGATCCTGGCAGCGAGCCCGACACCTCGACGACCGCGCGCTGGACCAGGCCGCCCGGAACCGCGGCGGTTCGTTTCTGTATGGACGACAGAGCCAACCGCACCTACGAGAGCGGCAAGGCCCTATGGTACGGGTCGTGGGCTTGGGACTCCGCGGACAACACGATCGAGTACAGCGTAGCGTGGCTCCCCGACGACGGCCCCTTCACGCCGCTCTTCGACGACGGGCCCATCTCCCAGGGCGGGCACGAGCCCGAGGGAGCCGTGGCCGGTGACCACGTCTTCTGCGCGGAGGTCTGGGTGCACGCCCCCGAGGGTGAGGAGCTGATCTTCGAGTACGGCGTGCTCGACGAGCAGAGCAACTGGATCTGGTCGGGGCTGACCGGGCGCTTCTCGATCCCCGCGGACAGCACGGACACCATCGAGGCGGACCCGCTCATTCTGCCACCATTCGGGAGCTTCGACCTCAAGGTCGCTTTGGACCTCGCGCGCCTGCACCCGGACTACTCCACCATCAAGCCGCCCGACTACGAGATCTTCCTCAAGGGGAACATGAGATCCTGGGACGCCGTGCGGCTGCTGGACAACGGTGAGTTGGGCGACGATGCGGCGGGAGACGGAGTGTTCACCTACGTGCACTCCCACAACCTGGGCCCACACAACGGCCTGCTCCTCGCAGGGCAGGAGGCGCAGTTCGTCTTCGTCTTCGTCCCCGAGGGGGAGCCCGCGGACATGGGGTTCGAGTACAAGGTGGCAGGGAACGCCCTGCTCAACGGGGTGACTGCCTTCTCCGACTTCCCGGAGGCCGGAGCGGGTGTCTGGCGCTCGGAGCGCGTGTTCTCGTCGCCGGGCATGAGGGCCGCGTACACGAACACCGCCGTCATCATCGGGAACGAGAGCGCCGAAACGCTCTGTGAGGCGGTCGCCCCCACGACCGGCTCGGCGCGCGGTGGGACGGAGGTCGTCCTCACGGGGGCGGGGCTGGACCCGGCCACCCTCGAGCTCACCTTCGGCGGTACCCCGGGAGCCGTACAGACCGCCGCCAGCACGTCCTCCAGGGTGGTGGTGGTCGCGCCTGCCCACGTGGCGGGCGTGGTGCCGCTCGCAGCGACCCAGGGCGGCGCGGACCTGAGCCTGCCGGTGGAGCAGTATCGATACATCCCCTGGAACACCCCGACGTCGGACGGTGAGGTGCTCACCGGGCCGGACGCGGAGTGGCCGGAGGTCTTCCTGCTGTCTACCAACACGGTCGAGAGCGACTGGTCGGACACGAACCGCCTCGAGGAGCTCTATGCTGCCTACGACGAGGAGCACCTCTACGTGGCCGTCAAAGGCACGGTCCAGGGTGCCGTGAGCGACAACGACAACGCTATCGTTGTCTACCTCGACGTGGATCCCGGCACGGGCACCGGCTTCCCGGCAACCGGCGCGCTCACCGACGAAGACCCCCTCAACGGCCTCGACGACGCCGTCAGCGACATGATCGTGTCCGCTCCGGCGGGCTTCGGTGCCGATTTTGCCTTCGGGACGATCGACATGGCCAAGCATGAGCTGGGCGCCGATCTGGGCGACGCGAGGGTCGCCGGGTGGCGTGGCCTGGTCGACCTCACGGGCCCCGACGACCTGGCGTGGATCGACGGCGAGGTGCTCGCGAACATCGTGACCGGCGGCGTCGAGGCCCGCATACCCCTCGCGACCCTCTTCGGCGGCGAGCCTCCCGCCGGCGCCAAGGTAGCCTTCATAGCGCGCCTCGGATCGGCGAACGCGCAGCACCGCAGCAACCAGGGCCTCCCGCCGGTGCCCGAGGGCGGCGATCCGGAGCGGCCCGGAGAATCGGTGACCTTCGATCTCGGGATAGCAGCCGACTGACGAGCAGCACGGAGCACACGATGGGCAGACTCTCGGACATCACGGACATGCTGAGCGAAGGGCGCCTCGGCTTCACCATCGACGAGGTCATGACGGGCGAGCACCGCTTCGAGCCGGGGTGTGGGCCGAAGGGCAAGCACTTCATGGAGTTCGACGTGACCTGGGGCACGAAGAGCGTGGCGGGCTTCTTGAACCCCGTCAGCGAAGGCTTCCTCAGGTCGGCCCTCGAGGGCACGGTCACGGTCGGCGGGCTCTGCGACAAGGCGCCCTGCACAGGCTCGATCCTGCTGCGCTACGTCGGCGGGCGCTTCATCCGCTACACGCTGGACTTCGAGGTCGAGGGGCGCGCCTATCGCTACGTGGGCGAGAAGGTGAACATCAGGCCCTGGAACCTGCTCTTCTCGCACACGACCTGCTTCGGGACGCTGACTGAGGTCGAGAGCGGCAAGCTGGTGTCGCGGTCGGTGACCTACTTCCGCTTGCACAAGACGCCGATCTTCCTGGCGAGCCTGCGGCTGCGGTAGGCCGGTGGGCCCCGCCTACCAGTCACGGTAGTCCATGGCTTGAATGGCGACCGCAACGAGCGCCAGGCCGGGCGCGACGGCGTACCACGACAGGCCTCCGAGACACACTGCCAGCCCAACGCCTAGCCCGCACTTCTCACCAACTTGTGTTGCGCGGTGCCCGCAGCAGCGGTGAGC
>CAZQPP010000833.1:0-2711 GCA_964594295.1 uncultured Myxococcales bacterium | reverse complement strand
TTCTGCTGCGACGTCTTCTTCTTCACCTCTGTCTGTTGAGTGATCGGCCGCTGCCGGTTCTTCTGGTGGCGGAGGCCCTGGAGCTGCGACGACGGCGACCCCTGCACCATCGGGGAGTACTGCCGTGACGGCTTCTGCGACGGCGTGATCCTCGACTGCGACGACAACAACGCCTGCACGCTGGACTCCTGCGAGACCGGAATGTGCCGGCGCCTCATCGCGCCGCGCGGCTCTCCGTGTCCGGGCGGGACCTGCTCGCGCGGCATCTGCGTTCCTATGTGAGCGACGCCGCGCCGTTCTTTCTCTCACAACCGACCTTTGTGCCCCCGAGGGGCGTCCCTCAAACTCCCCCGCTAAAACCTGAGACCCTGACTACCAGACTACTCCCACCATCAACCGCGACTTGCCCGAAAGTCGGGGCTCAGGGGATGGGGGGCCTGGGGCCGAGGATGAGGGGCGCGCCTCGGGGGCACGAAGGTCCACGTGCACGCGCATCTCCATGCGCATGCCCCTTGCTCTTGCCCTTGCCCTTGCCCTTGCCCTTGCCCCTGCCCTCGCGCCTCAGCGCGCGCGTGCCCTTGCCCGGCGTGCCGCCGGCGCGCTGAGCGCCTCAGCGCCGGACGGACCTCGCCGGTCTAAGCCCCCAGGTGTTGATGCGGCGGGCCGGGGGCTCAATCCAAGCTCCGGGAATTGCGGCCAAACCAGGCAACAAAATCAGTGTCAGGCGGCGATTCGGACGGAGCGGCGTCCACAGGGTGTTCGAGCTCTCTGCCCGTACCGGTGGCACCACATCCACGGGAGGCAGAGCCCCGCCTGTCCTCAGGGATTGCCGTAGAAGGCGAACGCGAAGGCCATGAACACCTGTACGTACCACCCCGTAGCCCCGTCCGGGTCGTGGAACACCGGGTAGTTGGGGAAGCCGACGACCTCGAGCTTTGCAAACTCGAAGCCATTGAAGAATAACCCGAAGCCACCCGCAGACTCGCCCCCCTCGATCATGTCGCGTACGTATCCGAGCCTGATGATGTAGAAGCCGGCCGCCACGGTCGTGCGCCAGACCGTGGCAGAGACCTCCCGGTTCGTATAGAGCTTGTCCGAGCTGGCGTCCTCCTCCCGTTTCTGCTTCGACGCGAGCAGCCAGTTGCGCGCGATATCGAGGTTCAGGAGCCAGCCCTCCCGGTCACCGAAATAAGAGTACAGCGAAGGGCCGACCTGCAGGACGAAGTTCCTTGGCATGCCGGTCCAGATCTGGGCGCCGACCCCCACGCCGAACTTCTCGTGCCACCAGGGCCACCACTCGATGCGCATGCCGCCACCGAGCCAGCCCCCCTGCGTCATGCCCTCGTGGTCGGAGCTCCCGTTCTCCTCGACCAGGGTGAAGACCGGGACCATCAACATGGTCGTGCCGGTGGTGATCTGGAGCTTCCAGGTGTTCTTGCTGGAGCTCCCGTCGTAGGCTCTCGCCGCCGCGCGCCCGACCTTGCCGAGGTTGTCGACCTGTTTCCTCTCGGCCTCTTGATAGGCCGCGCGCTTCTTCCGTTGGCGCTCGCGCTTGGCCTCGAGCGCGCGGCGTCTCGCCTCCTGCCGCTGGCGCTGCGCCTCTGCCGCCCGCTGCCGCGCCGCGGCTCGTTGCCGGGCAGCCTCCTGTTGCCGAGTCACGGCCTGTGCGCGCCTCGAACCCGCCTGCCGGCGAGCCTTCTCCTTGCGCTCCTGCTCTTTCAGCTTCTTCTGCCGCTGATTCTCGCTGGCCGCCAGGGCTTTCCTCTCCTTCTTCTGACGGCTCTCCTCTCGCCGCCGCGCTTCGGCTTCTTCCCGCTTCTTTTTCTTCGCCGCCTCGGCCGCCGCCTTCTCTTCCTTCCGGACCCGAGCCTCACAGCGGAAATAGCAGATCAGCAGATCCATCGATTCTGCGAGCAGGTAGGCGTCACCAGCGAGGTTCTCGTAGTAGTCGGTCTGGTTCGACCCCCAGCTCCGCATCGACATCTGCAGGTGACACCAAACCCCGATCGGCCCCGGGCACTCGCGGCGGCAGCCCCTTCTGCCCGCCCCGCGATCATCGAGCCATTTCCAGCACTTCTCTCCAATCCGGCAGCCATCTCTCGCGACCTTGGTGGCGTAGGCCCTGAACTTGTTCGAGAGCTTCCTCTTCGCCCGGTAGAACTTCATGAAGCCGTCACCGACCTCTTTGGCCTTCAGCTTCATGCGTTCGACGGTGTTCACCGTCTGCTGGTCGACGGCCAGCGCGTCGGCCGACCACGAAAGCAAGAGGAGCACCCCGACGAAGACGACCGTGCGATTCACTGCCCCCACCATGTCGACCACCCTCCTAGCGCCTGAGACCATTGATCGATCCTAGCCAATGCGCTGGCGTCGGGTCAACGGTCTTCACTCAGGCCTCACGGCGCGGATGCGCCCCTTCCTGTCGGGATGCACCCCTTCCTGTCGAGATCTGCGTGTGCTAGTGTGCAGGCGGTCGCTCGCGTTGGGCTTGGTCGTTCGTGGGACAGCGCGAACAGCGAGCAAAGGAGGGAGCAATATGAAGCTTGTCAGCCCGCACCTGCCCTTGCTGATTCTGATTTCGCTGCTCACCGTCGCGGTGACCGGTTGCTCTCACGACCCGGAGGGCTGCGACCTGAACGAGACTCGGGTATGCGAATGCGCCTCCGGGGCACAGGGCACCCAGGGCTGCACCGACATGTTCGAGTGGGCCG
>CAZQPP010000832.1:0-2715 GCA_964594295.1 uncultured Myxococcales bacterium | reverse complement strand
CGGTCCCGAAGAGCGTGGGCTGCGTGCCCGGCGCGGGTGAGCAGGGGGTCGTCCCGATCAACACGGGCGAGGACGGCGCCGTGTTGTCGTTGGTGTACGCGAGGGCCGCGGAGCAGGCGCCGGGGTTTCCAGCCGTGTCGGTGGCCTTTGCGCGGAGCTGCGTGGTGGCATCGGCGGGCACGGTGACCGTGACGTCGAAAGAGCCGTCGCCGGCAGCCGTGCCGGTGCCGACGGGCGAGCCGCTGCAGTCAGAGCTGGAGTAAATCGCGACGCTCGCGCCGGCCTCGGTGCTGCCGTGCACGATCGGCGTCGCGCTCTGATCCGGTGACGCCGGGGTGGTGCTCGAGAGCGAAGGAGCGCTCGGCCCCTGGTCGTCGTGGGTGTAGGTGGCCCCCGCAGAGCAACTCGAGAGCTGGGAGTACTGGTCTTCGGTCTGGGCGTAGAAGGTGTTGTCCGTGTTCGCGCTCACGCTCACGTTGACGCTGAAGGCGCCGGTGCCGGCGGCCGTGGTTGAAGTGGCCACCGGGCTGCCGCTGCAGTCCGACGCCGTGTAGACGCGCACGGTGAGCTCGGGGTCGGCGGCGCCGTTGAGCGCTGGGGAGGTGTTGGAGGACGGGGACGCCGGGGTGAAGCCCGACAGCACCGGCGTCATCAGCACGTCGCAGACGCCGCCCTCGTCGGTCTCCGAGTCGCAGTCGTCGTCTACGGTGTTGCACTCCTCGGTCGCGCCCGGGTAGACGGTCGCCGAGGCGTCGTCGCAGTCGGTGCTGACGAGGCTCGTGTGCTTGGTCGCGGGGTCCGCCGCGCAAAGGCATCGAGAGGCAGCCGACGCCAGGCCGTAGGTGTCCGAGTCGCCGTCGTAGTAGTAGGTCGCGCAGTCGCTGGCGTCCTCCTCGTCGGTGGCGCTGTCGCAGTCGTCGTCGACGCTGTTGCAGGACTCGGTGGCGCCGGGGTGGACCGCGGAGTCCTCGGGCGCGCAGTCCGCTCCGTCGGCGCTCCCGTCGTTGTCGTCGTCGTCGTCGCAGACGTCGCCGAGACCGTCGGACTCGTTGTCGGCCTGGTCCTCGTTGGACACGAGCGGGCAGTTGTCCGTGAGGTCGGCCACGCCGTCGTTGTCGTCGTCGGTGTCGGAGGCGTCGCCCTCCCCGTCGCCGTCGGTGTCGGTCTGGTCGGGGTTGTGCACCCTCGGGCTGTTGTCGACGGTGTCGGCCACGCCGTCGCCGTCGTCGTCGATGTCGCAGGTGTCGCCCTCGCCGTCGGAGTCGAGGTCCGCCTGGTCGAGGTTGGCGTGCAGGGGGCAGTTGTCGGCCGTGTCGAGCACCCCGTCGCCGTCGTCGTCGTCGTCGCAGGCGTCGCCCTCTCCGTCGGAGTCGGTGTCGAGCTGGCCGGCGTTCGCGTCGGTCGGGCAGTTGTCCGAGCCGTCGGCGACGCCGTCGTTGTCGTCGTCCGGGTCGCAGACGTCTCCCTTGCCGTCGGAGTCGGAGTCGACCTGGTCGGCGTTGGAGGTCAGGATGCAGTTGTCGGTGACATTGGGCACGCCGTCGCGGTCCTCGTCGGGGGCTTCGGCGGTCGCGAGCCCGAACCAGGAGCTGCTGTTGCAGACGTAGAGACGCTGGCTCGCCGAGTTGAAGTACACGTAGCCTGTGACCTCGGGGCTGCACGCGACCGGGTGGGTGGGCGCGTTGTGAAAGCGCACGTTGGTCGCCTGCTGCTGCGCGAGGTCGATGCCACCCGCGGCTACGAGCTGTCCGCTCATGGTGCCGCCGGTCGCGCTGACAAAGGCGTTGAGCACCGCCGGGGCCAGCTTGGCGGAGGAGACCGCCTCGTCATCGATGGCGACCGTCTCGACACAGTCACTGCAGCTCAGGTCCTGGGCCTGCTCCGCCGTGTCTGCGCTGGTCGCGGTGTCGGCCGCCTGTGCACGGCGCGCGTAGGGCGCGCTCGCGAGACGCCCCCGCGGCAGCTCGCCGCCGCCGTCGACCTCGAGGCTCACCCAGATGCCCGTCTGGCTCGCGAAGAGGCTCGCCGGCAGGGCCGTGACCGAGCCTATGAGGGTGTCGAAGCGGCCGTCGCTCACCGTGACCGAGGGGATGGTCTCGGTGTAGAGCGGCGACTGCGCGCCCTGGCTCGCATACAGGCGCACCGTGAGCTGCACCGTGCCGTCGACTCCGCTGCCGCCCGCGGCGCGCAGGTATCCCTTGAGGCCCAATACGTTCGGCGGATCTCCTGCAACGGCCTGGCTCGGGCTCCACAAGATGAGCGAGAACAGCAGCAGCAGGAGCGCCCCCGGGCGGGGCGAGATCGCACGCATAGGTCCACCAGGCAGCAGAAGCACACCGATGAGAATCGGCCGTACTCCCCCTTACTTAAGAGCGCACGTGCGCGTAGGCACGTTTTTCGTGCCTACGAGGTCCTGATTAGGCTGCGCCGGGGCGGCGCCGGCGCTGCAAGCCTCGCCTGGCTCCTACTCCACCACCTCTGGCTTGTCCAAGCCGAGGGGTATGGGCCGCGTGATGAAACGCTCGAGCGCCCCGAAGTGCTGCTTGAAAGGCATCACACCCTTCTGCTGCGGCTCCGGAGCGAAGCCGGTACCGGTGGTCGGCTGGGACACGGAGAGGTGGAGGTGGTGGTGGTGGTGGTAGTACCAGCCGTAGCCCTGGTTGGTCTCCTCGAAGACGACGCGGTTCTTCTTCTGGCAGGAGACGCTCTGGAGCC
>CAZQPP010000831.1:0-2715 GCA_964594295.1 uncultured Myxococcales bacterium | reverse complement strand
CTCGACGTCGGGCACGGGCTTGCCCACCGACTCGAAGTCGAAGTCGTCGAGGCGGTTCATCGTGACGTTCGGGGAGCACTCGGTCAGGCCGTAGCCCTCGATCATCTGGATGCCGGCGTCGAAGAAGAAGTCCTTGACCTCCCGCTTGAGGCCGGCGCCGCCCGAGAGCAGGAACTTGAGCCGCCCGCCTGTCAGCTCGCGCAGCTTCGCGTGCTGCTCCGAGACCTCGTCGGAGCTGCTCTTCGCCAGCGCGTAGAGCTTCTCCCAGTAGGCCGGCACCGAGAAGAACATCGTGGGCTTCACCTCGGGGAGGATCCCCAGGACCTTGAAGGGGTCCGAGAGCCAGGTCTCGTAGTCGAAGAGCGTGCCCTGGCCCATGATGCCCCAGCCCGACATGTGGGAGATCGGGAGCCACAAGATGTCGCGGCGGTCGCCCTCTTCGGGGAACGCGTGCTCCAAGACCTTGGTCCAGGAGGCCGTGCTCGCGAGCAGGTTGCGGACCGACAGCATGGCGCCCTTGGGCGTGCCGGTGGTGCCGGAGGTGTAGATGATGGCGGCCACGTCGTCTTCGGAGATGGCCTCGACCATGTGCGCGAGGCGCTGCGGCTCCTCGCGGTGGAGCTTGGCGCCGCGCTCGAGCACCTCGTCCCAGGAGACGAGCTTCTTGAAGACCTCGTTGGGGTCCAGGTCTTTGCCGCTTCGTGCGCCCGCCCCGCCGACCATGTCCTCGACGGCCTCGGGGCTCGCCATGTCCCAGACCACCACCTTCTCCACGTCCTCGTAGTCCGCCCAGCGCTCGAGCACCTTCGGCAGGAGGCACATCTCGGTGCAGAGGATCTTCGCGTCGGCGTGGTTGACCACGTAGCTGGCCTGGGCGGCCGTGTTGGAGAAGTAGACCGGCACGAAGACGGCGCGGCAGGCCTCGATGGCCGGGGCCCAGTAGGCCCACTCGATGCGCGTGAAGGCGTAGACCGAGACCTTCTCGCCAGGCCGGACGCCCACGTCCTCGAGCCAGCGCGCGGCGGCCGCGCCTCCCTCCAGGAGCTCTCCCCAGGTCACCTGGCTCCAGCTCCCCTCGCCCTCGGGCACGTGGAATCGGATCGCGCCGGGCTCACTGCTCCCGCGCTCCAGGATCTTCTTCATTCCTCCGACGAGCTCCATGACGGCCTCCTTCAATCGGTCGGGTCGCAGCTCAGGTGTTGGCCTGGGCCCTGGCGGAGGCCTCGCAGATGAGGTCCACCGGGTTCGGGTCGAGGGGCTTCTTGTAGCTGGGGTCCCAGCTCTTCGGGCTGAGGATGTAGCTGATGTGCCCGGCGTTCGGGTGCACGACGTGGGTGTAGCGCTCTCCGAGCAGCTCCTTGACGGCGTGGCCCGTGGCCTCGGGCACGACCGGGTCGGTGCCGCCGAAGAAGCTGATGAGCTGAATCCTGGTGTCCCTGGCGAAGTCGCCCAGCGAGAGGCGCTTGCCGCGGTAGCTGAAGGGCAGCGAGCCGTCGGGCCCGATGCCGTGGGTGAAGAGCTCGGCGGTGTAGCGGGCGATGTCGACCGGCACCGGGAAGCGGCGCGCGCAGTCGGGCGAGACCCAGTAGGCGCCGGCGACGTCGCGCTGCTGGCGCGGGTCGAGGTCCTCGACCCCCATCACCTCGGCCATGTCGCCGCGCTCCCAGCCGGCCGAGAAGGTCCCGAGCAGGGTCTTGTAGAAGAGGGCCTTGAGGGGCAGGTCGATGCCGACCTGGGTCGCGTCGCCTGGCACGGCGCCCGAGAGGCTCTCGAAGAGCTTCATGCTGCGCTCGCGCAGGCCCACCGGGATGCTCTGGACGTGCTCTGCGAGGGCGCCGCAGCGCTTGCCGTCGAGGGGCGCGACGAAGGTCGCCACCGCGCTGAAGCGTTTGTCGGCGTGGCGGGGCTTGGCGGCCAGGTAGGCCAGGAGCTGCGTGCCCTGACCGCAGTAGCCCTCCAGCACCATCTTCTTGCGCTCGTTTGCGGGGCGGGCGTTTCCGGGCGAAACGCCCCTACGCGGCGCGTTCCCCTCCGGAAACGCGTTGTTGTGCTCGAAGGCCACCGACGAGAAGTGCGCGATGGCGTCCACGAGGGCGGCGACCGTGATCTGGGAGAAGTCCACCCTCTCGGCGTCGCCCGCCAGCTCCATGGCGTAGACCGGCATGCCGCGCTCGGTGAAGCGCTCGTAGAAGTTCAGGTGGGGCAGGAAGCGGAAGATCCGGTCTCCGTAGGGGATGCAGCCGCCGCAGTGGAAGAGCGCCGGGTCGATCCTCTCCGTCCCCTCCTTGGGCGGGATGTAGACCAGGCGGAACCAGGCGTCCTCCTCGAGCAGCTCCTCACCTTCGAAGACGGCCGAGCCGTAGAGCTCCTTGCCGGCCGTCTCCACGAGGCGAACGTAGCGCGCGCCCGAGGCGGTGCGGTCGTTGGCCTCCTTGAAGAAGCTCCAGACGTCGCGCTCACCGCGGAGCACCTCGATCCAGGCGTCGGAGAGGCACTTCTGGGCGGAGAGGGTGGTCTCGAGCATCGGGATGAGGCCGCCCGCGATGAAGCCGTTGTTCGTGTGGCTCGAGTAGCGCATGGTGTCGAGCATCTGCTCGACGCTCTTGAGGTAGAGCTCCGATCCCCTGGCCGCGAGATCCGCGATGGCGTCGAGGGGGATGCGCGCGGGCCCGGCGCCTTTGTTCTCGTCCATGTTCTCGCTCCATAGAGTGGGTG
>CAZQPP010000830.1:0-2716 GCA_964594295.1 uncultured Myxococcales bacterium | reverse complement strand
CGTGGCCCTTGGGCTTGTCCTTGGCCTTCTTCCGCCTCTTGCGCTTCTTCTTCTGCTGCTCTTCGTCGGCGGAGTCGGTTCCAGGCTCGCTATCGGCGCCGTCGCTCTCGTCGTTGCCCGGCCCGTCTCCTTTGAGCTTGCTCGTCTTCTCAGTGCTCGCCCCGAAGATCAGCTTGCGCAAGCGCCTGATGGACGCACCCTTGGTCTCGATCTCACGCGTCAGCACAGCCAGCGTGTCGACCGCGGCGTCGAGTTTGCCGGCGTCGTCTGAGCTCAGCGCCCCCGACCCTGCCCGCCCGATGACCGCCTTGAGCTCAGAGAGGTCGATCTCGACACGCGCCACCTTCGCCTTGGCGCTCCGGCTCACGCCACGCCCCTGAGCAGCTCGCGCCAGCGCCTGCACAGCGGCAGACCCAGCACGTCCTTGATGGGACGGTTCGGGCGATTCGTCTGGTCGTCCTTGCCCCTCCCCGTCGTCCGCCCGAGCCACACCCAGTTCGCCGCGCGGTAACACGTGCCGGCGAAGCGCGCCGGGTCCACGAAGGTCTCGGCGAAGTGGACCCGGTGATTGTAGACCTGCTCCCACTGCAATGGCAGCATCCGCGCCATGCGGCCGAGCAGGTGAGAGGCGAGGTGGGGCACCCTCACCCACGGCAGCACCAGGAAGCGCGTGTTGTAAGCCACAAAGCGGACGTTGTTGCGCCGCGCCTCGGCGGACCACCCGATGTAGCGGTCCCGAGGGCCCAGGTGCCGCGGCGCCGAGCTCCACGCGAAGCACGACACCGGCCGGTTGCCCGCGTACACCATGAACTTCAAGTGCTCGCCGACTGGCTGCGTGTAGCCGAGGTAGTGGTGCTCCTCGACAAGGCCGTTGAACACCGGCTCGTCGCCGGTGCGCCGCACCTGAGAGAAGCGCAATAGGCCCAGCTCGGCCAGGCTCCCTCGGACCGGGGTCTCGTCGACCTCGACCGGCTTCGGACTTCCGTGTCGCGCCAACGGGTTCGGCGGCCTCTTGCGCACCTCGGGTAGCTCGATGTGGCCGGCGCGGTGCAGCGCCAGCATCAGCCCGCGGCACACCATGTCTCGTGGTGCACCGTTGGCCTGCCTCCACCCCCATGCCTCGCACAGCTTCACCGACAGCGCGCGACGGCTTGCACGTGGGTTCGTCGCGATGAGCTTGCGGATGAACGCCACGTCCGAAGGGGTGACCGGGCGACCGCGATGCTGGAGGACAACACCCGGTAGGAATTTCCGCCCACGGCAGCCTGGCGTACATGCGAGGATGAGGTAGGCTTTGGGCGCGAAGCGAGGCGAAGGAGAGGCGATCTGGGCTTTGGAGGTGAGGGGGGCAGCGCAGGACAGCGAGTAGGACCAGGAAGGAGGTCTCGGAAGAGGAGCGGTTGAGGGTTGGGGTAGCTCGATGGCGGCTGTGGTCGAGGCGATGGAAGAACAGTTGTGTGGTTTCGGGGAGTTGGGGTCGGGTGGTCGACAGGCGAAGCTGTAGGTCGCGGGCGATGGAGAACCCGAAGAGAGTGGGAGCGCGTTCTGGTCGAGGCCCCAGGTGGGAGCCATGCGCCTACATGGAGGCGGCCTGGTCGAAGTCGTCGAGCAGCTCGGGCTGCTCGACAAGCGGAGGGGCTCGGCTGCGAGCGGTGGTGGGGAGCTCGGTGGGCAGATCCAGGTAGTGGAGGAGGCGAACGAGCTCAGTGTCGGCGGTGACGAAGGACTTGAGCCGCAAGATGGAGCCGCACTCGCACAGCAGGGGAGAGAGCTGGAAAACCCGGTGCAGTAAGCGGGCCCATGCGGATGAGCCCGCATGGGGCGGAGCGGCCTCGTTTGGCTCAAGAGGGGTTGGAGGAGGAGGATCACTCCCACCACGTGCGCGTAGAGAGCCGGCGTAGGCACCGACGTAGCGCACGGTCTTCAGGCCGGCGGGAGGGGTGAGGGCCAGGAGGCGAAGGAGCAGGCGGACGGGGGGGAGGGCGACGAAGTTCGCGCGGGTCCTGTGATGCAGGTGCTCGTTCGTATGGATCTTGTAGATGGCTGTCCGCGCGCCGGGCTTGTAGGTGAGGCGTGCGCTCGCGAAGGGGGGGCGGAAGATGTACATCAGGAGGCGGCGCAGGGCGTCTCGGTCGGTCGCTCCCACATGAACGCTGGTGTCGAGGCTGAAGCCCGAGTGCGGCCAGCGCGTCATCGCGCCTGCGTCGACCTCGCTGAGCAGCTCCTCGCCCACGCATTCCGCCACAAGCCCGGAAAGAGCTGGTCCACCTCGCGTCTTCGGAAGAGGCGGGGGTGGGGGTGACGGCCGTCAAGGCACGGCGCCACTCCCACCTACACTCCAAGCACGTCCTTCCGGGCGCGTCCGCAAAATGGGTGCATTGCCGTCCGGGCCCAGCCGTTAGCCGTTAGCGGTTAGCCATTAGCTCGGACCACATCTCCGCGGAATCACAGCATTTATGGTCGGCCCTGGGTACGTCCTCGGGGGCAACGGCGAGGGGCGCGGCTGCCGTGTTCGCTCGGCCTTCCATGATCGTCACGAGGGCGGGGACGCCGAGGTCGACAAAACGCAGAAGCCCTTGCTGTCACTGCGCGACAGGCTAACGGCTAATGGCTAACGGCTAACAGCTCCAACAGCGGCACCTCCTTTTTGCGAACGCACCCCGCATGTGCCGAGGTGAGCCTCGAACGCCTCGACCGCATTCTCGTCGAGCGCCTC
>CAZQPP010000829.1:0-2728 GCA_964594295.1 uncultured Myxococcales bacterium | reverse complement strand
ATCCTCGACACCGTGCTCCTGATGGCCCTGCCCGCGTCGGGCAAGTCCGAGGTGCGCCGCTACATGGACCACGTGGACCCGGAGGTCTGCAGGCGGGACTTTCGGATGGGGCCCACGGTCCAACTCGACGACTTCCCCTACGTCCACTTCCTGCTGTGCGTGGACGACGTCTTGGAGGAGCTCGGCAAGCCGCGCCTCTCCTACCCCTCCCGCATCAAGCCCATGCTGGACCTCAGAGACTGGGGCACGCTCTCCCACATGGTCGCCGAGGACTACCACGACCTCTGCAACCTGAGGAAGACCGAGACCGAGGACCCCGTCGGCCTGCTCTTCGACCGCCTCGACAAGGCCGCCGCCCTCTCCGGCGCGCCGATCCGTTTCGCCACCCTCGACGCCGAGACCCGCGCCACCGTCGCCGAGCGGGTGCGCGAGGAGGCCCAGGGCGTCATCGACGGCAAGAACGCGGCGATCCCCGACTCCCTCGAGGGCAAGACGATCATCATCGAGTTCGCCCGGGGCGGCCCGGACGGCGCGAGAATGCCCCTCCAGCCCCCCGTAGGCTACCGCTACTCCCTCTCCCAGCTCTCCGAGGAGCTGCTCTCCCGCGCCACCATCCTCTACATCTGGGTCACCCCCGAGGAGTCGCGCCGAAAGAACTTCGCCCGCGCCGATCCCGACGATCCCGGCTCAATCCTGCACCACGGCGTGCCCATCGACGTGATGCTCGGTGACTACGGATGCGACGACATCGACTGGCTCGTCGACAACGCCGTCGTGCCGGGCACCATCCGCGTCGAGGCCCACGGGAAGACCTTCGACATCCCCATCGCCCGCTTCGACAACCGCGTCGACAAGACCTCCTTCCTGCGCGACGACCCGGCCGACTGGCCAGCCGATCAGGTCGAGGCCCTGCACCAGGAGCTCGCAAACGGCCTGGGCGCGCTGCGCTGAGCTTCTTTCAGGCCCGCCCCTTGACAACTGCACCGCCCGCCCATACATTTGCACTATGACGCAAACAAACAACCGATCCGGACAGGCCTGCGGCGCGGGGCAGGCGTTTCGCTCGCGAGACGCCACTACCGGGGGGCGTCTCGCCTCCGAAGCGCCCTGTTGCCAGGAGCTCGTCGACCTGATGCCGCCCGACTTCTTCAAGGCCCTCTGCGAGCCCAACCGCCTCCGAATCCTCGCGGAGCTGGCCCAGCGCTGCCGCCCCTGCACCGTCAGCGAGGTCTCGCGCTGGTGCCCGGTGGACATCTCGGTGGTCTCTCGACACCTCGGGGTGCTGCGGCGCGCCGGCGTGGTGGAAGCGCAACGCCGAGGCAAAGAGGTCCTCTACTCCGTGTGCGCCGAGTCCGTGGTGGGCACCCTTCGCCGCCTCGCCGACGCCATCGAGGCCTGCTGCGTGGCTGGTCCGGATACCTGTGGAAGTGAGGATGTGAGATGAGCGATCCGCAAGAGAACCAGAAGATCCGCGCCACGGTCTCCAGGGCCTACGCCAAGGCGGTCTTGAAGCAGCAGCCGAGCTGTTGCGGGCCGAGCTGCTGCGCCCCGGACAGCGCCGGCGGCGTCGCGGCCCAGACCGCCGGCTACACCGACGAGCAGCTCGGCTCGGTGGGGGGCGCGACGGAGGTCGCGAGCTTCGGCTGCGGCAACCCCGTGGCCTTCACCGGCGTCGGCCCGGGCGACGTGGTGGTCGACCTCGGCAGCGGCGCGGGCCTCGACCTGCTCCTCGCCTCGAAGCTCGTCGGCCCCGAGGGCAAGGTCATCGGCGTCGACATGACCGACGAGATGATCGCCCGCGCCCGCCAGACCGCCGCCACCGCCGGCGCAACAAACGTCGAGGTACGCAAGGGCATCATCGAAGACCTGCCCGTCGAGAGCGGCACCGTCGATCACGTCATCTCGAACTGCGTGATCAACCTCTCCCCGGAGAAGCCCAGGGTCTTCAAGGAGATCGCACGCGTGCTCAAGCCCGGCGGCCGCATGGTCGTCAGCGACATCGTGGTCGAGGATTTCCCCGACGAGCTGCGCGGCATGGCCGCCCTCCACAGCGCGTGCGTCGCCGGCGCCGTCAGCGAGGCCGAGTACCTCGAGGGCCTCGAGGCGGCCGGCCTCACCGAGGTGGAGGTGCAGGACCGCTTCACCTACGACGCCATGCAGATCGCCGGCATCGTGGCGAGCGAGCTCGATCTCGGAGAGGAGCTCATGAGCGACCTGGGCGACAGGAGCCTCGAGCAGGTCTGCGAGAGCATCGCCGGCAAGGTGCACAGCATCCGGGTGCACGCGCGCAAGCGATAGCTCGCGCGGCGCGGCGGCCTACTCCTCCGGCCCGGTGAAGAACACCGGCAGGAGCTTGTGCGAGAGGCTCACGCCGAGGACCGGCCCGCTGCGCCAGCCCGGACGGGTCGGCACGTAGTCGGCAACGAAGCGCGAGCAGTCGGCGATGACCTGGTCGACGGCGTCGATGAAGTCGGTCGGCTGCCTCTTCAGCTCGGCATCCATGGGGAGGAGATCGGGCGCGGCGAAGGTGTTGAGCACGAGGACCGTAGGGCTCCCGGCCAAGCTCCCGACCAGGAAGGGCCGGCCGGCGCCCTCTCCCTCGTCCGCCAGGGCCGGGGCGGGTGCCAGGAGCACCGCCGCCGCGACCGCCAGCGCGGGGAGCCTCAACAGAGCCGGGCCGATCTTCGCCATGCTCAGCAAATCGGATCCCCGAGCCCATCCTTGAGCC
>CAZQPP010000828.1:0-2736 GCA_964594295.1 uncultured Myxococcales bacterium | reverse complement strand
CTCCGCGCGCCTCGGGGCGCGGCCCCATGAAGCATCGTCTTGCCAGCGATGTCGGCCACGGGGCAGGCGATCCCTCCGCGCCCTCCGGGGCGCGGCCCCATTGAAGCTTCTCCTAGGCGAGGCAGACCTCGGCGATCTAGGTTTCATCCGCGCCCTTCGGTGCGCGGCCCCATTGAAGTGTCTGCAGCCGCGTCTTGCCGGCGAGGTCCCGGAAGTCCTACCGCGCCCTTTGGGACGCGGCCCCATTGAAGCTCGCCGTAGGCCACTACCTTGTAGATGTAGGTGCCGGCCATCCGCGCCGTTCGGGGTGCGGCCCCATTGAAGCACGCGCCCCTTCGGCGGCTCTGCCGGCGGCGTCAGGCGCCCTCCGCGCCCTTCGGGGTGCGGCCCCATTGAAGCTTGAAGAGGATCTTCTCCGCTTCGAGGATGTCGAGGTCCCGCCGCGCCCTCAACGGCGCGGCCCCTTTGAAGCATCTCCTGGCCGCTCTTGACGTAGCGGTCCAGGCCGTCCCTTCCGCGCCCTTCGTGGCGCGGCCCCATTGAAGCGTCCCCGTGGACGCCGCCACCATCCGCAGGGCCAAGGCCTTCCGCGCCCTTCGGGGCGCGGCCCCATTGAAGCAACGTAGCCGAGGGCACGACCACGGTTCGCTTCGAGGCCCTCCGCGCCCTTCGGGGCGCGGTCCCATTGAAGCGCATGTGACGCACCGACGCCGCACGCCGTTCGACCTACACCGACCTGCAACGAGCCAGACCGCACTGACGCTCTTGCTGCGAACATCTTTGAAAACACATGCGATCCCACCGGTTCCCTCACGTCGCCAAGGACTTGCGCTCAGAAGCCGCTTTGCCCCTGTCGCATAAGGGGCCTGACCCGTCGTCAGTAGACATCGAGCTGCCGGCCGAGCACGGCGATCTCCATCGGCAGATCGGCCGAGAACGGGCAGCTGCACAGACGGTCGAGACAAGGACTCGCAGGGCTCGAAGCATGGGGGCGTCGTTGCATCAGCGGGCCGGTCCGTCCTCGGTCATTCGACGAATGCGTTTTTCGCCGAGCACGCTGCGCCTACGGTCCAAGTCCAATCGCCAAGCGAGTTGGCAGCGAGTCCTGCGTTGGCTCGTCTTCGTCTTCTACCTGCCGGCCGCCGCTTTCTGCGCCAACGCCGCGATCGGGCAGGCCGAGCAGGAGCGTCCGCGCCCCGCCTCACTCCGCGCCCGTCCCCTTCATGCCACGACATCACAGCCAGTCCCCGACTCCGGACCCTGACTCCGGATCCCTGGGGAAGGGGGCGCTGTAGCGGAACCCGCAGACGGCGCCGCTCGCGCCGCTCACGCGGCGCGGCGCGTTGGCCCATCGGCGTCTACCTGCCACCCCTGCGAGCGCCCCCAGCCGGCTAGACGCGGGCGCACCGAAGTGGTGAGGTGCATGGTGACCAGCCCAGAGCAGTCAGGAGGGCTGGAGAAATCCAGAATGCCGGAGGGTTTGCATGCTTTCCAGGACTACAAGCTTCAGTTGGGCGGTGGTGGCGTCCCTGGCAATTGCGTACACCGTGCTCGGATGTGGCGCCGACGGGGAGCAAGGGGGCACCGACGAAGGAGGCCGCGCGGACGACGTGCGGATCGAGGTGGACTCGGGGGCGCTGGATGTCGTCTCGGGCCCCACCGACGCCGGGGAACTTCCCAGTGACGACAGCGCGCTCGCGGAGCTGCCAGCGCCGGCGGACTCGGCCGATGTGGTGGAGCTGCCGCCGATCAAAGACGTCGTCGCCCCGTCCGACTTGCCGCAGCCCGTCGATGTTGCGGATCTGCCGCCGGTCCCGGACGCCTGTGCATGTGGCGACGGCGCTTGTGAGCCGACGTGCGGGGAAGATGCCACGAACTGTCCGGCCGACTGCACGCTGTGCGGCGACGGGGCGTGTACGGCGGGCGAGACCCTGGCGGACTGCCCGATAGACTGCGCGGCATGCGGCGATGAGACGTGCTCGCCGGGCGAGGGGCCGATCAACTGCTCCGTGGACTGTTGCGGCGGATGCGGAGATGGGCTCTGCAGAGGGTACGGCTGCGGCGAGAACCCGGCCTCGTGCTCCGTCGACTGCGGCACGGCATGCGGCGACGCGAAGTGCTCCAAGGGAGAGGACCCGCGGTCCTGCCCGGTGGACTGCAAGTGGAAGGAGTGCGGCAATGGGATGTGCGAAGGCGGAGAGGGCGTGGGCGGGGACTTCCCGTGCGAGACCGACTGCCTCCCGACGTGCGGGGACTGCGTCTGCGAGGGCGGAGAGGACTGGGACTCGTGCCCGGTGGACTGTGGCTACTGCGGCGACGGAGTGTGCAGCGCCTGCGCCGACCTGCGGGAGACCGAGACCACCTGTAGAGCCGATTGCGATGCGAGCTGCGTACACCATACCTGCGCGGAGCTGAGCGTAGGTTGTGGCCTCATTCCCGACGACGGTTGCGGGTCGCCGCTCTACTGCGGCGCGTGCGCCCGGCCGCGACCATGCGGTGGCGGGTGCGACGACCACGATCCTTGCACGGCCGATATCTGCGACGCGCTGAGCGATACCTGCGTACACCCGTTGATCCTGGGTGCCTGCGGCGTGACCCTGCTCGTGCCGGGCGGCCAAGAGGCAACAGTGGAGGACACCACCGCGGGCGTCGAGCTGCGAGTGCCGGCAGAGGCGACGGACGCACCAATCGAGGTCACGGTGGCCCCGGAGCCCGGCCTTACGGAACGGCCGGCGG
>CAZQPP010000827.1:953-2763 GCA_964594295.1 uncultured Myxococcales bacterium | reverse complement strand
GGCCCAGGGTGGTGAACTGCATCTCCGGCGCCGTCGTCACTCGGCTCCCACCCAGCGTTCCAGGGCGCCCAGATCCGGACCGCGGCCGCGAATCTCGGCGGGGGGCGCCAGGTCCCACGACGTGCCCAGCCAGTGAACCTGTCGCAGGCCGGCGTCGACGGCCGCACTTCCTGCGCGCAACCCGTGGTGCACGCCCGCGAAGCCGGGCAGCGCCCGCAGCGCGTCTTGCACCTGCGCCACGTCTTCCGTCTCGGCGCCGTTGCCCCACAGCGTCACCAGGGACGTGCCCACCTGCCCCTTCAGGGCCACCTCGCGAGCGCTGACGAGAAGGTTGTTCGCCACCAGGGCGCGGGCCCCGCCGGTGACGTGGTGGTCGTTGTCGACGAAGGTGTTGTGCACGATGACCATGCGCTCCGGCAGCGGCGCCGCCTCGTAATCCTCGCGCGTGTTCGCCCCCGACATCAGGCCTACGCCGGCCATGGCGTTGCCGACGATGCGGTTGCCCTCAAACAGGAAGCGCCGCGCCGTCTCCTCGTCGTACCCGATCAGCTGGATACCGTCCTCGCCGTTGCCGGCGATGAGGTTGTCGCGCACGACGATGTCCAGCGTGTCGGGCCCGGCGTGCGGGTGCAGGCGAATCTCGATGCCGTCGTCGCCGTTGTCCACCAGCTCGCACTGCTCTATGAGGGCCGCCGTCGAGCCGTCGAGGTCGATGGCATCGTCGCCGTTGCGGTCGAAGCGGCAGTAGCGCACCGTGCCCCCGCCGCCCTCGTAGTCGATGCCGTCCGTCGTCGCCGTCACCCGGCAGTAGACCAGGTCGAAGGCGTCGGTGGAGGTGATACCGTCGTCGCCGTTGCGGATCGTGAAACCGTGGATCAGCGAGCCGCCGGCCCCGGGCCGCTCCAGATCGCCGATGCGCAGCACGAAGTCACCGCCGCCGCCGTCGATCACGGTGGCCGCGATGGCCTGCGGGTCCCCCGTGAGAAAGTGCTCGGACACCAGGGTCAGGCGCTTGGCGCCCAGGTCGACGGGTCCGGCGTGAACCCCGGGCGCCACAAAGAGTGTGTCGCCGTCGGACGCGGCATCCACGGCGGCCTGGAGCGTGGCGTGGTCCTCGGGCACGCGGCGCGGCGCCGACAGCGCCCGCTCCCGCACCAGACGCAGCTCCGCCAGCCCGCCATCGAGGGTGTTCTCCGCCGGGAAGCGGCCGTTGTCGACACCGCGGCAGGTGACGTAGAGCGACAGGGCGTCGCGCGCGTCGTTCGGGTCTGACGACGGCGCGAAGGCGCCGCCCCCGGGCAGGACGAAGGTGACGCCCGTGCCTTTGAGGAAACCATAGTCGAAGACCTGCACAAAGCCGCCCGCGGCGGTGAACTCGGCGATGCCGTCCACGGCGATGGTGAACACGTGGCCGCTGACGGGGTGCACGGCGATGCCCTCGGGGTCGGCGATGTGGGCGCCGATGGCAAAGTCGGAGACAAAGGCGAAGGTATCGGCGCCGGCGTCGTAGCGGAAGCGCAGCACACGCTCCTCCCGGGTACCCGAAACGACGAGAAGATCGCCCGTGGCGGGATCGACGGCGATGCCCTCCGGGTCGGTGTAGCGCCCGTCGAAGCTGGTCAGCGCCGATGTCCGAGGCCGGCCGAAGGCGCGCGTGCCGTCGAAGGCGTAGCGGAAGATGCGCTTCTCGTCATCGTCGGTTATGTAGACGTGGCCGTCGGCGGGATGCCAGGCGATGCCCACCGGCTCGCTGCGCGCCGGGTCGGGCGGCGGCGCCCGCCACGCCCCCAGGCGCGCCCCCCCGGCCACG
>CAZQPP010000827.1:0-929 GCA_964594295.1 uncultured Myxococcales bacterium | reverse complement strand
AAGACGCGCTCGTTTGTGGCGGGATCGGCGTGCTCGCCGTACTCGCTGATCTCGGAGTCGGTGATCAGCAGGTGGCCGCGGTCCGCCAGGTAGGTCACTCCCGCAGCGTCGGCGCTGCGCACCGGCGACTGCGTCCACAGGTTCGTGTAGCGGATCAGTTCCAGACGGTCGGCGCCGGTCTCCTGCGCTAGGAACGGCACGAGGACGGCGACCCACAGATGACGACGACGCAAGATGGACCTCCCTTCCGCCGAGGACGTGCCGGCGACGGAGACAGCAATAGCCGTAAACAGGCCGCCGGTTCCCGGAGTGTCCCGCAGGGACATTTGGGCATCAGCCGGGAACCGGCGGCTAGGCGAAGTCGCGAAGCGACAAAGCCGTGCCCTCACCCCGGCGTTTGATAGGACAGATCGTAGCCTCCCAGCCGGCGCACCGGCATCGGCTCCCGCTGCAGACTCGGCTCTCCCGAGCGCACCCACTCCTCCACTTCCTCGCGGTGCCCCAGGCGCCGCAATGCCTCCCACGAGGGACTGAAGTTCGCCCGCCCCCAAGATCCCGCCGAATCCCAAAAGAAGAAACTCTCGACACCGGCCCCGTAGAGCAGGGCCACCTTGCGGCGGTAGTCCTCCGGACTCAGGTGTCGCGGCAGCAGGCTCATGGACAGCGTGCACGCCGTGCCCTGGGTCAGCGACACGAAGTAGGCGACCTCCTCTGCCGTGCGCCACGCCTCGGCAGAGCTGTCCAGTCCCGGGGCCGAGGTGTAGGGAATCAGCGTATCTATCAGCTCTTCTCCGATGATCGTCTCGAGGTCGAGACCGTGGATGAAGTTCTCCTCCCTGTTGGAGACGCAGGCAGATATCTCGATCCGCTTCCTCCCCTGCTTCTGCGTCATGGCGTCCATTTCGCGGCGCAGTTCACGCATGAATTCC
>CAZQPP010000826.1:0-2765 GCA_964594295.1 uncultured Myxococcales bacterium | reverse complement strand
CGTCGTCGTGGTCCGGGTCGGAGTCGTCGCCCATGCCGTCCGCGTCGAGGTCGGTCTGGTCGGTGTTGGGCGTAGCTGGTCAGTTGTCCTCGTCGTTGAGCACTCCGTCGCCGTCCTTGTCCTGGTCGCACGCGTCGCCCCGGCCGTCGGCGTCCATGTCCTCCTGCCCCGAGTTGGGGGTCTTGGGGCAGTTGTCCTCCGTGTCGAGGAGCCCGTCGTCGTCGTCGTCGTCGTCGCAGGCGTCGCCGTCACCGTCGCCGTCGATGTCCTCCTGGCGCGAGTTCGGGGTCCTCGGGCAGTTGTCCGCGAGGTCGAGCACCCCGTCGGCGTCGTCGTCGAGGTCGCAGAGGTCGCCGAGGCCGTCGCCGTCGAGGTCGGCCTGGTCGGGGTTGGGGACCTCCGGGCAGTTGTCCACGGGATCGGGGTGCCCGTCCCCGTCGCTGTCGTCCGGGTCGCAGTCCTCCGGGAAGCTCTCGTCCACCTCTCCGTCGCAGTCGTCGTCGACGCCGTTGCACTCCTCCTTCGCGGGCACGTGTCCGCTGCAGCGCGGCTCGCCGTTGCTGCAGACCATGATCCCTTCACAGACGCCGTGGTTGTTGACGAGGGTGCAGCGGTCGCCGCCGGTCTCCTCGTCGGTGCGGCCGTCACAGTCGTCGTCGGCGCCGTTGCAGATCTCCGGCTTCGGGGTCGGCGCGTTGCACTCGAGGAGCACCCCCTCTCTGCACATGCGCACGCCCGGGCAGCCGTCCTCGGGGTCGGGGTTCCAGCACAGGCTCTCGACGTCCTCGTGCTCCGGGGTGCACGAGCACTGCTCTTCGAAGGGCATGCAAACCGGCACGGCTCGCGCGGTGTCGCAGCGGTAGCCCGCGGGGCAGCCGATGGACTCGGCGCAGGGGTAGGTGCAGAAGTGACCGTCGGTCCCGCCGAAGTCGACGCACAGGGCGTCGGGCTCGGCTCCCTGGGCGCGGCACCCCTCCGGCCCGCGGCAGGGACGGCAGAGCAGGGGCGTCTCCGGCAGGCAGATCATGCTCTCGGCGGGGAGCCAGTCGAGACGCTCGCAGGACCAGCCGTCAGGGCAGGGCTCGTCGGGCGCGCAGAGGGTCGCGCAGACACCTTCGTCGTCCAGAGGCACGCAGACGGCGCTCGGGCAGTCGCTGTCCTTTCGGCACGTCTCCGCGGGGAGGGGCTCCTCCGGCACGTCTTCGGGCACCGCGGGGGTGTCGGCGCCTTCGCCGGTGGCCGCATCCTGCGGCCCGAAGTCCTCCGCGTCCTCGACCGTCGTGTCCGGGAAGTGCACGATGTCGCGCTCGCCCGTCCCGGGATCCGTGGCGACGTCTCCACCGATCACCGGCGGCACGTCGGCGACGGCCTCGGCCCCTCCCGAGCTCGTGATGTCCGTGCTCTCGCCGCACGAGATTACGCTACAGCAGAGGACGGCGATCAGGAGCAGGCGACCGCGCACACAGGTCCGCGTCGGGGTAGTTCTCGCATCCATCATGTAGATCCCTTGATTACGGGCAGGGGTCCGTGCCGTTGATCGTGTGGCCCTGCTCCTTGACGCAGCCGCCGACGTTTATCGTGCCGTTGTTGTTGAGCGTGCCGGTGCTGCGGAGGGTCATGGTGCCCACGAGGTCCAGGGTGCTCCCGGCCACGGTGAGGATGCCCGGGAGATCGAGGTCTCCGTCCGCCCAGACGTTCGAGTCGAAGCTGACGCCGGTGGTGTTCGTCACGTTGACGTCGTGGAGACGCGAGACGCCGTTGCCGGGCGTGTCGAAGTCCACGTCCTGAGCCACGCTCCCGTCGAAGTAGACCTCGGTCCCGGTGACGAGGAAGGACTTGGCAGCCGAGTACTGGTCCTCCCTCGTCTGGAGGAAGTCCCCGCGGAAGTGGATCTCACCCGCCGTGAAGTTGTTCTCGCTCGTGGCGCTGTAGTTGTGGGTCCGGCTGTCGAAGGTGGCGTTGCCGCCCACTATCATCACGTCGTTCGAGTTGATGAGGCGCAGCCCGTCGTTGGTGGTGTTGGAGATCTCGACGTAGAGGTCTCCGCCGATCTCGAGGCGGTAGCCGTTGAGGGTCACACGCTTGCCCGGGTCGATCCGCAGGCTGGTGTCCGGCAGGATGGTGTTCGCTTGCAGCGTGATAAGGCCATTGGCGTAGGTCGTGGTGACCGTGTAGGTGGAGCTGTCGACGCTCGGCAGGTGGCTGTCGAACCAGGCGCCCGTGCCGGTCACCGTCGAGCCGGAGCCCACGGTGAGCCGCCCGTCGGCGACGATCGAGGCGAAGCTGAAGGAGGAGGCGCCGGTCACGTCGATGTCGCCTTCGATCATCGACGACCCGCCGATCGTCAGGCTGCCGCCGGAGACCACGTCGATGTCACTGTCGAAGGTCACGGCGCCGGTTGCGTTGAGTGTCGAGTCGTTCAGCAAGAGGTCGCCGTTGATCAGGCCGTCGCTTGCCGTCATGGAGGAGCTGCCGGACAAGGAGACGTAGGCGCTGATGTCGAGGCCGGCCAGCGAGAGCGTGGACCCGCCGCTGGCGGTGATCGACGAGCCGGTGGTGGTGGTGGAGCCTACCGTCAGGCTGGCGGCCGAGCTCATGGTGACGGGGAAGGCGATGTCGGCGCTGCCGAGCACGTCGAGGGTGCCGCCGGTCATCGTGAGGGTGGAGTTGAAGTCCGCGTTCGACGACACCTGGACCGAGCTGCCGCTCGTCACGGTCACGGCGCCGTTGGCGACCACCGAGCTCGTGACGCTGACCGGGTTGGA
>CAZQPP010000825.1:0-2766 GCA_964594295.1 uncultured Myxococcales bacterium | reverse complement strand
CAGACGACCTTCGCTTCCAGGATCCGTAGCCTCAATTTGTCGGCTGCAGCGCCTTGTTCGGTGCAGTTTTTTGCCTACTTCCCGGTACTTGCGCGGATCTTCTTGGCGGTCGTCCTGAACCAGTGGCCTTCCATTTCGGCCAAGAACTCTTTGGAGACCGGGTAGCCGGACTCCGAGCCGATGACGGAGTTGATGCCGCATCGCGGGCAGAGCGCCGTTCGTCCAACTCCTTCGCGAGTGTGGACCCATTCGCGGATCTCGGATGGAGGGAAGATAGCCAGGCAACAGAAACAGCCGCACTTGACGCCGGACTCCAGTTCCTCTCGGTGATGGCGGCAGTGGCGGTGCGCGCGGATGTGGTCAGGCGTGGTCATTGGGAGGCGTCGTGGCAGCGATGAAACAGCGGCAGCAGCCGGACTACGCGGCGTTTCGCCCGACCGCTTCCTGCAGCGCGTGCGCGACCCAAGCATTGAGGCTCTTGTTGGCAAGGCGAGCTTGCACGTAAACCTCCCTGTGAAGTTCTGGAGTGAGGCGCAGGGAGAACTTGCCAGAGAAAGGCTTGTCGGGTGCCTCTCCGCGCTCTCGACAGAACTCCAAGTAGTCGTCAATGGAGTCTTCGAAGGCCTGCCTGACTTCTTCGACAGAGGAGCCGGCGAAAGTGATGACATCGCGGGTGTTGACCACCTCGCCGTGCAGCTGGCCGGCTTCGGCGTCGAAGTCGACTCTTCCAACGTAGCCCTTGTACTCCATCATGATGGGTCTACTCCTGCTTCCTTGAGGAATCGGCGAACGGACAGGACTGCTCCGCGAGATGTCTCCTTCTGGGGGTGCGGGCGGTGGAAGACGGCGCGGACGCCGTTGAGGGCGACCCGCATGCGCGAGCCGCGTCCTTCTGACACGTCGGCATCAAGCGCGAGGAGAAGGGCCTCGATGCTCCTCCATGCGATGTCTGAGCGCGTTGGGTCTTCGAAGACATGGGCGAGAGTGCGTTTGTGCTTCCGATTCACGGCACCATGGTGGCATGCGTTGACACCATGGTCAAGGGGAGGGTGCGATGACAAGCCAGGCGAACGCCAATCTCATGGTCGTCCTGTGCCAAAACTCGATCCATCGAGAACCGCGAAGCTTTCGAGGGGCGGTCTGCGGTCCAGGCTCGTCGCCCACTGGCTCGGTACGGGCCTCCAGGGTCTGCGACAGGCACCTTGCTTCGAGGTTCCGCCCGGGCGATCTTCGCCCCATGAAGCCGTCCCTCGCGCCTCTTCAGTTTCTCTTCCTTGTCTTCGCTGGGTGGGTCAACCGCGAGCAGGAGGCCGTAATCATCTACCTTCGCGAGGAGAACGCCGTCCTCCGTGAGCAGCTCGGGGGGCGCCGCCTTCGGCTGACCGATGCGCAACGCCGCCGCTTGGCTGTGAAGGGCAGGGCGTTGGGCCGGAAGGCCCTCGCAGGCGTGGCCGGCATCGTCACACCGGACACCATCCTGGGCTGGTACCGCAAGCTCGTCGCGAAGAAGTACGACGGATCGAGAAAGCGCGGTCCTGGTCGGCCGAGGACCAAGGAGGACATCATCGAGCTTGTCCTGACGATGGCCAGAGCCAATCCTCGCTGGGGGTACACAAGGCTTCGTGGGGCTCTGCACCACATCGGCCACGACATCGGTCGCAACACCATCAAGCGCATCCTCCTCGATCACGGTCTCGAGCCCGCGCCCGAGCGTGGCGAGCGCACGACTTGGGCGGCCTTCCTCAAGACGCATTGGGACGCCATCGCGGCGGCGGACTTCTTCACGGTCGAGGTGCTGACGCTGTTCGGGCTGGTCCGGTACTGGGTGTTCTTCGTCATTGAGCTCAAGACCCGGAAGGTGGTGGTCGGTGGCATCACAGCTGACCCCCACGGCGGGTGGATGCTGCAGATCGGCCGCAACCTGACGGACTGCGACGACGGCTTCCTCCGCCACACCAGGCACCTCATCCTGGATAGGGACCCGTTGTACACGACCGCGTTCAGGCAGATCCTGAAGGACAGTGGGTGCAAGATCGTGCGGTTGCCGCCGAGGAGCCCGGACCTCAATGCACACGCCGAACGCTTCGTGCTCTCCATCAAGTCCGAATGCCTCAGCCGAATAGTCCCGCTCGGCGAAGAGCACCTTCGGCGCGCCGTCCGAGAGTACGTCGCGCATTACCACAGCGAGAGACACCACCAGGGCCTTGGAAATCGGATCATCGCACCGGCAAACACCGACGCGGAAGAGGGAACCGGCCCTGTGCGACGGCGGGAGCGCCTCGGTGGCCTGCTCAGCTTCTACTACCGCGAGGCAGCTTGAACGAGGGCCGTGCGCGCGCGCGGGTTCTGGGTCCACCTGGGCGGCAGCCAAACTGCGTGCTGAGCCCAACGTTGAGGAATCGCGGGCCGGCCATAGGCACGAGGTAGCGAGCGTTCAGCCCGTGATTGGGCTCAGGGTGGTCGCGAGCGGGGTCGATCGTGATCACCCCCAGCATCGTGGGGCATGGTGTTGGGGGTCGAGAGGGGCTCGATCGGGTTTTGGCACAGGACGACGCACAACCTAGCGAGATTACGCAGATTTGCCGTGCCCACGCTCTGCGCGTGACGCACGGGTGACGCACCAGAAGCCTCCAGCGCCAGCCTGATCGCCGTGTTCAAGAGCGCCCCTGCGTCGTGCAGAAAGCCCTTCCAGTTGCCGCCTGACACGTACTACCTGGGTTTGGGGGGTATGGGCCACGCAGACGAGTCTTGAGAAACAAGAATGCC
>CAZQPP010000824.1:0-2770 GCA_964594295.1 uncultured Myxococcales bacterium | reverse complement strand
GACAGCTGCGCGAACGGGACCCATACGTGCACGGACGACGGGAGCGGGGTCGAGTGCGTCAACGAGAGCACGGTAGACATCGCGGAGATCTGCAACGGCGCGGACGACGACTGCGACGGTGACACCGACGAGACCTTCACGGATCTCGGCGAGGCCTGCGACGGCGCCGACACGGACTCCTGCTAGAAGGGGACGTTTACGTGCAAGGAGGACGGGAGCGGGGTGGAGTGCGTCAACGAGACCTTGTTAGACATCGCGGAGATCTGCAACGGCGTGGATGACGACTGCGACGGCGACACGGACGAGGACTTCCAGCTCTTGGGGAGCGCCTGCGACGGGGCGGACTCGGACCAGTGCGCGAACGGGACGTGGACCTGCAAGCCGGACGCCAGCGGGCTCGAGTGCGTCAACGAGTCGCCGGTGGGCGTCACCGAGACCTGCAACGACCTCGACGACGACTGCGACGGGGAGACCGACGAGACCTACGCGACGAAGGGCGTCGCGTGTGACGGGCCGGACGCCGACCAGTGCCAGAACGGCGTGCTCGTCTGCAAGGCCGACGGCACGGGTGTCGAGTGCGGTGTCGAGAGCCCCGCCGGCATCGCAGAGATCTGCAACGGCGCCGACGACGACTGCGACGCGGAGATCGACGAGGACTTCCCGACGAAGGCCGCCCCCTGCGACGGCACGGACAGCGACCAGTGCGCCAACGGGAGCTTCACCTGCAAGGCCGACGGCAGCGACGTGGAGTGTGTCAACGAGGGCACCGTGGACGTGACCGAGGTCTGCAACGGGCTCGACGACGACTGCGACGGCTCCACCGACGAGGACTTCCCCACCAGGGGGCAGACCTGCGACGGCGGGGACGTCGACCTCTGCGCCAACGGCACCTTCACCTGCCGCGCTGACGGCTCGGCGGTCGAGTGCGTCAACGAGGCCGGCGGCCGCGCCTGCGCGGCGAACGCTCCGCGGGTGGAGTGGGGGAGCTACGCCGGGCTCGAGGGCTACGAGAGGGCGGGCCACGGAGGCCTCGATGCCGACGCGGCCGGCAACCTCCACGTGGTCGGGACCACCGGGTCGAGCATCGCCCGTCAGCTGGAGGGCACGTGGGACGCATTCTTGAAGAAGCTGAGCGCCGAGGGGCAGGTCCTCTGGCAGCGGCAGCTCGGCGGCTCCGGCGCCGACGAGGGGAACGGCCTCGCGGTGGACGGCGACGGCAGCGTCTACGTGGCAGGGAGCACGGACTCCGGCGGCTGGGCCTCGGGTGGCTTCGACATCGCCTACGACGGGGGCGTGGACGCATTCCTCGCGCGCTACTCATCGGACGGGAGCCTCCAGTGGAGCACCTACCTCGGCGAGTCGGGCCCCGACGAGGCACGGGCCGTCGCCGTCGACGGCGCAGGCTACGTCTACGTCGCAGGCAACACGGGCGACCCGCCCCGGGCGTTCGTGGCCAAGGTCAGCGCGAGCGGCCAATCCCGGCCGTGGCTGGTGCAGCTCGGAGCCGCCGGGACCACGACGATCGCCTACGGGCTGGCCGTCGACGGAGCAGGCGGCCGGGTCCTGGTGTCGGGCAGCACCAGCGGCGGGAGCTGGGCCTCGGGCGGCTACGAGACGAGCTACCAGGGCGGCAGCTCGGACGGCTTCGTCGCCGAGCTGACGACCGCCGCCGGCGCCGTCACCTGGTCGAGCTTCGTCGGCGGAGCAGGTGGGGAGGTCGCCCTCGACGTGGCGCTCGACGGCGGCGGCGACGTCCTGATCTGCGGCTGGACCGACAACGCCGCGTGGGCCGGCACGGGCCCCGCCCCCGCGGGCACGCGCACCGCCTTCGTGGCCGAGATCGCGGCCAACGGGAGCTCTGTGAGCTGGGCGACCCCATTCGGCGGGGCGGACGGCGGCTCGGCTGCCAGCCTGGCTCTGGGGGCGGGCGGCCAGATCCTCGTCACCGGCTGGAGCTCGGCGGCCGGCTGGGCCCGGAGCGGCCTCGACGACCGCCTCGACGGCAGCAAGGACGCATTCGTGGCGGCGTTCGGCGCTGCGGGGGTGGCGCAGTGGTCGAGCTACCAGGGTGGAAGCGGCGTCGAGCTGGGTCACGGAGTCGTGCCCGGCCCGGACAATGCCGTCTACCTCGCAGGGAGCACCTACTCGGCCGGGTGGGTCTCGGGCGGAGCCGACAACTCCTACGCCGGCGGAGGCGACGCCTTCCTCATGCGCCTGACGAACGGCACCGAGTGCTACGACACCGGGCACGTCGAGACCTGCGACGGCAACGACGAGGACTGCGACGGTGACACCGACGAGGACTTCGAAGACAAGGGCGGCGCCTGCGACGGCGCGGACAGCGACGAGTGCACCAACGGGACCTGGGTCTGCAAGGCCGACGGCACGGCCCTCGAGTGCACGAACGACACCCCTGCGGACATAGCCGAGGTCTGCAACGAGTCCGACGACGACTGCGACGGAGCCGTGGACGAGGGCTTCGAGCTCGAGGACCGCCAGGAGGGCACGCTGTCGGTAGGCGACGTCTGCCCGGCCGAAGGCGAGTGCGCCGCCGGGGTGGTCGAGTGCGCGAGCACGTCCGCGTCGGTCTGCTCGACCCGCGCGGGTGGCAGCGGCGACCAGTCCGGCACCGAGACCTGCAACGGCCTCGACGACGACTGCGACGGTGAGACCGATGAGGACTTCCCAGACCTCGGCCAGGCCTGCGACGGGGCGGACGCCGACGACTGCGCAACGGGGACCTGGACCTGCAAGAGCGACGGCTCGGGGG
>CAZQPP010000823.1:0-2793 GCA_964594295.1 uncultured Myxococcales bacterium | reverse complement strand
CCGCACGGTAGCCCCGTACCAGAGGCCCTCGACGGGCACGTCGTCGACGTACCGGGTCTCGCCCGTGTCCTTGGCGCGCACGTCGACCCGCGGCGGGCTGCGGCCGATGAACGGCGGGCTCTGCCCGGCGATTCTGTCTGCGTTGTTGTCGCTGAGACTCACCCTCGCGCTCCCGGCTGGTCAGGCAGAGCAGCTTGCCGCAACCGACGGGCGATCGTCCAGCGCCCAAAAAGCAACGGGCCCGACCGCGCTTGGCGCGGCCGGGCCCGAAGACTCCCTAGATCGGGTGGTTGACGCCTACTCGCCGCCGGCGTTGGCGCAGATCCCGACGGTCTCGCTGTTGAACATCGTGATCTCGATGCAGCTCAGCGGGTCGGGGCAGGTCGTGGGATCCGCGGTCCGGTCGCAGTAGTAGGTGCACGCGTTGAAGTTTTCGCCGGTCTCCGCGTTGGTGAAGGAGACGCAGGACAAACCCTCGGAGCAGGTCATCTGGCAGAGCTCGCCGAACTGGGCGCCGCTGTCGCGCAGGCAGACAAACGCAACAGTGGAGACGAAGCCCTCGGCGACTCCCGTCGGGAACCACTCGCAGACGCCGTCGTCGGTCGGGCAGTCCTGGGCGAGAGGATCGCAGGGCGTGAGGCAGTAGCCCGGGTCGGGCACGGTCTCGCCGGTGGGATCGCGCGGGACGCAGGTTCCAGCGCTCTCAGCACCGCAGGCCTCACCCGGAGTGCAGTTGCTCGCGACCTCGCAGCGGTTGGTCTCGAGGTTGCAGACCAGGCTGTAGACGCCGGTCTGGTCGCAGTCAGTGTCCTCGTCGCAGAAGACGCGGCAGACGTTGTACTCGGGATCGCAGGTCTCGCCCTCGTTGGGGCACGGGAACTCCTCGCCGAGGTCGAGGCAGAGGTCGTCGTCGAACTGGCCGCAGATCTGGAGGCCGCCGCCGGCACCGCAGATCTGGTTGCCCTCGATCTCGCACTCGTTCTCGCACTGCACGTGGCAGAGGCCGAGGCGCTCGTCGATGCCGAGCTCCACGCACTGGTCGCCCTCGGGGCAGGCCGGGTCTCCGTCACCGACGTCGCAGAGCGCGCGGCAGCGGGCGATGGGGTCGCCGGTGTCGTCGTCGTAGCCCTCGAGGAAGCAGGCGGAGCCCTTGAGGCAGGAGCCGGCGACGCCGCTGCAGATCTCCCCGTTGGGGATGGTGCCGGGGGCCTGGCAGACCGAGATGCTCGAGTACATCACGCACGCGGCGTTCTCGTCGGAGCAGTCCTGGTCGAGGGGCTCGCAGGTCTCGAGGCAGACGCCGGCGGTGCCGCCCGAGTTGGCGATGAAGCACTCCTGGTTCTCGGTGTCGGGGCAGCCCTCGCCGGTGCCGGGGTCGCACTGGCTCTGGAAGACGCAGGTGCCTCCCACGCAGCTCCGCGGGAGGAGCGGTGTGGTGGTGCACTCCTCGTCCGTGGTGCACATGGCGACGCACTCACCGAGCTGGTCGTCGCAGGTCTGGCCCTCACCGCAGGGGAGGTCCATGCCCCACTCGAGGCAGATGTCGTCGTCGGTCTGCTCGCACATGTTGATGGCGTTGCCGTTGCAGCGCACGTCGCCGGCCGCGCACTCGGACTCGCAGCTCGCAGCGCACACACCGACGTCACCGCCGCCCTGGAGGGCGATGCACTCGGCGCCCTCTCCGCAGGGGTTCTCCTCCACGGTGAGGTCGCAGGACGTGCGGCAGCGGCCGTTGCCGAGGGCGTCGACGACGCAGATGTGGCCGCTCGCGCAATCGGAGAAGCTCTCGCAGGGGGTGCCGGCCGTGCCCTCGCCGCCGGGGTAGCAGAAGCCCTCGGCGCCGGTGCCGGTGGGGATGCAGATCTCGCTGTCGGCGCAGCCCTCGAAGACGGTGCAGCCCGCGCGACAGACGCCGTAGCCGAGGTGGGAGATGCAGACCATGCCCTCGGGGCAGCCCTCGGCCGTGGCCGTGTCGCACTCGTCGTCGACCACGCACATGCCGTCCACGCAGCGCTCGGTCAGGAGCGGGTCCTCGTCGCAGCCGGTGTCGTCGGTGCACTGCGCGGGCACGCAGGCGCCGCCGAGATCGCCGGCGCCGGTCTGCACGCAGATCTGACCCTCGTCGCAGCCCTCGGCCGTCGCGCAGTCGCGCAGGCAGATGACGTTGTCGGCGTCGACGGGGTAGCAGGTAGAGCCGACGGGGCACTCGACGTCGGGGCCGCAGGCCTGGGTGCAGTAGCCGGTGAAGCCGGCCACCGTGCAGCTCATGCCCTCGCCGCAGTCCGCGTCGGTGGCGCAGCCGTCGCCGACGTGGAACTCGCTGGTGCCGACGGGCTCGCAGGCGCCGGTCAGCGTGTTGCAGCGCTCACCCTCGGCGCAGTCGTCGTTGCTCCCGCAGCGGTTGCTGGGCACGCACTTGGTGTCCACGCAGACGAAGCCTTCCTGGCAGTCGTCGTTGGAGGTGCAGTCCACCGTGAAGGGCACGCAGGCGCCGTTCTGGCAGACGGTGCCGGTCTCGCACGGGGTGGGCGAGGACCAGTCCTGGCAGGCGTCGTCGTCGAAGTTGCCGCAGGTCTGCAGGCCGCCCTCGACGCAGCGCCCGGTGCCGGCCGTGCAGTCGTCGGTGCAGGCAGTGCCGGTGCAGGAGCCGTTCTCGCAGTGCTGGCCTTCGGGGCAGAGCACCGCCGTGCCCCAGTCGGTGCAGGGGTCGTCGTCGTAGTTTCCGCAGCCCTGGACGCCGCCGCCGCCGCAACGGCTGGAGCCCTCCGAGCACTCGTTGGTGCAGAACTCGGT
>CAZQPP010000822.1:0-2799 GCA_964594295.1 uncultured Myxococcales bacterium | reverse complement strand
TCCAGGAGCTGGCCATCAGCCCGAGCGACAGGTAGGCCATGCCCACGAGGAGCAGGCCGAAGAAGCCGCCGATGATGGGCCCCAGGTCGGGCTCGCCGAGGGCCGCCACGACCACCGGGTAGACGAGGGTCACGGCCAGGGTCGTCGCCAGGAAGAGCGTCGCGCCGATGAGCTTGCCCACGACCACGTCGATGTCGCGCACGGGCAAGGTGATGAGCAGCTCCAGGGTCCCCGAACGCCGCTCCTCGGCGAGCAGGCGCATCGAGATCGCCGGCAGGAAGAGGATGAAGACCACCGGCGCCCACTCGAAGAAGACGCGCAGGCTGGCCTGGTTCGCCTCGAAGAAGTCTTCGACGAAGAAGAAGACCGCCCCGGCGATGACCAGGAAGACAGCCATGGCGATGTACGCCACCGGCTGGGTCAGGAAGGACATGTACTCGCGTTTGGCGATTACCATTGCTGTTCGCATGGCGTCCCCGTGTGGTTGTGCGGCCGGGCTCGCGCCCGGCGGCTGCGACGTTCCGCTCAGTCCTGGGTCAGGCGGTGGAAGATGCCCTCGATGTCCAAGACATCGCGGTAGAGCTCGTTGACCGCCCAGCCCTGCTCGGAGGCGAGCCTGAAGATGGCGTTTCGCGGGTCGTGGTCGGAGCCGGGGTGGATCTTGAAGCGCAGCACGTCCTCCCGCTCCTCGTGGCTCAGCTCGCTGACGCTGACGGCGCCCCTGATGCGCTCTCCCATGTCCTCCGCAGAGGCCCCGTTCTTCTGGACCTCGAGCACGATGGAGGCGCTGCGGAGCTCGTTCTGCTGGAGCTCGTCGGGGGTGCCGTCGGCCACGATGCTCCCGCGGTGGATGATGATCAGCCGGCTGCAGACCTGCATGACCTCGGGCAGGTTGTGGGTCGAGAGGATGACCGTGTGATCCTCGCCGAGCTCGCGGATGAGGTTTCGGATCTCGACGATCTGGTTGGGGTCGAGGCCGCTGGTCGGCTCGTCGAGGATGAGCAGGGGCGGGTCGTGCAGAAGCGCTTGCGCGAGCCCGACCCGCTGGCGGAGGCCCTTGGAGAGCTCGCCAATGGTGCGCCCGATGACCTCCTGCAGGCCGCAGCGCGCGCCGACCTCCTTGATGCGCTCGTCGGCGCGGGCCTTCGGGATGCCCCGCATGTCGGCGGCGAAGCGCAGGAAGTCCAAGACGACGAGCTCCGAGTAGAGCGGGTTGTTCTCCGGCAGGTAGCCGATGTGGTTTCGGACCTCGAGGCTGTGCTCGTAGGCGTCGAGGCCGTTGACCACGATCGCTCCGGTCGTGGGTGCCAGGTAGCCCGTGACGATCTTCATCGTCGTGGTCTTCCCGGCACCGTTGGGCCCCAAGAAACCAACGACCTGTCCCTTGGGGATCGAGAAGGAGATACCTTTCAGTGCTTCGAAATCTCCGTAGTTCTTGTGAAGCTCGGAGACCTGAATCATCACCTCGGACATGGAGCTCCTTTGATGGCATCGACTCTGAGACCGCGAAGGCGCGCATTTAAGGCACGCGGACGCGACGGTCAAGCCCGGCGATTGCCACGCCCGCTCCCCTGCGCTACCCCAAGCCGATGATCGAGCACCTCAACGCCCGAAACGTAGCCACCCTCGCCTCGGTGGAAGTCGAGCTCCCGGGCGGCCTGGTGGTGCTCACTGGGGCGACGGGCGCGGGCAAGTCCCTGCTCGTAGAGAGCCTGCGTTTCGCCCTCGGCGGTCGGGCGCGCGGCGATCTCATCCGAGAGGGTGAGGAGCGGGCCGAGGTCAGCGCCGTCTTTCGAATTCCCGAGGGCCACGAGCTGCTCTCCCGACTCGACGAGGCCGAGCTCACAGACCCCGACGAGCCCGAGCGCCTCGTGCTCAGGAGGATCGTGCGCCGCTCCGGCAGGGGTACCCTCCAGGTGAACGGTGCGCCCGTGCCGCTGCGCACCCTGGACCCCTTGCGCCCCCTGCTCGTAGACCTCACGAGCCAGCACGACCACGTGCGGCTGCTCGACCCGACGACTCACCGCGAGCTCCTCGACTCGGCGCCGGCGGTCGCGCCGGCCGCGGGGCGCTACCGGAGCGCGTATCTGGAGTGGCGCGAGGCTCTCGCGCACAGGCAGGCGTTGGCCGGGTCGGCCAGGGAGCGCGCCGAGCGAGCAGACGAGCTTCGAGACCTGCTCTCCCGGGCCGACGCCCTCGCTCCCGAGGTCGGCGAGGAGGAGCACCTCGAAGCCCGCTGGACCCGCATGATCCACGCCGAAGACCTCCAGGCCGCAGCGGCACGGCTCTACGGGCTCTTGGACGAGGCCGACGGCTGCGCCGCGGAGGTGCTCGCCGCCGGGTCCTCCGCCGCCCGCCAGATCGCCCGCCTCGACCCCGATCAGGGCGAGCCCCTCGCCGAGCGCTTCTTCGCCCTGCAGGAGCAGGCCTCCGAGCTCGCGCGCGAGGTGCTTCGTTATGGCGAGGGAGTCGAAGCGGACCCGGCCGAGCGCGCGGCCGCCGAGACCCGCCTCGAGGAGCTCAGGCGCCTGCGCCGCTCCCTCGGATGCGAGGCCGAAGAGCTGCTCGATCACATCGCCGCAGCGCGCCGCGAGCAAGCCGCTCTCGAGAGCCTCGACGACGATCTCAGCCACGCCGACGAAGCCGTGGCGGCGGCGCGCCAGCGCCTCGACGCTCGCGCCAAGGACCTGCGAGAGGCCCGCGCGGCAACGACCCCCGGCCTGGTAGCGGCCGTGGAGGCCCACCTCGAGTCGCTGCAGATGCCCCACGCGAAGCTGTTGGTGGAGCTGCAGCCCCACC
>CAZQPP010000821.1:800-2807 GCA_964594295.1 uncultured Myxococcales bacterium | reverse complement strand
CTGGAAGTGGTGACAGATGGGCTCGGCGCAGTAGTCGACCTCGTTGGTCCAGAGGCGCCTCTTCGGGCAGTCGAGCTCCTCGGTCTTGCACCTGCCCGCGTCGTTGCACTCCTTGATCGTGTACTCGCAGGACTCGGGGCCGCCCACCTGCTTGCCGCTGCAATCCCCGCTGATCATCCTGATGGTGCAGTCCTTTGCTGTCTTGCACCTGTTCAGGGCGGTGTAGCACTCGGAGCTGGTGACGCCGCCTGCGGGCACGCTCTTCGTGCAGGCTAGCCACTTGCACTCGCAGAAGTTGTTCCACGCGGTCTTGATCCTGCCGATGTCGTAGGCGTAGTTGTTGTCCGGATCCGTGCACTTCCGGTAGTCGATGGCGCACCCGATGTCGTCGAGATTGCAGCCCGCGCCCATGACGTTGCCTATGTCGGAGAGGGACGCGCACGCGCCGGGATCGGTCGCGTCGAAGTAGGGGGTCTTGTCGCAGGACAGGCACAGGTCGACCTCGGCCTCGGGTGTGCACGCGCCGCTCGCGGTGCAGTCGTCGCAGCTCAGCGCCCCCGAGCAGGTCCGCCCCGCCATGCTGAAGTCGCAGCTCAGCTCCTGGCACTTGTAGCCGCTGTTGGCGACGCCGGCGGGCCCCTTGATGCAGCACGTCACGCCCGTGCTCAGGTAGCTGGGGAGACCCGGGACCTGGAGCGTGAGGCAGTACTTGCAGCTGTCCATGATGGGCTCGCTCGAGTACCAGCCCTGGAACACCTCGCTCATCAGCCTCTGACAGCTCAGGTTGCAGCCCTGGAGGCTCAAGCCGATCACCTTGAGCTCTCCAATCCCCGGCACCTTCTTGAGGGGGAAGTTGCACTGCATCCCGACCTCGCACCCCGAGTCGACCTGGCAGTACTGGATCTCGCAGTCCGAGGGGCCGCCCTGCTCCCTGCAGCCCTCTTTGCACTTCACAGCGCACGTGATGTCGAGGCCCACGCCGCAGGGCACCTTCGTGAGCCACGAGTAGGCCTTGCACTTGAGGTCCGCGCTGCACTCGTCGTTGGCGTCCGCCGAGGGCGTCGCCTCGAGCTCGCAGCCGAGCTTGACCTTCCCGATGGGGGTCGTCCTCGTGAAGTCCTTCTTGCAGGTGACGGTCCCCGTGGACTCGTTCCGGAAGACGCTGCCCCCGAACCGGCACATGTCCTTGATCTCCGCGGCCGACTGCTGCATCCACGCCGTCTCCTGCGACGAGGCCCGGCCGGGACGGGGGAGGAGGCACAGACAGAGCACGGACAACACGGACAGAGTCTTCCCTGGCTTCACGGCTGTTCTCCTTTTGCCCATGACGCCGGCAGGAGAGATCTCCCGAGCGAGCCTTCGGCCAGGCTCCTTCTCTCATGCCAGGCTGCTACCCACGCGCCGCCCGAGGGCGGACAAGACTGATTGTAGCGACGGGGACCCTGAGGTCAACGGCTAAGTAGCGGAAACGCCGGTCAAATCAGGGGACGGGCTGTTCCCGATGGCGCCGGGCTCCTGCCCCCCCGAAGAGGAGGTATCGGGCTGGACCCGTGTACGCGCGCGGTGCTATAGCGCCGGCCGGTCGCACAACCGGAGGACGCCTTGCCCGCGAAGAAGAAGGCCCTGCGCCACGCCCTCGATCAGCTCGACCCCAAGGGGCTCCGCTCCTTCGTCGGAGAGAGCCTGCTGCTCACGAAGGACGCCAGCGAGCGCGAGATCCAGGCCCTGCTGGGGCTGGCCCGCGCTTTCTCCGCCTTCGACGCCATGGGCATCAAGACGCCGATCTTCAACGACGAGCTCTACTACGCGCTCTTCTTCGACCAGTCGACGCGCACCAAGTCCTCGTGGGCGGGCGCCGCGGCGCGCCTCGGCGCATGCCCCGTCATCGTCGACGGCAGCAGCACCCAGGTGAGCCACGGGGAGACGGCCGAGGAGACCGGGGCCATGCTCGGCATGAACGCCCACGCCCTCGGCATCCGCCACGACCTCATCCTGGGCGAGGGGAAC
>CAZQPP010000821.1:0-746 GCA_964594295.1 uncultured Myxococcales bacterium | reverse complement strand
CATGCGCGATGCCAAGAAGGGCATCGACGACTACCTGGCCAAGACCGGGAGCGACCGCATCGTCCCCATCGTCAACCTGCAGTGCGACATCGACCACCCGACCCAGACCCTGGCCGACATGTGCTGGCTCCAAGAGCGCTTCCCGGCAGGCATCGCCGGCCGCACCATCACGGTCTCCTGGGCCTACTCACCGAGCTACGCCAAGCCCCTCTCCGTGCCCCAGGGCCTGATCAGCCTCCTGACCCGCTTCGGCGCCCACGTGCGCCTCGCCCACCCGGAGGGCTACGACCTGCTCGAGGACGTGATGGTCGAGGCGGAGAGCAACGCGGCCCGGGCGGGCGGCTCTTTCAAGCTGCTGCACGACATGGACGCGGCCTTCGCCGGCGCCGACGTGGTCTACCCCAAGAGCTGGGGCCCCATGGACCTGATGCGCGAGCGCGTGGCGGCGAACAAGGCGGGCGACGCCATGAAGATGTCGGACATCGAGAAGCGCGCCCTCGACCGGAACGCGAAGTTCACGGACTGGATCTGCGACGGCCGCCGCATGGGCCTGACGAAGGACGGCAAGGCCCTCTACATGCACTGCCTGCCTGCCGACATCGGGGCCGAGGTGAGCCGCGAGGTGCTCGAGCACTACCGCGTGTCGCTCGCCAGAGAGGCCAACAAGAAAGTCTACGTCATCATGGCCCTGCTCGCCGCCTCGCGCGAGCCGCCGGTGGCGTCGATCCTCCCGGCCCTCCTTCGCC
>CAZQPP010000820.1:0-2827 GCA_964594295.1 uncultured Myxococcales bacterium | reverse complement strand
GACCTCGGCGCCGTGTGGTGTGACGACCAGGTCATCTTGGCGGCCGGCAGCGGCGGGGCGGTCTTCAGGCGAACCCTGACCCAATGACCCTGCGAAGCGAGCACCCCTGGGTGCGCGTGGCCGACCTGGGCGCGCACGCGGGGGAGACCGTCACCCTCCGGGGCTGGGTGCGCAACCACCGCTCGTCAGGGAAGATCCAGTTCATCGAGCTGCGCGACGGGTCGGGCATCGTGCAGGTCGTCGTGGGCAAGCGCGACGTGGACGAGGAGACCTTCGAGCGGGCGGCGGGGCTCACCCAGGAGTCGTCGATAGAGGTGACGGGCCTTGTCAGGGAGGATGCCCGCTCGCCCATCGGGGTCGAGGTGCACCTGCGCGCGCTCAAGGTCTACCAGGTGGCCTCGGACTACCCGATCACCAAGAAGGAGCACGGCACCGCCTTCCTGATGGAGCACCGTCACCTCTGGCTGCGCAGCCGCCGCCAGCAGGCGATCCTTCGCGTGCGTGCCTCGCTCATCCGGGCCATCCGGGACTTCTTCGACGACCGGGGCTACCTGCTCCTGGACACGCCGATCCTCACTCCGGCAGCTTGCGAGGGCACGACGACCCTCTTCGAGGTGGACTACTTCTCGGAGCCTGCCTACCTGAGCCAGTCGGGTCAGCTCTACAACGAGGCGACAGCGGCGGCCTTCACCAAGAGCTACTGCTTCGGGCCGACCTTCCGGGCCGAGAAGAGCAAGACCCGGCGCCACCTGACCGAGTTCTGGATGGTCGAGCCGGAGATGGCCTTCTTCGACCTCGAAGACGACATCGACGAGGCCGAGGCCTTCGTCTGCTACATCGTCGCCCGCGTGCTCGAGGAGAGGCGCGCGGACCTGCTGGAGCTCGAGCGTGACACGGCGCCCCTCGAGCGCGTCGTGCCACCCTTCCCCCGCGTCCACTACGACGACGCGATCGCGAAGCTCAGGGAGCTGGGCTCGGACATCGAGTGGGGCTCGGACTTCGGCGGGGACGACGAGACCGTGCTCACGCAGCAGTACGACCGCCCGATCGTGGTCCACCACTTCCCGACCGCGTGCAAAGCCTTCTACATGAAGCACGAGCCGGAGCGCCCTGAGCTGAGCTGCTCGATGGACGTGCTGGCGCCGGAAGGCTACGGCGAGATCGTCGGCGGCGGTGAGCGCGAGATCAACCTCGAGGTCTTGGAGAACGCCATCGCCGAGCACCAGCTCCCAGCGAAGGCCTTCAGCTGGTACCTCGACCTCAGGCGCTACGGCTCGGTGCCACATGCCGGCTTCGGCCTCGGCCTCGAGCGTACGCTGGCGTGGATCTGCGGACTGAAGCACGTGCGCGAGAGCATCCCCTTCCCGCGCCTGCTGGAGCGCATGATTCCCTAGGCGACGCTCCGAGATCCCCTCGCCAAGCACGCAAACACTGCTAAAATCGGCTCGTTCTTCTTGCCAGGGATGAGCCCCAATGAAGTCAACCGCTGTCAGCAGCGTGCTCGCTCGCGCGCCGATCCTCGCAGCCCTGACCCGCGAAGACCACGAGGCCCTCGCGGGAGCCCTCCGGCGAAGGGAGGTCAAGCGCGGCCAGAGCCTGTTCAGCCAGGGCAGGCCCGGAGACTCCATGGTCATCCTCACCGGCGGCCTGCTCAAGATCCAGGTCACGCGGCAGGACGGGAGCCAGGCGGACCTGCTCGACATCTACCCGGGCGACGTCGTCGGGGAGATGAGCTGCATCGATCCGGCCCCGCGCTCCGCCACGGTCACGGCGGCGGCCAACTCCGAGATCTACGAGCTCGACAGGACCATGTGGAGCTCGCTCAAGACGAACGCCCCCTCCGTCTTCGTCGGCGTCACCGGCGGCATCATCGACAGGGTCACGCAGCGCCTGCGCGAGACCGACGAGCGCATCGCGCGCTCCCTCGGCGTCCAGCCGGCCGAGCCCGACCCGGGGCCTCCGCCGCCTCCCGAGTGCGTCACCTGCGCGGAGGCGAGAGGACGCATCAACCTCAAGGCCCTACGCACCTTCAAGGACTACACCAACGCCGAGCTCAAGGCCCTCGTGCAGAGCGCACCGGCCAAGGCCTACCGCAAGGGCAACATGCTCTGCCACGAGGGCATGCCGGGGGACTCCTGCTACATCCTCGCTTGCGGCAGCGCTGGGGTCTACAAGGCAGTCGCCGGGCAGCAGCGCTTCCTCGCGCACCTGGCGACGGGGGCCCTCGTAGGCCAGATGGCGCTGGTCGACCGCGCGCCCCGCTCCGCCTCGGTCAAGGCGGAGGAGGACGTCGTCGCCCTCGAGCTGAGCCGCGAGGCCTTCGAGTCTCTGCTGGCGCAGCACAGCCCGGTAGCTCTCCGGCTCCAGCACCAGATCGCCGTAGCGGGCATCCGCCAGCTACGCATGGCCACAGCGAGGCTGGGCGAGCTCCTGCCGAGCGTGGACCTCCCGGGCGCCACCGGCGCTGAGGTGAGCCGCGCGGCTCCTGGCGGTCCGGCGAGGCCTCCCATGGAAGCGCGGGCACCGAGCCGCCCTGCGGAGGCGAGGCCGGAGACGCCGCGGCGGCCCACCAGCCAGGAGAGAGATCCTTTCGCTGCGCCCGGTGCCCCGCGTCGCCCCACCGAGCCTGGGCGGCCACCTGGGACCGGGCCGGCCGCCCCCGCCCGCCCGGCGAGACCGACCGGCACCGCCGGCGCCCAGCGTGGCGCCCCACCGCGGCGCCGCACCCGCCCCGCCGGTGCCTCGCGCAGCTCCTCCAAGCCACCCCGGGACGACGCCGAGGCCATGGGCATGATGATGGAGTACGTGCGGACTGCCCTGAGCGAGT
>CAZQPP010000819.1:0-2830 GCA_964594295.1 uncultured Myxococcales bacterium | reverse complement strand
GAAACGCGAGTTTCAGGATGCACACTAGGTTGTTGTCTTGCGTCATGCGCTTGTGACGCGCTGCGTTGTGCGCTGAATGGGGCCCGTTGTTGTGACATTGCTGTCATGGGTCAGTTCCCCAACATCAGGACCGTCCGGTCGAAGAGGTATATGAACTCCTGGCGCTCGGGGTCGTTGCCGGCGGCGCCTCCCTTGACGATGCCGTCGACGAGCTCGACGTGCGCGTCCTCGGCGAAGGGGCTCTCCTTGAGCACCTCGGCGAAGGCCGCGACGGCGGCCGCCCAGCGGAAGTCCGCGTCGGCCTTCTCGAGCTCGTCCACGTCGTCGTGGCGGACGACGGCCTTGACCTCGTGGGCCGGGGTGGTCTCGACGGCGTCGACGTCCTTGTAGCGGACGCGCACGATGGCGAGATCGTCGGCCTCGGTGGTGAGCTCGCCGTCGAAGTCCTCGCCGTCTTCGATCTCTGGCGCGCCCTCGGCCGCCGGCACCTCGTTGCCCTCGAGCACGAGCTCGTAGAGCGCCGTCACCGAGTGCCCGGCGCCGACCTCGCCGGCGTCGACGGTGTCGTCGCGGAAGAGGTGGTCGGCGATGGCGCGGTTCTCGTAGCCGAGGAGACGGTAGGCGACGACCCTGGTCGGGTTGAGCTCGACCTGGATCTTCATGTCCTTGGCGATGCGGAAGATGGTCGCGCCCATGCGCTCGTGGGCGTAGGAGACGGCCTGGTCCCCGTCGCTGATCACGGCGTAGACTCCGTCACCAGCGTTGCTGATGGCCTCCATCATCGAGTCGTTGAGGTTGCCGGAGCCGAAGCCGAGCACGGTCAGGGTGATGCCGGTCTTCCGCTTCTCGACGATCAGCTCGAGGAGGGCCTCGGTGCTATAGGGGCCGACGTTGAAGTCACCGTCGGTGCACAGGAGCACGTGGTTGACGCCGCCGTCGATGTAGGCGGCCTCGGCCTGCTCGTAGGCCAGGTCGATGCCCGCGGCGCCGGCGGTCGAGCCGCCGGCCGAGAGGCTGTTGATGACGCTGATGATCTGTGCCTTCGAGCTGGCCTGTGTCGGGGGCAGGCTCACGCCCGTCCCGCTGGCGTAGGTGACGATGGAGACCGTGTCGGTGGGGGCGAGGATATCGAGGGTCTCGATGAGGAGCGTCTTGACGAGGGGGAGCTTGTTCGCGGAGCGCATGCTGCCCGACACGTCGACGAGGAAGACCAGGTTCAGGGGCTTCTTCTCCTCGGGCGGCTGCTCCTTGCCCTTGATGCCTACGCGCATGAGGGTGGTCTCGGCGCGGAAGGGGCTCTGCGCCGCTGACAGGGTGATGGAGAAGGGCACCTCGCCGTCGAAAGCCGGGGGCACGTAGGCGTAGGGGAAGTAGTTGACGAACTCCTCCAACCGGACGCTCTCGGGCCGAGGCAGGCGGCCGGCGTTTACGTCCCGGCGGAAGATGTCGTAGCTGGCGGTGTCCACGTCGGCCGCGAAGGTGGAGAGGGGATCATGGGCCGTCATCACGAAGGGGTTCGTTCCGGGGGGCTCGTAGCTCTCGTCCTCGGCGGGCTTGCCCTCGTCCGGCGCCGCCTCGCCGGCGTCCATGATCGCCCCCGCGCCGAAGTCGGCGCCAGGAATGGCGCTGCTGTCGTACATGGGCTCGCCGCCGGAGTCTTCCCTCAGGGGCCACGAGTGTTCGCCGGCGTCGGTGCGTGCGCCCGGGTCCGGCGCCGACATGTAGGCCCCGGCGCCCCCGTCCCGAGTGACGGCTGACATTCCTCCCGCGACGTCGCTGGCACCGACTCGCAGGCTGGACGAGCCCTCGCTGGAGCTGCCGCACCCGAAGGCGAGCAGCGAGACTGCAAGAAGCACTGGTGTGACGGTTCTTGGGCTCATGAGCTCCTCCCTGGTTCGCGTCGTGCACGTGATATGCAAGAAGAGCGCCAGCCGGCCGCCGTTTTTGTCTCTTTTGGTTTTCATGCGTGTTGTCCCGCTGTTGTCTTGCGTCATGCGCTTGTGACGCGCTGCGTTGTACGCCAGAAGAGATCTGCTGGTGTGACATTGCTGTCATGCGAGTGACATCGAGATCAGGGCGGACCCGCCACGATCCGCCGCCTGGCGCACCCATCGCGGCTGGCTCGCTTGATAGGTGGAGCGGGTGTTTCGGGGCGAAACACCCCTACGCGAGGCGTTTCGCCAGCGAAACGCCTTGATAGGCGACCGGCGATGAGCAAAACTCCGCGCTCCCCGCCGCCTGGTGACCAATGGCCGAGACAGCGCCCAACCTGAAACGAAGCTTGCTGCTGGCCGCGCTCCTGCTCGTCGCGGCAGCGGCGGTGGTCCTCCACACTCTCTCCCGTGAGGAGGCGGAGGTCGCCGCCCCGCCGAGCGAGGCGCCGGCCTCCGAGGCGCCCAAGGAGATCGTCGTCAAGCTCAAGGTCCCGGGCATGGAGGGCGCGGTCCTCCACCTGAACCCCCAAGACGACCTGATGACGCCGTCTATCCGCGAGCGGGGGCTGTGGGAGGCCAACGAGACCCGCTGGACCATGCAGGCCCTGCGCAAGGGCGACGTGGTCTTGGATATCGGGGCGAACATCGGCTACTACACCGTCATCGTGGCGCGCCTCGTGGGTGAAGAGGGCCGCGTCTACGCCTTCGAGCCCGACCCGGGCGCCTTCGCCTTCTTGAAGAAGAACGTGGAGGCCAACGGCCTGAAGAACGTCGTCTTGGAGCAGAAGGCCTGCTCCTCCGAGCCCGGCACCCTCAAGCTCTTCCTGGCCGAAGGGAACCTCGGCGACCACCGCATCTACTCCCCCGAGGGAGAGCAGCGCCGCTACGTGGAGGTG
>CAZQPP010000818.1:0-2837 GCA_964594295.1 uncultured Myxococcales bacterium | reverse complement strand
GTCCTCCGAGTGGTACGTGCTCGCGGTCACGGCGGCCGTGCTTTGGACCTCGATCCCGTGGAAGCGGGACATGGTCTCGCTGGCGGACCCGAAGTTGATGGTCTGGGAGCTCGATCCGTCGAAGATGGCCTTGGTGCCGGTCGAGACGAAGGCCTTGCCGGCGGTGTACTGGTCCTGCTTTGTCTGGCTGAAGTCCCCGCGGAAGTAGATCTCGCCGGCCGTGAAGTTGCCCTCACTCGTGGAGCTGTAGTTGTGGGTGTGGCTGGTGAAGGTCGCGTCTCCGCCCACGACGAGGACGTCGGCGGCGTTGGTCATGCGCAGGCCGTCGTTGGCGGTGTTCGAGATCTCGACCCAGAGGTCTCCGCCGAGCTCGAGGCGGTTGCCGTTCAAGCGCAGGCTGTTCTGCTGCTCGATGGTCAGGTCGGCGCTGCCCGGCAGGGTGACGTCGTCCGAGAGCGCGATGTTGCCCGAGACCTTGGTGGTGGTGACCGTGTAGGTGCCGCCCGTGGTGACCGACGGGAGGCTGCTCGTGAAGGTGGCGGTCGTGCCGGTCATGGAGTCGGTCGCGCCCACGGTGGCGCCGACCTGGAAGGTGGTCGTCGTGGTGACCAGCGAAGAGCTCCCAGAGACGCTCACGTTGGCCCGCATGACCGAGCTGTCTCCCATGGTCAGGCCGCCGGCGCTGGTGATGGAGACGTCACCCGTCATGTCGAGAGCGCCCGTGGCGGTGAGGGTGCTGGCGTCGAGGGTGAGGGTGGACTGGAAGTCCCCGCTGGTGCCGCTGGCCGACGAGCTTGCCGAGAAGGTGGCCGCGCCGAAGACGTCGCAGGTGCCGAAGGCGAAGGTGCCGCCAGTGAAGTCGGCGGTGCTGCGCAGGGTCGCGAGCCCGTCGACGGTCAGGCTCCCGCCGGAGCTCACGGTCACGGCCCCGGCGACGTCGGCGCCGCCGTTCAGGCTCAGCGTGCCGGCAACGTCGAGGGTGGAGTTGAAGTCCACCGAGCCGGTTGACGTGATGGAGGTGCCGGCCGCTACCGTCACGGCGCCGTCTGCGGCGATGTTGCTGGTGATGGTGATGCTCCCGCCGCTCTTCTGGAAGTAGACGTCCTTGAAGCGGGAGTTGCTCGAGTTGCCGTCGTTGAAGTGGATGGTCTGGCTGCCCGCGCCGTCGAAGTAGACCTCGGTCCCGGTGGAGACGAAGGCGAGGCCGGTCGTGTACTGCGGCCTCTCCTGGGTGAAGTCTCCGTGGAAGTGCATCTCGCCGTTCGTGAAGCTGCCCACGCTGGTGGCGTCGTAGTCGTGGTAGTCGGTGGCGAAGGTGGCGTCGCCGCTGACCAACAGGTAGCCGCCCGCGCTCGTCATGCGCAGGCCGTCGTTCGGGGTGTTGCCGACGGTGGCGCTGAAGTCGCCGCCGACCTCGAGCCTGTAGCTTCCGATGGTCAGGCGCTTGGAGGTGGGGACCGTGACGTCGCCGGTCGTGGTGGTGCGGCCGCTGAGCATGATGTTGTTGTTGATGAGGACGTCGGGCAGGCCGCAGCCTTGCAGCGAGGCGCCGGCGCCGGACATCTTCACGCGCCCCGTGCCGATGATGCCGTTGCCGATGAGGTTGCCGGTGACGGTCAGGTCGGTGCCGTTGGTGTCCACCGAGCCTCCCTGGACGAGGAGGTCGCCGACCTCGGCGCCGGCGGTGACGACCGGTTGGTTCGCGGCGTCCCCGCAGATGAAGACGTCGCTGTCCTCATCGGGCGCGCCGCCTGGGCTCCAGTTGAGGGCGTCGCTCCAGGAGGTGCCGTTGGTGCCGGTCCAGACCTTGTCGTAGCCCGGAGGCGTCTGGTCGCAGGAGCGCGCCTCGTAGGCCAGGCCCGAGGAGCAGCTCGAGGGGTTGCCCGCGCCGTCGGTCGTCGTGGCGTAGAAGGTGGTCGTGGTGTTCTGCGTCACCGAGAGCTGCTGGCTGTAGTCGCCGTTGCCGTCCGCCGAGGTCGTGGCGACCGGTGAGCCGCTGCAGTCCGCGGTCGTGTAGATCTTGACCGTGCCATTCGCCTCCGCCGTGCCGTGGAGGGTGGGCGTGGTCGAGGAGGCCGGCGAGCAGGGGGTCGTGTAACCGAGCACCGGCGACGAGGGGGCGACCCCGTCGTGGGTGTATGAGATCGCTGACGAGCAGGAGCCGGTGTTGCCCGCGGCGTCGGTGGCAGTCGCCCGGATCTGGGTGGTCGTGTTGGAGGAGACCGTCACCGAGATGTCGAAGGAGCCGTCCCCGGCCGCTGTGTCGGTGGCGAGCGGAGAGCCGCTGCAGTCGGAGGTCGTGTAGAGCTAGACCGTCGCCGAATCATAAAAAAAAACAAGGATGATGGGCGTGGTGCTCGTGGCGGGGGAGGCCGGCGTGCTGCTCGAGACGGTGGCGCTCGGCGCCTCGTCGTCGTGGGTGTAGCTGAAGCCCGTCGAGCACTCGGACCACTCAACACCCTGGGTGGCCTTGGCGTAGAAAGTGCGTGCCGCGTTGTCGGCTGCCGTGACGGCCGCGCTCCAGGCCCCCGCTCCGTCGCTCGTGGTGCTCCCCGCAGCTGTCCCGGTGCAGTCGGAGAGCAGGTAGATGGTGATGGTCGAGCTCGCCGGCCCGGTTCCGTTCAGGCTCGGAGTGGAGATCGGCGACGGGGAGGCCGGCGTCGAGCTCGTGATCTCAGGCGTGGCCAGGGAGGAGCAGACGCCGCCCTCGTCGGTCTCGCCGTCGCAGTCCTCGTCGACGCTGTCGCAGGTCTCGGTGGCGCCCGGCTTGATGGACGCGCTCGCGTCGTTGCAGTCGCCGCCCTGGCTGGCGTCGTAGTCGGCGCCCGCGTCGGCCG
>CAZQPP010000817.1:0-2851 GCA_964594295.1 uncultured Myxococcales bacterium | reverse complement strand
GATGCCCTCGGTCTCACCCGCCGCGTTGGTCACGCCCTCGATGTAGATCTGCCCGTAGATCGGATCGGTGGTGGCGTTGGCGGTGACCGTCGTGGTGTGCGGGGACTGGAGGTTGTACCAGCTCGGCGCCCTGGTCTCGGCTCCGGGGGAGGGGAAGGCCGTCGGCTTGAAGTCGGTGGCGTTGTCCCCCGTATCGCCGTGCGCGCGGCCGCGGGTGAGGGCCCACCCCGCGCTCACGTCCGTGGCCGCCGTGCCCTCGCCGTATGGGGCGGCGGTGGAGCCGTAGGCGAGGGCGTCGATGGTCTTGCCGTCGTAGCGGAGGTGCAGCGCGTCGTCGCCGTTTTGCAGGTCGACGCCGTTGTCCTGCATGTCGAAGACCTCGGTGATGGCGGTGCTCTCGTGCAGGATCAGGAAGAAGCCGTCGGCCTGCATGGTCTTCCCGATGAGGTCGATGGTGTCGTAGGCCTGCCCGTTGATGCCGTTGATCGCGACGAGGGTGTAGCCGGTCATGTCCACGCCCGCGCCGTCCGCGGAGTAGAGCTCGATGAAGGACTCTGCCTGGTCGTTGGCGCCGTCGTAGAGGATCTCGTTGATCAGCAGCGTCATGGGCGGCGCCGAGGCGACCGTCACCGTCACGGTGTCGGTGACCGCTGTCGTCACGTTGTCGGTCACCGACACGGTGAGGGTGACGCTCTGGCCGCCGTAGCCGGTGCTGTCCCAGGTGGTCTCGGCGAGGCTCGTGTCGCCGAAGGCGTTGCTGCCGGCGTCGCTCCAGGCGTAGCTCAAGGTGTCGCCGTCGGGGTCGGTGGCCACGACCCTGACGGTGACGCTGCCGCCGTCGGTCGGGTTCGCGTCGGAGGCGAAGACGGTGTGGATGCGCGGCTTGAAGTTCAGGGTGCCGTTGACGTCCACCGCCCCGGCCGGGGTGCCGCAGGTGAGCGTGAGCCCGGTGGCGTCGGCCTGCTCGCCCGCGACCACGTCGACCGTCGTCGAGCCGGTGCACTGCGTCTCTCCGGCGAGCGTCGTGGAGATGCTGACGACCACGCCGGTGCCGGCCGGCACGTCCTCGACCAGGCCGCTGACGCTGGAGGTCGACACGGTCAGGGGAACAGTGACGTCGAAGGTGCTGTCCGCGGAGACGACCTGGGCGGTCGCGGCGTCGGCCCGGTAGGTGGAGTCGAAGCTCGCGCCGATGTCTATCGAGCCCACGAGGTCGTCGCACTCGAGGACTACCGCGACGTTCGTGGTCTGATCGGCGGTCACGTCGAAGGTGGCGCTCCCTTCGCAGAGCTGGGTCGTGTCCTGGTAGGCCCGAGCGGTGATCACGCGCCCGGTGCCCGCGGGCACGTCAGAGATCGTGCCGGTGGCGGCGCTGCCGGCGACGGTGAGGTCGCCGGTCATGGCGGTGTCGATGCCGTCGCCGGTGATCGAGTAGGTGACCGACGTGATGTCGGCGGTCGTCAGAGGGACGCTGACCTGGACCACGCCGGTCTCGTCGACGGTCGGGTCGGGTGTGTCGTCGGCGCAGCTCACCGAGGCGAGGGCCAGCAGGGCGGCCGCGGCCAGGGCAAGGGTTTTTCGGAGAAACTGTGAGCTCGACATCGAAACGCCCTCTCTGCTTGCGTGGGGAGGCGCATTTCTAGCACTTCAGGGCGAGCGCTTTCCAGCCGATTCGATGTCCTACTACCGCCAACAGTCCTCGTCGTACCCGTCGATCAGGCCGTCGCAGTCGTTGTCGACCCGGTCCTCGCACACCTCCGGCCCGGTCGGGGTGCACGGAGGCCGGCACTTTGCGTGGACCCAGAGCTCGCCTTCGTCGTCGTTCTCGAGCTCGTGGCAGACGCCGGGGCAGAGCTCGATGTGCCCGGCGAGGACCCGGAAGTGATCGCCCGAGCACTGCGAGTACGAGTCCACCCGCGTTATCTGCCGCAGCTCGCCGCCAGACCCGGGGAGGTACTCGAGCACCGCCTTGCTCAGGTCGGCCTCGAGGCCCTCGGGCGCGTCCGGCGCGTCGATGGAGCAGTCGAGCTTGACCTGGTCGATTACGCTCTCGGCGACCTTCTCGAAGACCGCGTCGTAGCTCTCGTGGTGGCAGATCGGGAAGCGCAGCCCGCCGGTCATGATGCTGAGATCCTGGTAGGCCCTGCCCACGTTCACGGCACCGGGGGCGCACCTGTCGGTCACGACCGGATCTTCGGGCTTCCAGGGTTCCTCGGGCGGGTTGTTCTTGGCGAGGCCGACGATGCTGTGGAAGACGTACTTGCGCTCCTCGGCCGTGCCGAAGTGCTCGGGAGCCTTCTGGAGGAGCTCCGCGTCGAACTTCTCCGGGCGCATGTTCGAGTTGTCGTCGCTGATCTCGACGAAGCTCTTGAAGGAGCCGTCGCGGAGCCATTCTCCCCAGCCGCCGCTTCCGTGCTTGTCCGGCTTTCCGTAGGTCGACAGCAACCTGCTCAGGGAGTTCGAGCTGCTGATCCCCGTCGAGTGGTGGTAGAAACGCTCGGTGTTCGCGGGCTTCGCTGGGATGGGCGAGCAGGAGGTGCCGGAAAGCGGCTCCTGCACACAGATCCTGCGCCCGCTGTGCGAGCCGTGCGCAGAGACCATGATGACCCGGTAGTCCACCTGCCGGGCGGCGATGATGTCGGCGAAGCTCTCGTTGATGTTGCGCTCGACCGAGGCGATCTCCTCGCTCATGCTGCCCGAGTTGTCGATGACGAAGATGATGTCGAGGGGGCGGCGCTCGATGTGGGCGACGTAGTGCCGGCCGGCGCAGGCCTGGTCCACGATGAGCGGGTGCGCGCCCACCTGGATCTCGGTCCCATCGAGCATGCCGTCGCCGTCGGTGTCTCGCGCC
>CAZQPP010000816.1:0-2857 GCA_964594295.1 uncultured Myxococcales bacterium | reverse complement strand
CGGATCTGTGGGGGCCCGGGGTTGGTAACACCCCGGGCTACCCGACACGGCTAACGGCTAGCGGCTCCCGCCCTGGAAGGCCGCTTTCAGGGCGGGAACTAGCCGGCAGGGCGGCGCGATGCTGCTCGGCTCGCAGCTCCAGATGGATCTCGCGGAGGGAATGCACGCCAGGACCCTCGCCGCCTCGGCGGCAGCCCGCTATCCCACGTCGGCCGCCATCGTCGCCAACCAGGCCCGCATCCTGTGGCGGGACGGAGCCCACTCCGAGGCCAGCTACGTGCTCGCGAAGACCGTGGCGGCTGCGGGTCGTACGGCCTGGCGGGAGCACGTGGCGGAGACCTCCCGTGAGGTATTCGGCGGCAAAGACACCAAGGATGCCGTGACGGCCTTCAAACAGCTCGTCTCGGCCCGAATCGGCCCGGAGCGCCTCTACCAGATCGTCCGCGTCGTGGGGGAGAGGCACCCTCGCCTGGCCTTCGAGCTCAGCAAGCAAGTCAGGCTGCCCGGCTTGGACAACCTGCACTGCCTGCTCGAGAGCTACGCCTACTTGAAGAAGGTCGACGGCGTCGAGGCGGCCACGAAGTGGCTCGAGGCGCAGGTGCCGAAGCCCCTTCGTCTGCCCTTGAGCCAGTGGGCATACGGCGCACAGCGCTTCGAGGTGCTCTGGTCGGTCGTCCCCGACGTCGAGAGCACCGACCGCTACACCGACTTCGTGTGGCTGATGAGGGCGGCGGCCGTCGCCCACGGGGCAAAGGTCTCGCGCGAGCAGCGCCGGGCGTTGCGCGAACACTACGAGGGCGAGGGCTCCAGCTACTACCACACCATCGGCCGCTACCTCGTGGGTCTCGCCGGGCGAGAGGAGGTCTTCGCCCTGGCCGACAGCCTCGATCGCGGTTGCGAGGTCGCCTACTACGTCGGGCTCGGACCGAAGAGCCAGCGTCTTGGCGTCAGCAACAGGCGCTGGTTTCGTGTGGCGACCGAGCTGTGCCCCTTCAAGGAGGGCGAAGGAAACTGGGCCCTGACAAACCTGTGGGCTCATGGCGAGCACGCTCAGAAGGCTCGTGGGCTCAAGAAGAAGTAAGCCCAGCGCCCGGTCCGGGCGCGCGCAACACGCGCGAAGCTGGAATCAGGTCCACCGCGTGCGGTAGGTTGGCGCTCCCCTCACGGAGGACGCCATGGGTCACCTCGGCCACCTGAAACAGGAGTACCGCGATCTCCTGCGCCGCCTCGAGGAGGGGCCCGTAGCTTTCCCCGAGCCGGAGGCGGCGGAGGCCGAGGCGGGCCGGCGGGAGCTGCTCGAGATGCTCTACACCCCCGAAGAGGCTGCCCTCGGCGCTCGAATGCCCATCCGCCCATCCGGTCTGAAGGCCATCGCGGCGCGCGTCGGCGTGAGCCCCGAAGATCTCAAGCCCAAGCTCGACGCCATGGCCGACAAGGGCGTCGTGATGGACATCGTGCACCCCGAGAGCGGGAAGACCCGCTACCTGCTCTCCCCGCCGGTGGTCGGCTTCTTCGAGTTCTCCATGATGCGCAAGGAGGACTCGATCCCCAAGAAGAGGATGGCCGAGGCCCTCGACGCATATGCCCACGGCGATCCCGCTTTTGCCCGTGAGGTCTTCGGCTACGACACCCTGCTCGGCAGGGCTCTCCCCCACGAGGACTCCATCAGCGACGAGGCCCTGCCCGACGTGCTCGAGTGGGAGAAGGCGAGCGCGGTCATCGAGGAGGCCCACACCATCGCGGTCTCATACTGCTACTGCCGCCACAAGGCCGAGCACCTCGGCCATCGCTGCGACGCCCCCATGGACAACTGCATGTCCATCAACATCGGGGCGAGCTTCGTCGTGCGCCGCAAGTTCGGCCGGCAGATAGACCGCAGCGAGGCCATGGACATCATGGTCCAGGCCAGGGAGAGCGGGCTCGTCCAGATAGCGGACAACGTGCGCAGCCGCCCGATCTACATCTGCAACTGCTGCGGCTGCTGCTGCGGCCAGCTCCGCGCCATCAACGACCTCGACCTGCCGGGGGTGAACCCCAGCGGCTTCCTGCCGACCTTCGACCTCGAGACCTGCCGGGGCTGCTCGCGCTGCGCCCGCGCGTGCCCCATCAGCGCCATCACCATGGTCCCGGTGCGCGTGGCCGCCAAGCGCAAGAACACCCTCGCGCCCAAGCTCGACGCGGAGCGTTGCATCGGCTGCGGCGTCTGCGCGCGCGGGTGCAAGAAGAAGTCTCTGACCCTGAAGCCCCGGAGCGACCGGCCCTACGTCCCCCTCAACAGGCTCGAGATGACCATCCGCCAGTCAATCGAGCGCGGCCGCCTGCCCCACCTGCTCTTCGACGGCGGCGCGGGCCACGGGAGCCGCTTCCTGAACGCTTGCCTGCAGGTGATGTGCAGCCTGCCCGGCGCTCAGCGGGCCATCGCGAGCGAGCAGACCGCTTCCCGCTTCATTCGCTTCGCTCTCGGCAAGGTGCCTGACCCGACGGGGGGCATGTAGAGGGTCAGTCAGCTGGCCCCTTCGCTTTCCCTCATCCTGGCGCCGGTCACGATCGACGAGAGCCGGCACGTGCCCTCACTCCTCTCGCACATCGAGCCGCTGGCCGATCGGCTCGGACCGGGTGCTTGCTGGGGCACGGGCTCTCGGCAGTTTCCGATGATGAGGGGTGTCCGAGTCCCTTGCGGGCCGGGTCGGGATCGTGGAGCTGTCGGGCATGAGCCGGAGCGAGGAGCGTGGGCCACCGTGGGCGGAGCTTTCCTTCCGTCCCGACCGCGGCGGGTCGAGCGACCGGGAGCACGCACCAATGCTAGTCCCAAAACAAGCGATTAGGCATTAGCCATTAGCCATTAGCTCAGGCACGA
>CAZQPP010000815.1:0-2865 GCA_964594295.1 uncultured Myxococcales bacterium | reverse complement strand
GGCCTCTACACGGGCTTCATCGCCAACAACCAGTTCCTCATCGACCACCCCGATCTGCACGGTCAGAAGCGCGCCGGGGGCATCCTCTACAAGGAGGGCATCGCCAAGATCTCCCAGTTCTCGAGGGCCTGCAACGACGACGGCATCCCCATCGTCTGGCTCCAGGACGTCTCCGGCTTCGACATCGGCGCCGAGGCCGAGAAGGAGGGACTCCTCGGCTACGGATCGAGCCTCATCTACACGAACTCGACCAACACCACCCCTATGATCACCGTCCTGATGCGCAAGGCATCAGGGGCCGGCTACTACGCCATGGCCGGCAGCCCCTACGACCCGGTGCTCCAGCTCTCTACTCCCATCGCCCGCCTCGCGGTGATGGAGGGCCGGACGCTCGCCATCGGGGCTTACAGGACCCGCCTCGACGACGACTTCGAGATCATCTCCAAGGACCCCGAGGAGATCGAGCAGGTGCGTGGCGGCATGAAGCAGGTCGAGGACCGCATCAGCGCCGACATGGACCCCCTCAAGTCGGCTGCCCTCATGGACACCGACGAGGTGGTGCGCGTCGGCGAGCTCCGCGAGTGGCTCCAGGCCATGGTGGAGATGTGCTACCAGGGCACCGGCTACCGGCGGGTGAAGAACCCCCGCATCTGGTCGTTGCACGACATCGGCCTGCTGACCGAGGAGTAGGAGCATGAAGCACACGATGAAGGTGCTCGCCTCCGAGGGCGAGCAGGGAAGGACGCTCACCGCTCCCACCGTGGGTCGCTACATGCACGCGCCGCCGCCGGGCACCCACCTGGCCGCGGGCGCCCCGGCGGGCTCGCTCCGGGTGCTGCGCCGCACCTACGAGCTGCTCGTCCCCAGGGACGGCGCGGGGGTCGTGCGCGAGGTTCTCGTGCCGGATCGGCTTGCACCTGTCGAGCGGGGGCAGCCTCTGCTCGTGCTCGCCGACAGCGGTGAGGTCGTGGCATTCGACGCCCCGGACGCCGGCCCCGCCGTGTCTGCCGAGCTGGACATCCCCGAGGGGCAGGTCGCGGTCCTCGCCCCCACCGAGGGCATCTTCTACCGGCGCCCCGATCCCGAGACACCGCCCTTCGTCGACGAGGGGGATGTCGTCGAGCGCGGAAAGGTGCTCGGTCTGGTCGAGGTCATGAAGTGCTTCAACCAGATAGTCTACGGCAGCGCGCCCGACATGCCGCCGAAGGCGAAGGTCACGCGCGTCATCCCTTCGGACTCCGACGAGGTGAAGCTGGGCCAGGCGCTCTTCTTGGTGGAGCCGTTGTAGGGCTCCGCCTTTGGAGCCGCTATGAGCTGACCCGAAGCTCCTCCCGCAAGCCCCTGATCTCCTCGGTCAGGGCCGCCACCTGCCTCTCGAGCTCGGCGTTGTTGTCGATCACCATTTCGTCGACGAAGACCGCGTTGGCGAGGCTCAGGCCGAGCACTCCGCCGGTCAGCACGGCGAAGAGGAAGAAGGGGCGTGCGATGGCCGCCTGGGTCGCGCTCCCGGTCGCCGCGATGGCGTTGGGGATCTCGTACCAGCCCTCCACGGTGAACACGCGGAAGATGCTGTACAGCGAGACGGCGGGATCGCCGAAGTGCTGGGGGGCGACGTCTCCGAAGAGCTGGCACGCCCAGAGCGCGAGCAAGAGGTTGTAGAGCGCCAGCACGGCGGCCACCCCGATCGACGCCCGCAGCGCTCGCCGGATTCCCTCCCAGAGCTGGCTGCCGTTGGGGATGAAGCGGAACAGACGCAGGAGGCGCAGCAGCCGCGCGGCGCGGATCGCCAACAGCACCGCATAGCTGCTGCCCCCGGTCCAAGGGGCGACGATCTCGGGCAGGCTGATCGCCACGACGACGAGGTCGAGCCTGTTCAGTGGCCCGGACCAGAACTCGCGCCACCCCCAGAGCCGGATCTTGGTGACGATCTCGACAACGAAGAAGGTCGTCAACGTCGCGTCGAGCGCCATCAGCACGCAGTCTGTGGTCGCTGGTATCCCGTGAAAGCCGCGCGCGAAGATCACCAGCGTGTTGGCGGCGATTGCGCTCAGTACGATCCGATCCCTGATCAGCCCTTCGAAGACCCGTCGCATGCTCAACCCTCTGTCCAACGAAAAACCAGCCCAGCATACTCGAACGCATTGCCGAGCATTGGGCGGGTGGTATGGAGCGAGGCCGGGGAGCTCTGAGGGCTCCCCGACCTCTGCGGTCGAGCTGGGGTCTTGGGCTGGCGGCTCTGCCGCAGCCTGCTACGCCGGGACGGCCTTGTACCCGTAGTTGATGATCCCGGCCCCGCCTTCGCTGGTCAGGCGGCGGAACTCGAGGCGGACGCGCTTGCCGACCTCGAGCTCGCCGTCGTCGTAGTCGACCACCTGGGTGGTGATCTTCGGGCCGTCGTCCATCTCGACGACGGCCACCGCGAAGGGAGCCTGGTCGACGTGGGGTGCGGGCGGGACGCGGATGACCGTGTAGGTCACGATGGTCCCGTCGCGGCCCATGGCCTTCGTTTCGAAGTCACGGGCGCCGCACTCGTCGCAGACGAGGCGGGGCGGGAAGAAGGCCTTGCCGCACTTCGCGCAGACCGCGGCCTCGTAGCGGTAACGCTGGGGGTACTCTCTCCATGACCTGGCCGACGGCATCACATCACCTCCAGGACGTGGCACACGGAGCTGGCGCCGGTGCCGCCCATGTTCTGGGTCATGCCCACGCGGGCATCCTTGACCTGACGATCGCCGCAGTGGCCGCGGAGCTGCTCCACGATCTCTACGACCTGGGCCACGCCCGTCGCCCCGACCGGGTGGCCCTTGGCTTTCAGGCCGCCGCTCGGGTTGATGGGGATGCGCCCGTCGATGGCGGTCTCGCCCG
>CAZQPP010000814.1:0-2886 GCA_964594295.1 uncultured Myxococcales bacterium | reverse complement strand
GCGCTACGGCGAGGGCACCGACGAGCAGCTCCGCGTCCAGGGCGAGATCGTGCCCTGCCGCACCATGGCCGCCGCCCACGAGGGAGCGCAGCACGGCGGCGACGGCTCGGTCATCACCGTCGGCGACTTCGAGGCCTTCTTGGGCCACCTGCGAGCAGCCCTGGCTGACGCAGGCCTCGCCTCCGACGACGTGAACGCCGTGTCCGACACCCTCGCCGCGCTCTGTCCTGACATCGTCTCGGGAGGCGCGGGCTGCCCGGACGGGCTCTTCGAGCGCCTCGGCGGCGAAGACGGCACCTACGACATCGTCGCGGACCTCATCGACCGCCTCTTCGAGGACCCGAAGGTCAACCCCTACTTCCGAAACCTCTCCTCCCACATCCCCCACATCCAGGTCTGCCTGACCCGCAAGCTCGCCGTGCTCGCGGGGAGCACGGAGCACGCGTATCCGGGCCCGGGCGAGCCGGCCGACGAGGACGACGGCTGCCGCAACATGACAGATGCCCACGCCGGCCTCGGAATCTCCAAGCTCGACTGGGAGGACTTCCTCTCGAACCTGGCCGCCGCCCTGGAGGCGGCAGGGGTGAGCGCCACGGACGTCACGATCATGGTCGAGCGGGCCGCGCGGGCGGAGGGAGCGATCGTAGAAGACGCCACCAGCGACGCCACCCTCTACCAGCGCGTCGGCCGCCGCCCGGGCATCGAGGCCGTCGTCACAGCCCTGGTAGACGGACTCCTCGCCCACGAGACCCTGGCCGCCTTCTTCGCCGAGACCGAGCGCCCGCGCCTCGAGGTCTGCCTGTTCCGGTGGATCTGCGCCCTCGACGGGCCCTGCGTCTACGGGGAAGGGACCGAGCCGGACCTCTTCATCGACTTCCTCCTCACCCCCTGCCGCCCGATCGCCACGCTCCACCAGAGCCTCACGCACCCTGCGGACGGGAGCCCGATAGGGTATGCCTTGTTCGGCAGCTTCATCGATCTCCTCGCCGACGCGCTCGCGACGGCGGCCACCCCGGAGCCGGAGCGCACGCCGGTCAAGGAGGCTTTCGAAGGGCAGTGCACGGACGTGGTCAAGGACGGACAGGGATGTCAGTAGCGCCCGGTGGGGGCGCGCGCTCGACGCTGATCACGACCCTGGTGCTGCTCGCGGCAGGCCTGGCGGCGCACGCCTGGCTGGGCGCCGGCGCCATCGAGGCCCAGTCACCCGCCTTCGACGAGCCCCTCCAGCTCCACGTCGGCCGCGCCTGGTGGACGACGGGAGACCTGGGCGTCAACGGGCGCCACCACCCGCCGCTGCCGGCCCTCCTGGCCGCGACCGCGCTGTGGGGCTCGGGGGCGCGCCTGCCCTACGGGGAGCAGGAGCCCCCCGACTGGCGCGATCCGGCGGTCCAGTACGGGCTCTCCGCGGCCTTCGTGCACGTGAACGGCACCGAGGCGGCACCGGACCGCATCATAGACCGCGGCCGCGTGGCGGTGCTGACCGTCTCCTGCCTCTTCCTCCTCGCCTTGTGGCTGGCGGTCCGCGCCAGCGTGGGTACGGCCGCCGCGTGGGGAGCCTTCGTAGCGGGCGCGCTGAGCCCCACGTGGCTCGCGCACGCGTCTATCCTCACGACCGACATGGTGTTCGCCTGCTGCTTCTTCTTGTTCTTCACGAGCTTCGCGCGCTGGGGCCAGAGCCCGACGTTGGGGCGGGCGACCATGGCGGGGGCCTGGCTGGGAGCCTCCTTCGCCGCCAAGTTCTCGGCCGTGGCGATAGGGCCCATCCTCGTGCTGTGGCTCGTCTGGCGCCGCCTCATGCCGGGCCGGTGGCGGCCCCTGCCGTGGCACCACGTCCTGCCCGCCACCCTGGGCGCCGTGGTCGTGCTCGCCCTCGTGTACCGCTTCACGGGGCTCACCTGGTTCATAGGAGGCCTCACCGAGACCCTCACGCGCGTGCAGGAGGGCAGGGCGAGCTTCCTGCTCGGCCACCACAGCAGCGAAGGCTGGCCCTACTATTTCGCGGCGGTCATCTCCCTCAAGACCCCCGCTGCCTCCCTCGCCGGCCTGGCGGTGGCGATCTGGCTCTTCGCCACCCGCCGTCTCAGCCTGCCGTGGCAGCTCTGGCTCCCGCCTCTCACCTTCTTCGTCATCGCCTCGCTGGCGCCGGTGCACATCGGCCACCGCCACGTGCTGCCGATCTACCCCTTCTTGTTCTGCTGGCTGGGCGCCGCGGCGGCCGTGGTCTGGCGGGGCGTGCCCGGACGCGCCCTCGTCGTCGTGCTCGGCCTGGCGCTCGCGGCGACCTCGGCGCTCGCGCGCCCCTCTTGCCCTTCGTCAACGCCCCTGCCCGGGCGGCGGCACCCGCCCACGAGCTCCTGGCTGACTCGAACCTGGACTGGGGCCAGGGCCTGCGCGCCCTGCGCACCTACCTCGAGGCGCGCGGCGACCCGCGCGTCTACCTCAGCTACTTTGGCAGCATGGACCCCGCCGGCTACGGGATCCGGCACAGCGCCGTGGTGTCATACGGGCCGGGCCACAAGGACCCGCGCGACGCGCCCGGCCCCGACGAGCCTCTCCTGCTCGCGATCTCGGTCACGAACTACCACGGCGTGTACCACCGCCGGGCCCGACCGGCGCTGGCCTTCCTCCACGAGCGCACCCCGGAGGCCGTGATCGGAGACAGCATCCTGCTCTTCGACCTGAGCAACGACCACAAGGGCACCTACGGCCTCGCGAAGCTGCTGGCGGGCGTGGGAAAGCCGGAGGAGGCCAGGGCGCTGTTGGGGCGGATCCGCCGCTGAGAGCTTCTTGCCCGGCAAATGGGAGAGCAGTAGATTGCCGCGGGGAGGCGAAATGCCGAGCGAACCTCAGGAGGGCAACACATGAGGCGTCTTTCGATCCTGGCAG
>CAZQPP010000813.1:0-2887 GCA_964594295.1 uncultured Myxococcales bacterium | reverse complement strand
ATATTCTCGCAGCTCATGCAGTATGTGCCGTGGCACCACTTCCATCAGTGTGTGGTATTACGTTGCACGCCCGATGTCGTGATGTCGCGGTTCCGGTTGCAGGTATGATGGCGTGAGTTTGGGGGTCGGCGGGGTTGTGTAGAGGCCCGCAGAGGACGAAAGTGTGAGGCCCGCGGCGCGAAGACGTCGCGGGCTTCACTTTTTTCAGGCGGGCCTGCAGTTGGTTTCTCGGGCCGACGAGGCGCCGCCTCCCTAGCGGGAGCCTCAATCTGGGACAGGCTTGCGCCGGAGGCAAGTCGGTCTTCGCCATCGCCCCCTACGAGCCGGACCCCACCGGCGTGGTTCGCGTCGTGCTGCCGGAGCGCTGCGTGTTCGCGAGGGGGGGCCAGCGGTGCCGTGTGTTCGTCGACCACTATCGTGATCGCAAGACCGGCCCGGGCTTTCCGCTGGCGGTGGTCGGCTGCTCCCGTCATCCGCAGGGTCGTTTCACCCTCTATCCGCTCGGTCACGTCCCCTACGGCCGCCAGGCGGTGGTGCCGTGCAGCCCCTCGGGGCCGCTGCTGCAGGAGCAGGGCACCGGGCAACCGCCGTGGTCCGCCAACCCGTGGCAGGCCACGCTGTTCGGGGCCGCCCTCGAGGCCGCCGACGGGCAGCGGTGGCCGGCCCACAGCCCGGCCGATGACGAGCGCCGCCGTCGCACCCAGGGGTGCCGGTTGGAGCAAGCGGGCAGACTCCTGGGCGTCCATCCCGAGCTCAAAGGCCGCACCCGCGAGCGCATCGCCACGCGGGTGCAGGTGCCCACCCTGAGTCTGCGCCAGGCGTCGCAGCGCTGGACATCGAGCTGGCAGGCCCGCGGGGAGGCGATCCTGTCCGTGCTCATGGCGCTGCCCGTCGACGGCGGCCTCCTCGATCGCGTCCTGGCCGCCGGTGCGGTGTCGGGGCTGTGGCCGTGGCCGCAACGCTGGGACCCGGTCCGCCACACCTGGGTGCGTGCCCGTTCCCGACCGCCGAAACGCGCCCGCGTCGAGGCGGCGCCCAGCCGCGCTCCTCCTCCCACGAATTCGCCCGCTGTGCGAGGCGGGTGAGCGCATTAGTGTGGGGGCCATGAGCGATGCCGACCGACCCCCTCGCGCGCCTTCCGCCGAGGCGCTGCGGCGCTACGCGGTGCTGGCCCAGGTCGAAACCCTGATCCTGGGCGGCGGGCGGCCCAGTACGGCCATCCGCGAGGTCGCCGGGCGGCCGCACGCCCATGGGGACGGGCGAGCGGTGCGGGTGAGCGGACGCACGATCCAGCGCTGGCGCGCCGCCTATGCCCGCGGCGGCCTGGCCGCCCTTGAGCCCAGAAAACGCACCGGCACGGTTCAGGCCCTCAGCGACGCCCTCATCGACTTCGTGCGGCGCGAAAAAGAGACCGACCCGCGCGCTTCCGTGCCCGAGTTGCTGCGCCGAGCCCGGGCCCGCGGTATCGTCGCCGAAGACGAGCCCGTCGATCGCACCACCCTGTGGCGCGCCTGCCGTCGCCTGGGCCTGGCCACCCGCGTCCGGCCCAGCAAGCGCGAAGGGGACATGCGGCGCTGGCGTTATCCGCAGCGCATGCAGTGCGTGCTCGCCGACGGCAAGCACTTCCGCGCCGGTGCCACCCGGGCCCGACGGGTCGCTCTCTTCTTCCTCGACGACGCCACCCGCTACGGCCTCGAAGTCCGGGTGGGCCCCTCAGAGTCGGCCCGCCTCTTCCTGCACGGCCTCTACCAGCTGGTGCGCCAGCACGGGTTGCCCGACCTGCTCTACCTCGATCACGGGCCCGGCTTCATCGCCGCCGACACCCTGACCGTGGTCGAGGGCGGTCTCGGCGCCTGGCTTATCCACGGCCAGGCCGGATACCCGGCCGGGCGCGGCGCTATCGAGCGCTTCCAGCGCACCGCCCACGACCAGCTCCTGCGGGCGCTGGACGGGGCCGCCGACGTCGAGGCCGAGTGCGGCGCCTTGAGTCTGCGCCTGCGCCACTTCCTGGCGCGCTACAACGACACGCCCCACCACGGTCTGGGCGGCGACACCCCCCGACAACGCTGGGAGCAGGGACGCGCGCTGCGCTTCCCGCACGACGAGGCCGACCTCTACCGGCGCTTCGTCGTGCGCCAGCCGCGCAAGGTTTCTACCGACCATGTCATTCAGATGGACGGCCGTCTGTGGGAGGCGCCGCGCGGTCTGGGCGATACCTGGGTCGAGGTCGTGTGCCACGTCCTCGACGGCCGCCTATGGGTCCTGCACCAGGGCCGCATGGTCGCGCTCGCCGAGCTCGATGAGCACGCCAATGCCACCGACCGTCGCGCCGCGGCCGAGGCCGACGGCCCGGTACCCGCCGAAGGCATACCGACCACCGCCGCCCGCCTCGCCTACGACCACGATTTCCTGCCCCTGGTCGATGGCGAGGGCGGCTTTCCCGAGACCGACGACCAACAAGATCAGCCACCTGATGAGGAGGACGAGTCATGAGTATCGACCTGAGTCCGCTGGGCTTCCGCAAAACTCCCTTCACCCGCGAGCTGGCCGTCAACGAGCGCTTCGCCCTGCCGCACCAGATCGAGGTCGCCGACGCCCTCGCCGAGGCCGTCCACCAGCGCATGAGCGCTGCCCTCATCGCCCCCGCCGGGACCGGCAAGACCGTCGTCTTGCGCAGCCTCGTCGCCGGGCTCCCCGAGGCCCGCTACCAGGTCCACTACGTCAAGGTCACCGGCCTCTCCAAGCGCGACCTGTGCAAGGAAATCGCCGCCGTCTGCGGCCTGTCGCCCACCGGCATCTACCCGGCCCTGGTGCGCAAGCTCCAGGACGCCTTCGCCCAAAGCGCCGACACCGACGGCCTGCGCCCCGTACTGCTCATGGATGAAAG
>CAZQPP010000812.1:0-2900 GCA_964594295.1 uncultured Myxococcales bacterium | reverse complement strand
ACTCCTCCCCTCCAGCTCCGCTCCACTGCTTCTCGGCATTTTGTAGGGAAGCTCTCAAGTTCCCCGACAGGGTGACGTTGCTTAGCACCCTGAGGTTGGAGAAGCCGCAGCCTTCGGCGGTCGAGCCCCTCGCGTAGACGTAGCCGCTGCCGGTCGTGCTGCCCCCGCGGAGGGTGCCGTAGACGTTGAGGGTCTTGTTGTTCAGGTTCACCGTCGCGCCGGCGAGGTAGAGGTTCCTCACGTTCGACTCGGCGCTGAGCGTGGGCTGGTTGCTCGCGTCGCCGCAGATGAAGACGTCGCTGCTGTTCGTCGGCACTCCGTTCGACCAGTTGGCGGCGTTGCTCCAGGCAGTGCTGCTGGCGCCGGTCCAGACGTTGGTGTAGCCGGGCGGGGTCTGGTCGCAGGTGCGGTGCTCGTAGCTGAGGCCGGTGGAGCATGCCGAGGTGTTGCCGGCGGCGTCCTCGATCGTGCCGTACCAGGTGGTCGTCGTGTTCTGGCCCACCGTGAGCTGTTGGCTGAAGGCGCCGCTGCCGTCGGTCGTGGTCGTGGCGACCGGCGAGCCGGAGCAGTCGTTGGTCGTGTAGAGGCGGATGGTGCCGCTCGCCTCGCCGGAGCCGGTGAGGGTCGGCGTGGTCGAGGAGGCCGGGCCGCAGGGTGTGGTGGCTTCTAGGAGCGGCGCCGAGGGCGCGACGTTGTCGTGCACGTAGGTGATGGCGCTCGAGCAGGGGCTGGTGTTGCCGGCCGCGTCGGTGGCCGTCCCACGGATGCTGTTCGACGTATTCTGGGAGACCGTCGCGGCGATGGAGAAGGTGCCGCCCGTGGCCGTGCCCGTGCCGACCGGCGAGCCGCTGCAGTCGCTGGTCAGGTAGAGCTTGACCGTGGAGTCCGCCTCGGCGGTGCCGCTGACGAGCGGCGCGGTGGACATGTCGGGGGAGGCCGGGTCGGTCGTCGCGTTCAGGTTCGGGGAGCCCGGGGCGTTGGTGTCGTGGGTGTAGGAGAGGCCGGTCGAGCATCCGCTCTCCTGCTGGCCGTCGCTGGCCTTCGCGTAGAAGGTCGTGGTCGTGTTGGAGCCGGCCGCCACGGCGCTGCTCCAGTCCCCGTTGCCGTCGCTGGACGTGCTCGCTACCGTTCCGCCGGAGCAGTTCGAGGTCTCGTAGATGTCGATGTCGACGCTGGCCGAGGCGGTGCCGGCGAGGGTCGGGGTCAGGGACGTGGCCGGAGAGGAGGGGGTGAAGCTCACGAGCGTCGGGATGGTGAGGCAGACGCCGCCCTCGTCGGTCTCGGAGTCACAGTCGTCGTCGAGGCTGTTGCAGACCTCGGTGGCGCCCGGGTAGGCGGTGGCGCGGCTGTCGTCGCAGTCGGTGTCCACCGTGGCCCGGTACTCGCCGCTCGCGGCGCACAGGCACTGGGTGTCGTTCAAGCCGTTGCCGTAGTTGTCGCTATCCGAGTCCTTGTAATAGGTCGTGCAGTCCCCCGCGTCGGCCTCGTCTGTGTCGGTGTCGCAGTCGTCGTCGATGCCGTTGCACATCTCGGTGGCGCCCGGGTAGACGGCGGCGTTCGTGGGCTCGCAGTCGCTCCCGTTGGCGCTGCCGTCGCCGTCGATGTCCGTGTCGCAGGCGTCGCCGTCACCGTCCCCGTCGGTGTCGGTCTGCAAGGCGTTGGCGTTGCTCGGGCAGTTGTCGCAGAGGTTGCCGATGCCGTCGGAGTCGGAGTCCGACTGGTCGCTGCCGGGGTGGGTGTCGCAGTTGTCCTGGCAGAGGTGGAGCCAACCCGACTCGATGGTGTTGCTGTCGCCGTCCTGCGCCGTGGTCGTGCCGCAGGTCGCCGGCTGAGTGTGCCAGCCGCCGCGAGCCGTCCAGGTGCCGCAGCCCGCGCCGTCGGCGCCGCAGTCGTTGGTCTCGATCTTCGTCGTGAGGCTCAGCCCCGTGCTCGCGCAGATGGCGAGGAAGCCCTGCTGCCAGTTGCTCCCGTCCTTGTCGACGGCGGTCGTCGCGCCGCAGGCGGTCCCGAAGTGCCAGCGTCCGATCTCGGTCGTGCCGCCGGGGCAGCCGGTGGGGGTCGTGCCGCACTCGTCGGCTACCACCTTGGTGTAGATCTGCGCAGGGGCGGTGGAGCAGAGGTGCACCCAGCCCTGGGCCTGGTTGGAGCCGCCTTCCTTGAAGGCCTGGGTCTCGGTGCCGCTGTCGGGGCCGGGGCGCCAGGAGCCGACCGAGGTGAAGCCCGTGGGGCAGTTGGGAGAGGCGGCTCCTGTGCCGGCCTGAAGGTCGAGGGTGATGCGCGGGTCGAGGTTGCAGATGCCGTCCTCGTCGGTGAAGGAGTCGCAGTCGTCGTCCGCGCTGTTGCAGACCTCGGTGCCGCCCGGCTTGATGGAGGCGTCGGTGTCGTCGCAGTCGGTGTCCGCGGTGCCGCGCCAGTTGCCGGTGGGGCTGCAGTGGCACTGAGTTGTGTTGGTGCCGTCGCCGTAGAGGTCGCCGTCGGTGTCCTGGTAGTAGTCGGTGCAGCCGCTGGCTCCCGCCTCGTCGGTGCTGCTGTCGCAGTCGTCGTCGACGCTGTTGCAGGTCTCGGTGGCGCCGGGGTACACGTTGGCGTTCAGGGGGGCGCAGTCGTCGCCGTCGTCGCTGCCGTCGTTGTCGTCGTCGTCGTCGCAGGCGTCGCCCGAGGCGTCGCCGTCGGTGTTGGTCTGGGTCGGGTTGGCGACGATCCGGCAGTTGTCCGAGCCGTCGGCCACGCCGTCGTCGTCGTCGTCGGTGTCGCAGGCGTCGCCGTCGTTGTCACCGTCGGTGTCGGTCTGGGTGGCGTTGGAGACGAGCGGGCAGTTGTCGGCGCCGTCGGCCACGCCGTCGCCGTCGTCGTCGGGGTCGCAGGCGTCGCCGGCGCGGTCTCCGTCGGTCTCGGGGGGG
>CAZQPP010000811.1:0-2921 GCA_964594295.1 uncultured Myxococcales bacterium | reverse complement strand
CGGTGCGAGCCCGAGATGATCTGGCGCAGCACATCGCCTGCCACGGTGTCGGCGGCTGCGAGGTAAACGAGGTGGTCTGACCCGAGCAGGCGCAAGTGTCGCTCCACCGGCCGCCCGTCGCGGAGGTGGGCGGAAACCTCGGTGAAGGGGACCTCGGCCACGTTGGCGTACCACTTGCGGATCTTCTGGCTTGTTCGCCGGAAGTACGACTGCCTGGCTACCCATCTTGCGAGTGAGGCCGTGCTTCGGCGCTCGTGTACGCGGCGCCCTCTCGCACATTTGTCGATCCAGGCGATGAGCGCGTCGCCGTGGAGGCGGTACATCCACGCGGCGCTCCAGCTCAGCTCCGCCTTCAATTTGCGGAGCAGCTCATTGGCCCTTACCCGAGCCAGGCGGTCTCGGAGTTGTCGGTATCGGCGCAGCGATACCACCGGGCGTGCCCTCAGTTGCTCCATCTCGCGACGGATGTCGCGGCTGGCTTTGCCGTACTCACTCATCGTGACTTCGGAGCAGCTCTTGCTTCGTCACGGAAGTTGTAGAGGAGGCGGTCCACGGTCCATCCGTCCAGCCCGGCCCGACGCGCGGCGTCCAGATAGAAGCCTTCCTCGTCTTCATAGGAGCCTGGACATCCAAGCTTTCGCGCACGAAGGCTGGGGCCGTCAATGCACACAGAACCGATCATGATGCCGCTGTCGCCAGTCCGGCGGCTCTCAGTAGCCCGCGGAGATCGTTGTCTGCCTGTGCTGCGACCCTGAGGTTGACGTAGACCCGCCCGACTCGGACCTTGACGGCCCTCGCTCTGCGGTAGAGGTGCACGAGCGAGTAGCCCTTCTCCCCTGGCTCCTCTCGAAGAAAAACCGCCCAGCCGGCCACCTTGCCCCAGAGCGGATCTCCGGGGCGATGGGGCGTGGCTGACAAGGCCTGGGCCTTGAGAGCCTCATCGGCGTTGTCGTGGAGCCAGGTCTCGATTGTCGTCAACGACCTGTAGGCCCGGAGACCGTACTCTCGCAGAGCCTCCCTCGCACGTTCGACACGAAGGCGGCGCAGCAGGCGTTGAACGGTCGGTGCATCTGCGGCGCTTAGAAGCTCTCGCCGTGTCCAAAGGGCCCGCCAAGACATGAGGGTGTGCATGGAGTCGACGGCCGACAGGTTCTCCATCGGCAGGGCGGCAACCGCGGAACAAACCGTGAGCCATAGGGTTCCGTCCCCCACGACTCTGTCGAATACCTCTGCTCGCCCCTCCTCTTCGAACCGGCGCCGCGCCCGGCCCAGTAGGCCGGCTTCATACTTCCCAGGGCCGGGTGGGAGTTGATGAAACAGAAGATCGCACAACGTTCGCACCCATCGACGTGCCGTTTCCTCCTCGACCCATCCGCTTTCCAAACCGAGAGACGCGATGGCCAGCGGATACGCAGTCGCTTGCACCAAGTCGGTAGCCGTGAAGCTTCGGACGACACGAAGCTCGCGGGACTCGCAGTCTTCTTGCTCTGCGTACCGCCGGAGGAACTCCTCGATCTGTTCCTTCAACTGCTCGCGCAGCTCCTCAGAGGGCGGTGTTCGCGGAGCTGAGCGTGAGCTGGGGCGCCTGGCATCGTCCGCGTTGCCCTCGTCGTCTGGGGCTTCGTCGTCGCCAGTGTCGTGGCTCGGTCGCCCGAAAAGAGCGTGCATGACGCCCAAGAGCGGCAGGTTCCATCGCCCAAGCGAGCGCGTTGCGGTTGGGAGGTCTGCGCCCGCTTCGAAGAGGTTGACGAACATGTTGGCTGGGTCGAGTGCGGGGGCGTTCTCCTCGGTTTTCTTCTGTTGTTCATAATCGTCAGAGCCAGAGTCGGGCACCTCGGGATCGATGAAGCTCGGGGTGCCGTCGAAGATGGCGTCCGTGACTAGGCGGACGTCGTGGAGCAGGCGCTGCTGCTCTGGCTCGTCTCCGGGCTTGAGCAAACCGTCGACAGTACCGGCGATCCCCCGATGAGAGACTGTCTGGCTCAACGCTGCGGTGTCGTCGATCCAGCGAAGATTGGTCCTGCCCTCGCGGCCCCCGGAAGCGACGACCACGGTGCAAAAGACTGTTCGGCCGCTCTCGGTGACGGACCTCGGGGCGGCCGCGACATAGTGGCCTGGAGAAGACAAGGCCTCCAGTGGCACTACAGCATCCTCCACGTACAGCGTCAGCGTTGCGTCTTCGGGAGGGAGCGGAGTCACCGTCAAGGCGATCTCGTCGCCGAGGGAGTTGAGTCTGGCTGCGACTACCTGCCAAACCGGCCCTTCCGTTTCCGATGTGTGCTCCGGCATCGGCGCCGTGAGCACGTCGTCCGCGGCTTGACCGTCATTCAGTCGATCAAGAAGAGGTGCAAAGGCATCTCGGTCAGCGTCATCGTAGACGAGCATCGCCTCAGTGTTGTGGCCGAACCAGGCAGCCGCCGAGCAGTTGGCCGATCCGAGCACCGCACAATGGCCTTCCGGGCCTTCGAACCAGAAGAACTTGGCGTGCATGCCCGGCTGCACGGCGACCCTTACATCGAGGGGCAGAGTATTCAGCTTGTCCGGATCGAAAGAGACACGAGCGGGGTCCGCTGCAACGATGGCCCTCTTTGCCCCGAACTCTTTGTGTGCCCAGGACAGGAAGGCGCCGTCACGATCCGTCGATCCGGTCGCGAGCCTCAGTTCGCCCAACCGCCTGCCGCTCCATCGATCCGCTAGCTGCCCAGCCAGCGAGCGTTGACCTGGGCCTTGGAGCAGCACTGGCGACGCAGACTCCGGGGCGGGCCACCATCGATGCCCGTCCACCTCGCGTAGGAACTCGCTGGCCAGCACGTCATTCGTGCACCAGCGGCGGAGCGCGGCCATCAATGCAGCCAGCCAACCCCCGCGGTCTTCATCGTCGGGCCCGAGGTGCCAACTTGCAGCCACCTCCTGGTTCATGC
>CAZQPP010000810.1:0-2925 GCA_964594295.1 uncultured Myxococcales bacterium | reverse complement strand
CGATAGCCTGCTGGCGCAACCTGGCCTCGGCCTTCTTGGCCTCCTGGGAGATCCTGATCTCCGCATCCTTGCGCAGGCGTGCGGCTTCCTTCCTGGCGTCGGCGAGCACGCGCTGCTTCTCGCGCTCTCCGTCCTCTTTGAAGCGCTTGAGGATGTCCTCGACCTCGGCCTCGAGCTCGGCGCGGCGGCGCTCGTGCTCGGCGAGGAGGGTCACGGCCTGGTCCCTCAGGGACTGGGCCTCCTCGAGCTCACGGGAGATCGTGGCGCGGCGGTTCGCGAAGTACTGCGTCACCCCGCTCCGCCCGGCCCAGAACAGGATGCCGGCGAAGGCGACGAAGTGGATCACGAAGAAGATGTACTCTTTGGCGTTGAAGCCGTGGCCGCCGTCGCCGCCGGCCAACGCCACGCTCGGCACGAGCAGGAGCAGGAGCGTGATCGCGCGCGTCATCTTTGCTCTCCCAGGATGCGTTGCGCCATCTGCTCGGCGAGCCGTCGCGCCTCCGTCGGCAGCGCCACCCTCGCGCCGGCCTCGGCGCCGGCGAGCTCGGTGAGGCGCCTCTCGGTCACCTTCTCGAGCTCCGTCCGGGTGCGCTCCACCTCTCCCTTGCCGGTCTTCTCACCCTCGGCGCGCAGCTCGTTGCGGAGCTTGACGCCGTCGGCCTGGGCGGCGGAGAGGCGCTTGTCGATCTCGGCGCCGGCGACCTCGGCGTCCGACTGGGCCTTGTCGGCCAGGCGGCGCGCCCCTTCGGTCGCCTCCTCCCGCTTGTCCGACAAGGCCAGATAGGGGTCGAACAGGATGATCTTGAGGGCGACGACGAGGACGAGGAAGACGACGAGCTGCACCACGAAGGTGAGGTCGAGGTCGATGAGCCCGGCGGCCAGCATCCTCGAACCATGGAGGCCGTCCAGAGTCATTAGGATGTTCATAATTCCAGCGGCAGAAAAGCAACGACGGGCCGGCGTGGCTAGCACGGGATGACGCGTGGTGTCAATCCGCGCGAGCCGCCCCCCAGGGGTGGCGGGAAGTCGGCGCCAGCCCGGCGGGCCGCGCCGCGGGAGCGGCGCTGGCCTCGCCGAGTGGAGTCGTGGGCGCAGCACCCCCTTTCCCCCGGGAGCCGGGCACGGGGGTCCGGGGTCGGGGGTCCGGGGTCGGGTTGTTCGCAGACGGCACGAAGGGGGTGAGCGCAGCGTCAGGCGGGGAGCGGGGACTCCTGCTCGTCCGACTCGGCTGCGACGAGGGCACACAAGGCTGCGGCCGGGAGGTTGAAGGCGGACACAAGCCAGCGCAGGACTCGCACCCACTTCGCCTTGCGGCTGGCCTCGGCCCGGAGGTGGACTCCGCGGAAGAGCGAGACGAGGTTGAAGGCGATGCACGTCAGGATGGACGTGTTCATCAGGCCCTCGCCCTTGCGGGACCATCCCTGGGTCGTGTCCTCGGCCCAGAGGTCCTTGCGGTCCAGTGTGCCGAAGAAGGAGCTTCGGCACGAAGCTCCCGCGGTAGGGGCGTTCTGCTCCAGAACGCCCGCCCCCGCCAACACCTCGTTCTCGATCCGCCAGTGCCGGCGGATGACGAGGAGCGCCCGCTCGGCGGTCAGCATGCCCCGAGTCATGTTGGTGACGAAGAAGCGCTCGTCGAGGACAGAGGTTTTCCCGTCGTCCTTCTGCACGAGGGTGCGGACAAGGAAGACCTGGGTGAGATGCTCCCAGCCAGGCCACCCGGCCATGTCGTGGGTGACCCAGAGCAGTCGCCGAATCGTGCGGCCGACGGAATCCTTCTCCCAGCCCGAGTCCATGGCATCGGCGGAGCGTGCGCGAGCATTGGCAACCATGACGCGCTGCGCCTCTTCGAGAAGCGTAGGCTGGTTCTCCTTGAGGCCGAAGAGGTAGCCGTAGTTGGCTGAATGCACCTGGGCTGCGTTGGCGGCGGTGCAGTAGGCAGGGGCACCGGTGACAAGTTGGAAGGCCGAGCCGAAGAGCGACACGAGGCGACAGAAGAGCTTCTTGAAGGACGCAGTCTCGTTGGTCTTGCCGAGCACCTCCATGCAGGTGAGCACGACGGGGACGGGTGCTGAGACGAGGGCAGCACGGATGACGCGGTGCAGTCCGTAGGGCTTCGCATCGTCCGGACGTACCCACTGGACGAAGTCTGAGAAGCACTCCGAGAGCTTGCGCCGGTCTTGTTTGCCATCGACCGCGACGACACCGAAGGGGAGACCGCTGGGAGCCAGGGACTTGTTGCGGAGCTCATAGCGCACATGCTCGTGGAGCTTGTCGAGCAAGACGGAGGGCTCGGCGAGTTGAAGGAAGCTTCCGAGCGCCCAGCGACCGGCCTTTGCAGGGATTCCGAGGCCATGCGCCAAAGCACCGAAGTCCTCGCTGAGCTCCTCGAGCGTTCGCAGGCTACGAGCGCAGAGCATCATGCCGACGAGAGTCGTGGCATAGAGGCTTCTCCAGAGATAGCGGCGCCCGCGAGGGTCACGCGGGTCGGTCGCGTTGTCGAGCTGCAGGGCGCATCGGCGCTGGACAAGGAAATTGTTGAAAGCGGTGATCTTCCGCGTCACGATTGAGTCCTCGTATTGGGGGGGGTGGGCGTGATTCTTGGTTTGGAGAGCGCCCACCCCCTTCGTGCCGCAGGGGAAGATCATCGGAAGCAGCTTGCCCGCCAGTTTTCGTTGATCAGCACACGGAATGGTGACCCGCGTGGGTCACACCGGGAGCCGGGACCCCGGCCGAGACCGGGGCCCCCGTCCGGAGTTCATTGGGCCGTGCGAATGAGCCCGAAGGTCAGCGCGCGCGAGCGGTCGAGCTCCCGCTCGGCGGCGGCGACCTCGTCAGCATCCGCGACTCCGAGGATCTGCAGGTCTTGGAGCGTGTCGCTGGCCTCGTGCGCCGACCCGTATGCGATGCGGAACAAGTGGGTGCGGT
>CAZQPP010000809.1:0-2928 GCA_964594295.1 uncultured Myxococcales bacterium | reverse complement strand
GACGCAGCCGCAAGTGCGCAGGGTTTCAGGCTAACCGCTAACAGCTAACAGCCAAAAGCTAGATCAAAGACTAGTCCGGTAGCCGCCCGAGACCAGGCCCCGCCACCCCGTCCCCCAGCCAGAGCAGGCGCCCCATGCTGTCCGACAAGATCCAAGACGCCCTAAACGAGCAGATCAACGCGGAGTTCTACTCGGCCTACCTCTACCTGGCCATGTCGGCCTGGTGTGAGGACAAGGACCTGGCCGGAATGGCCCACTGGTTCCGAATCCAGGCCCAGGAAGAGGCCGCCCACGCGATGAAGTTCTTGGAGTACGTCACCAACAGGAGCGGCAGGGTGGTCCTCGGGGCGGTAGCTGCGCCTCCCAAGGACTGGGACTCGCCCATCCACGTGTTCCAGCACACGCTCGAGCACGAGCGGGACGTCACCGCGCGCGTGAACAAGCTCGTCGACGTGGCCCGCGACAGCGGCGACCACCAGACCGAGGCTCTCCTGCACTGGTTCGTGACCGAGCAGGTCGAGGAGGAGGCCACGGCGGCCTCCATCGTCGGCCGGCTGAAGCTCGCCGGGGACGGCGGCGGCCTGTTCATGATCGACGACCAGCTTGGGCAGCGGGTCTTCGTCCCGCCGGCCGCGGCGTGAGCGAAAGGCGGCGCCCGCGTTGCGCCGCAAGGGCGCGTGGCGCCGCCCCAAAGGGCTCCATTACTTGATGGCGGGACGTGGCATGCTACGCTGAACACGTCCTCTTCCACACGGACGTGAGGCCGCACCATGCGTGCTCTCATCCTGCTCATCACCCTCCTGCTGACCCTGCCGGCCTTGCCTCTCCTGGCCCAGGAGCCCCCGCCGCCCATCACGGTGGGCAAGCCCGGCGGGACGCCCATGAAGACCGACAAGGAGAAGGCGGCGGAGGAGGAGGCGGCGAAGCCCGAGCGGATGCCCGAGGGCATGCGCATCAAAGAGGGCGACATCATCGAGGTCTACGTCGACCCGAAGGGCAAGATCTACAAGGAGCGACGCTACCAGGGTGTGGTGCCGCGCTTCCAGGACGAGGCGGCCTTCTCCGAGGCCATCAAGTCTCAGCTCCGCGGCGGCAGGCAGGCCAAGGTGGTCTGGATCGGCTTCCAGAAGCTGCTCGCCGCCAGCCGGGTCTTCATCAAGACCGACCGCGTCGTCGTCTACACCCTCTACAAGCCGAACCCGGCTCAGATAGTCGTCGAATTCCCGCGCGCGACCGTGCCCCTGGCCAACAACATGCGCGAGCTGGTCACCAGCAGCTTCGACACCCCGGTCAAGCGGGTGCGCGTGCACGAGGACCCGAAGAAGCAGACGGTCCAGGTCTTGATCGATCTTAGGCCGCCGGTGAGCTATATCTACCGGCAGGATGGGCCCTACATCTACGTCGACATCGAACGCTGATCCGGACCGAGCCCCCACCGGGGCGCTGGCGGGGCGATCCGTCCTGCTCGCGGTGGGAGGAGGCATAGCCGCCTACAAGGTCTGTGAGCTGGCGAGGCAGCTCTCGAAGGAGGGGGCCGACGTCCACGTGATGATGACCGACGCGGCCACGAAGCTGGTCGGGCCCACGACCTTCGCGGCCCTCACCGGCAACCCTGTCGGCACCGCGCTCTTCGACCCCGGCTCCGAGGTGGCGATGCGCCACACCGACCTCGGCATGGGAGCGGACCTCGTGGTGGTCGCGCCGGGGACCGCCGATCTGATCGCCCGCATGGCCGCCGGAATCGGCAACGACCTGGTGACGACCACCCTCCTCGTGACCGACTGCCCCATGCTGGTCTGTCCGGCCATGAACGCCCAGATGTGGCGGAACCCGCTGGTGCAGGCGAACGTCGAGCGCCTCCGCGCCCTGGACCGTTGCCACGTGCTGGATCCGGCGGAAGGAGAGCTGGCTTGCGGAGTGGTCGGGCCCGGCCGCCTGCAGGAGCCCGGCGTCATCCTGGAGCACGCCCGCGCGCTGTGCACGCCAAGGGTGCTCGCCGGCCGCCGCTTCCTCGTCACGGGCGGACCAACCCGCGAGCACGTCGACGACGTGCGTTACCTGTCGAACCCCTCGACCGGCTCGCTGGCGGCGCTCATGTGCGAGGCCGCGCGCGACCGTGGCGCCGAGGTGACTTACGTCTACGGCCCCGGCGCCAGGGAGCCGGGCTGGGGCGTCGACCTGGTCCCGGTGGTCTCGGCGGAGGACCTCGCCGGCGCCGTGCGCGTGCGCGCCGCCTCGGTGGACGCCGTGCTCATGTGCGCCGCGGTCGCCGACTGGACCCCCTCGCGCCCGCGGAGCGGGAAGGAGCCCAAAGCCGGGGAGCGCAAGTCGCTCGAGCTCCGGCGGACCCCCGACGTGCTCGCCGAGCTGGGCGCCATGGCCCCGGACCGGCCCCGCCTGCTCGGCTTCGCGGCGCAGGTCGAAGACAGGGACGTGGAGCTCATAGCCCTCGGCCGCGACAAGCTGCAGCGCAAGGGCTGCGACATGCTCTTCGTCAACCCGGTGCACCGCGACGGGCAGGGCTTCGGCCCCGGCGACACGCAGGGTGTCCTCCTTGGCCCCGGCGACGCCGAGCGCGCCCTCGGCCCGACGACGAAAGCGTGCCTCGCGGCGATCCTCGTGGAGGCCGTCGCGGATCTCCTGAGAGATCTGCCCGAGGGCTCGGACACGTCGTGCGAGACATGAGCCGCCCCGAAGACCTGGGCCCGGCCGACCTCGCCAGCGAGCTGCGTCGGCACCTCGCCCTCTACCGGAGCGTCGGCGTGGACCTGATGCCTCCTCCGCCGGCGCCGCCCGAACAGGCCCCGCGGTCACCGGCCCCGGCCACCGCCACGGTCCCGGCCACCGCCCCGGTCCCGGCCACCGCCCCGGCCCCGCCCCCCGGCTCCGCCGCCGCCCGCCTCCTCGCCCTCCAGACCCGCATCGGCC
>CAZQPP010000808.1:0-2936 GCA_964594295.1 uncultured Myxococcales bacterium | reverse complement strand
GGCTGACCTTCGTCGTGGTGTCAGGCGGGTCGTTCGCCGCCGGACGCCCCCTCGGCGCCGTGGCCCGAGGACGGCGCCGCGGAGATCGGGACGTCTGAGATCCTGGCCTGGGAGAACGGCGCCTGGACGGGCGACCCGCCGCCGCTGGAGCGCTCCGCCGTGGAGATCTACCTCGGCGGGGTGGGAGACCTGCTGGCCGCGGGCACGGCCGAGCCCTGCCCCGACCCGAGCCGGCCCAACGAGCAGGGCTGCGTGCTCGGCCCGGGCTCGCTGCGCGCGGCCGTGGACGACCCGGGCATGGCCTCTCTCGATCCGCAGGGGCTCGACGCCAACGCGACCTACTACTGGAGCGTCGCCAACTCCAACGCCCTGGGCACGACCCGGTCGCCGATCTGGTCCTTCACCACCATCACGGGAGACCCGCCGGAGGCGCCCGTGCTCGTGTCTCCGGCGAACCAGTTCCTGGGCACGGACCGCAACCTGCTCTTCGAGTGGGAGAACGGCGCCGGCGCCGGCGATCCCCTCCACGACATCAACTTCTCGGTCCTGCTGCTCGTCTCGACCGAGCTCGCCGCGGTCGAGCAGCAACGGGAGGAGGCCGTCATCTTCGCCACCGACGACGTCGAGGTGCGGGCAGCCTTCCCCGACGAGCCCCTCGAGCCCAGCGCGACCTACTTCTGGACGGTCGTGAGCTGGAACGCCTTCGGGGGGACCGCCGCCCAGGAGATCCGCTCCTTCGTGACCGGCGACGAGGCGAGCGACGTGCTGCCGCCGCAGCTGGTGGAGAGCACCCCCGAAGACGGCGCGAGGGCGATACCCGCGGATCTCGAGGGGGTCGCGTTGAGCTTCAGCGAAGAGGTCGTCGGGGTCGACGTGCCCGGGGCCGTCGAGGTGTCCGGCGGGGTCGGGGGGAGCGTGAGCGGCGCCGGCCGAGAGTGGTTCTTCGCCTTCGAAGGGCCGCTGGCCGCGGGCACCGAGCACGTGATCACCCTGGGCGCGGGCATCACCGACCTCGCGGGCAACCCGCTGGAGCCGACCGAGCTGCGCTTCCGCACCGCCGCCGAAGGGGAGTCGACGATCCCCGCGAAGGCGGAGGTGATCCAACCCGAAGACGGAGCCGATGAGGTGCAGTACGTCGGGGTCGTGCTCCGCTGGCAGAACGGAGAGGGCACCGGCGTACCGGACGTGCACCCGGAGCGCTGGAACGTGAACGTGCTCGTGTCGGCGGAGAAGGAGGCCCTGCTCGAGCGCCGAGACGAGGCCTACCTGCTCACCACCGACGACCTCTTGAGCGAGCTGGCCCTCGAGCCCCTCGAGCCCTCCACGACCTACTACTGGCAGGTGCTGAGCTACAACGTGCACGGAGGCGCGGCCTCCGACATCTGGAGCTTCACGACGGCGGCGAGCGAGGACACGGGGCAGCCCCGCCTCGCCTTCAGCTACCCGGCGGCGGGCACGACGGAGGTGCCCACGGAGCTCCCGAGCGTCCAGCTCACCTTCAGCGAGCCCGTCTTCAGGGTGGCCGACCCCGGCGCCGTCACCCTGTACCCGGACCCGGGCTTCGCGATCACCGGCGCCGGCCTCGACTGGAAGCTCGAGCTGCACGGCCCGCTGACGGCGGACACCACCTACGTGCTCACCCTCACCGAGGCCATCCGGGACGGCTCGGGCAACCAGCTCGCGCTGACGGTGGTCGGCTTCTCCACCGGCGCGGAGGTGGCCGGCCCACCCGATCCTCCCTCCTCTCCCACGCCTCAAGACGGCGCCGAGGAGGTGGACCCGAACGAGGACATGAGCTGGACGAACGGCGCGAGGACCGGCCTCGGCGGGGGCTTCGCCCAGGCGGGCTCCGGGGGCATTGAGCCGGTGGAGGTGTTCTGGTCTCAAGAGCGCGGCGCGGTCGAGGGCTTCGGCGACTCGGCGTTCATCGGCTCCGGTCCGCCCGGGGCCGAGGCCTTCAACCCCCGCGCCGTCGGCCTGCCGGTCAAGCCGGCCACGACCTACTTCTGGCGGGTGCGCAACGCCAACCGCTTCGGGTGGACGCCGGGGCCCGTGTGGACCTACACCACCGGCGACTTCAAGGTGCCGCCCGGGGTCGAGGCGAGCACGCCGGAGCAGGGGGCGACGGGTGTGCCCCTCGATCTGCCGGCCGTCGAGATCGTCTTCACCAAGGACGTCCTCGGCCTCGAGCTGGCCGGCGCCGTCGTGGTGACTCCGGAGCTCGCCGGGAGCTTCTCGGGTGAGGGCACGCACTGGCGCCTCGAGCTCGCGGAGCAGCTCACGGCCGACACGACCTACACCGTCGAGCTGAACGAGCTCGTCACCGACCTCGACGGCGAGCCCCTCGTGCCCTTCGTGCTCGTCTTCTCCACCGGCGAGGCGGTGGAGGGGAGCCCGCCCGGAGAGAGCTACAACCCCGAGCCTGCAGACGGCGCGACAGACCTCCTCTTCGAGACCGCGGTGCTCAGGTGGACGAACGGCGAGGGCACGGGCTTCCCCTTCCCCCACCAGGAGCACTACAACGTCTCGCTCTGGCTCAGCGACAGCGAGGACGCGATCATCGAGGGCCGCGCCGAGGCGCTGTGCCTCGTCACCGACGAGGTCGTGGGCTTCTTCGACCCGAACGCCGAGGGCTCACTCTGCCCGCCGCTGAAGGCGAGCACGACCTACTACTGGGCCGTGGACAACGCGAACATGTTCGGGCCGGCATACGGCCTCATCTGGAGCTTCACCACGGCCACCCCCTGCGAGCCCGCGTGCGACGGCAAGGAGTGCGGCCCCGACGGCTGCGGCGACACCTGCGGCGAGTGCGACGACCAGAACCCCTGCACCGACGACAAGTGCGACGCCGCCCAGCGCTGCGAGCAGATCTTCAACCTCCGGCCCTAGTTGTCTTTAGGTTCAGCTCCTTCGGACATTATGCATGGCGCTATGTC
>CAZQPP010000807.1:0-2949 GCA_964594295.1 uncultured Myxococcales bacterium | reverse complement strand
AACGGGCTCGGCACGACCTTCGAAGCGGACCCGGGCAAGATCGTGCCGGACAGGAGCGCGAGCGTGCGCGAGGGCGCCATCTCCCCCTGGCGAAACCGCTTCGAGACCGCGACGAGCTGGACCGAGGACATCATCGAGGGAGTGGCCGAGGCCTACGACATCGACCTCGATCGCCCCTTCGAGGAGCTACCCAAGACGCAGCAGCAGATCGTGCTCTACGGCAGCCCGCGGCGGGTGAGAGTGGAGCGAGGAGCCGGCGGCAGAGAGGGGAGCTGGAAGGTCCGCTATGAAGGGGTGGTCAACACCATCTCGCGGCGCTGGCGGGAGACCCAGAGCGACGAGATGCGCCGCTTCTACGAGAGCTACATGACCCGCAAGCCGTGCACGGCCTGCGCGGGCTCCCGCCTTCGCCCGGAGCCGGCCGCCGTTCGCTTCGAAGGCGTCCTGCTCCCCGATCTCCTCAAGTGGCCGGTCGACCGAACCTTCGGGTTCTTCGACGGCCTCGAGCTCGAGGGCGCCAGGGAGACCATCGGCGCCGAGATCTCCAAGGAGATCCGAACCAGGCTGCAGTTCCTGAGGAACGTCGGGCTGGGTTACCTCACCCTGGAGCGCACCGCCCACACCCTCTCGGGCGGAGAGTCTCAACGGATCCGCCTCGCCAGCCAGCTCGGAAACGAGCTGACGGGCGTCATCTACATCCTCGACGAGCCGAGCATCGGCCTCCACCCGCGGGACAACGCGCGCCTCATCACCACCCTGGAGCGCCTGCGGGACATCGGCAACACGGTCATCGTGGTGGAGCACGACCGCGAGACCATCGAGGCGGCCGACCACCTCGTGGACTTCGGCCCGGGCGCAGGTCGCGCGGGAGGCACGATCGTCTACTCCGGCCCGCCTGGGGGCATCCTCGAGGAGGAGCAGAGCATCACCGGGAGCTACCTGAAGGGAGAGACGGCGATCGAGCGCCCGAAGACCCGCCGCAAGCCCCAGGGCGAGATCGTCGTCCGCGGCGCCAGGGAGAACAACCTCAAGGGCATCGACGTGAGCATCCCGGCGGGCGTCCTGACCGTCTTCACGGGCGTCTCCGGTGCGGGGAAGAGCACGCTGGTCAACCAGATCCTCTACCCGGCGGCCGCGGCCGGCATCAACGGCGCGAGCCAGGACGCCGGCGCCCACGAGGGCATCGACGGCCTCGACCTCTTCGACAAGGTCATCGACATCAACCAACAGCCCATCGGGCGGACCCCGCGCAGCAACCCGGCCACCTACACCAAGGTCTTCGACCCCATCAGGAGGGTCTTCGCCCAGACCCCACAGGCGCGCATGTTCGGCTACCAGCCGGGGCGCTTCTCCTTCAACGTCAAGGGAGGACGCTGCGAGCACTGCCAGGGAGCGGGCATGCTCCAGGTCGAGATGCACTTCCTCGCCGACGTCTACGTGCCCTGTGAGCGTTGCGGCGCGCGGCGCTTCAACGAGGCAACTTTGAAGGTGCGCTACAAAGGCCACCACGTCGCCGACGTGCTCGACATGACCATCAACGAGGCCTCGGAGGTCTTCGAGCACCACCGCCATATCGTGCGCACCCTCCGGACGCTCCAGGACGTGGGCCTCGGCTACCTCACCCTCGGCCAGCCGTCGACGACCCTCTCCGGGGGCGAGGCGCAGCGCATCAAGCTCGCCCGCGAGCTGGCCAGGCGCTCGACGGGGCACACGCTCTACATCCTCGACGAGCCGACCACCGGGCTGCACTTCGACGACGTCGCCAAGCTGCTCGCGGTGCTGCAGAGGCTCGTGGACGCCGGCAACACCGTGGTCATGATCGAGCACCACCAGGACGTGATGTGCGCCGCCGACTGGATAGTCGACCTCGGGCCGGAAGGAGGCGACGGCGGGGGCCGTGTCGTCGCGGAGGGGCCGCCCGAGGCGGTCGCCGGCATGGAGGCCAGCCACACGGCGCGCGTGCTCGCTCCGTTGCTGGCCTCCTGACCAATACTCCCCTACAGAAGCGCTCGCGATTGCCGATGACAGAGGCATCGCAGACGAACTGACCATAGGGCGCACACTCTCGAACGAGGTGCGCCTCCTGATGCGTTACCGCTCGGAGCTGCTCGGCACGGGCAAGAAAGAGCGCTCCGAAGAGGATCTGTGCACCTGCAGCAGCTTCACGCAGCGGCCGCGGCCAGGTCCTCACGGGACCTACGACTCGGTGCTCCGCGACGACCTCCGGGGCTTCTACGCCGTCGCCACCGCGACGCCACGCGGACAGCGCGGCGCCGAGGCCCTCCGCGACGCCATGAGGGCGCTCCGCCAGCGTTCTACCCTGCTCATAGCCGCCGCGGACGCTATCGGGCAGCAGCACAACGCCTGGCCCGCCTTCCGAAAGCGAGCCATGGGGGTCATGCAGGAGATCTCGAGCAAGGTGCGCGAGCTCCACCCTGCGCCGGTGGGCGAGCCGGAGGTGCGCATCTGGGCGAGCGTCGCCATCGTGCGCAAGGGCCGCGCGACGGTCCTGCACGTCGGCCGCACGAAGACCTTCTTCATCGAGGAGGGAGAGGTCTTCCGGATGACCGAGGTGGAGCGCAACCGCCGCGCGACCCGGGACGGCGAAGAGAGCCAGCCGGCCGTCATGCTGCGCCGCCGCGAGCCCGAGGGTCCCGCCCTCGGAGAGCATGAGGAGCCCCTGCTCCAGGCGGTGACCCTGCGTGTGAAGCGGGACTCGAGGCTCATCCTCCTGTCGGAGACCGCCTCCAAGGCGATCCGCTCGAACGACCTCCTGCGCAGGGACAGCTCCGAGCCCTCCCGCTCGGGCCTGGCCTCGAGCGTCCTCGGCTGGACCGCACGGAACTCGAGGGAGGGAGACCTCAGCTGCCTGGTGGTGGACCTCATCGACGGTCTCTACGCGAACGCCGAGGCGGAGGTCACCTCCGTGGCCCCCGCGGACGCGCAGGG
>CAZQPP010000806.1:0-2962 GCA_964594295.1 uncultured Myxococcales bacterium | reverse complement strand
ATCTTGTTGTACACCGGAACGCCCGGCAGCGAGGGCACCCTGGGCGGTCTGGTCGAGATCGGCCGGGAGATCCTCCACCACCTCCGGAACGCGGCGGAGATGTCCCGCCTGTGCTCGAACGACCCGGTGTGCGCCCAACATCAGCCCGGCGACCACCAGGAGGGCCGTCATCGAGAAGGAGCGGCGTGCCACGGATGCCTGCTCATCGGAGAGCCCTCTTGCGAGCGCATGAACCGCGACCTCGACCGGACCTTGGTGGTCCCAACCGTCGAGAACGCAGAGGCCGCGTTCCTAAAGGACTGGATGGCGTCATGGGAGACGACTGGCTTGGTAGTCTGAGCACGACCGACGTGCGGCGGCTCCACGAGGCGCTGCGAGTTGGCATCGTGAAGCCGGGATGCAGCCCGGAGCTGTTGCGGCACCAACACCTACCGGACACCTGGGCCTCTCCCCTGGCCGAGATGGCGGCAACAGGCTGGACCGCCGCGACGCTCACCCAGGCCGTCGGCTGGCTCATCGAGGAACGCGAGCGAGCGGAGCAGTCCATCATCCACCTCGTCTCCACGCAGCCGGGCGTCGCCGAGAAGGGCTTCGTCGAGACCTCGGTTGTCCTGCGCCAGCTCTTCGAGCAGGCCGAGGAAGAGGTGCTGATCGCCGGCTACCGCATCACGAGCCGCGAGACCCTGGAGCACCTGCGGCGCAGGGAGGCGAAGAAGCTCGACGTGCACCTGTTCTGCGACCTAGACCCCGCCGTCGATGTCCGCGGCAAGCGCCGTCCGTCGCCGCTCCCGGTCACCGGCTATCCGCAGCGGTGGTGGTCCGAGTTCCTCGGTCAGACCTGGCCGGAAGCGATGGACCCACCAGCTGCGTACTACGCGCCCCTAAACGTCGAACCGGGCGACTACGGCTGGAACCTCATGCACGTGAAGACGGTCGTCGTCGACCGTAAGCGTTGCTTCGTAACCTCCGCCAACCTGACCTACAGCGGCCAGCACAAGAACATGGAGCTTGGTGTCGTGCTCAATGACACCGACACCGCGGGCAGGGTGATTCGGCACTTCGAGAACCTGGTGGATCAAGAGTTCTTCGTTCCGATCGTTGCCCAGGACTTGAATTCGACCTGACCCCGCTGCGTTGACTTGCTGGACGTGTTCGGCGCCCACAGAGGCGTCTGCACCAGCACGGGCTACTAGCTGCATTGCCACGGAGTCCTCCGCGGACGCCAGGATGGAGAGCGCCTACGGCTCACACGGGCAGTGAGGCGCATCGGGGTTTGCGGTGGCCTCGGGCGTGCCGCCATGGGCGCCCATGTTGACGCGGCAGCCGTTGGGCTCGGGCTCGTCGCAGTAGTCGCCGTCGGGGTCGCCGGAGTCGATGGCGGGGGAGGTGAAAAGGAGGTGGAGGTCGCCGGTGTTCGCGTCGGTGAAGAGCGGATCGGATTGGAGGATGCCGGCGCCAATATTGGCGTTGAAACTAGCACCAGCAGAGCAATCATGCAGGACCGAGTACTCAGCGTGAAGGGCGGTGGGTGCGTTCACACCGGAGTTCCACAGGCACGCGCCACTAACGGACGCGATTACGGCACCTGACAGCCTTGCGTCGGATGCAGCGTCGTTGTCGACAACAATGCCGTAGCCGTCATTGCCGCCCACGAACCCGATCGCTGAGCAACTGATGTTCTGGAATGCGGTGCCGCTCGACGCCTGCACCCGCACGCAGGCCGCGCGACCAGACGTTCCAGCTGTAACGACACCCATCCCAGCCGAGCCTTCCGAGAGAGAGAACGCTCCAAGGGTCGACAGATTCGTATCCGTCGATTCAAGCACTTCGATGGCCACCGCGTTGCCTCCGGCCCCACCTGTGCGCCCCTTGGCCCCCGAGCCAGCCGTCAAGTCCCAGATGATGTTACCTGCCAACCGCGTGCGTCCACAGAACGACAACCGAATTCCCCGCGCAGAACCACCGACACCACCAAGGCCTGCTTGCCGGTGGTTGGGGAGTCTCATCTCGCCGCCCGCACCCGCCGCGACATCGGACACCTCGTTCGCTGATAGAACACAATCGTCCGACTGTTCCACCTCGATTCCCACAACATCTCCTCCTGCTCCACCTGGGCCAAGCTGATACATCCATGGGCCAGCGGGAGCAGAAAGGTCCGTGAGAACATTTGCGTTAACGACAGACTCGTTGGACCGCGAAACCCGTATGCCGGCAATGCTGCCGGCGGCATCAGGCGTCGAACGCACACCTCCTCCGCTGTCTCCATAGCCAACGTGTGCACCGCCGAATAGCGCCGTAACGGACAACGATTCCACTCGCGCACGCGCTGAATCGGTCACCAACACTCCGAACGCCTGCCCACCGACGACGGGTGCCCCACTTGAGTTCATGCCTGGCGTTCCACCGTGAACATCGCCCACAGTGCAGTGGTCGACGACGCACTCATCACAGTTGTACAGGCGAATACCCACTCCCGCTCCGGCGTCGGTTCTAAGGATTCCCTCTCCTGAGCCTCCGCTTTCGCCGACGAAGCCGGAGACCTTGCAGTCGTGGATCTCCACTCCGACTGATTCCACAACAACGAGTTTGCCAAGGTTAGTCGGGTTGGCGGCGTTGGTCAGATCCAGGTCATTCATGACTTCGCCTGTCTGCCCGTAGGCATAGACGATCGGACTCCCATCGATGGTATTGGACATGTCGAGCCGAACTGGCAGCGGATGGGCATCTCCGAAGTAGACCCCAAAGCCCACCTGGTTAGGACTGACTAGGCCAGAGTGCGCCGACGTTCCCCCGGAACCTCCCGACAGAGCGCCGAAGTTGTTGTGGGTCACGTGCACTGCGGAGACACCGTCCAACCGTAGGGCCGCCGCTATGCCACCGGTACCGCCCGCGCAGTGGGCGCTGCTGTTGCCACCGGGCCCACCTCGGATCGCTGAGACGGCGTTCCCTGCGAAGACGCCTG
>CAZQPP010000805.1:0-2967 GCA_964594295.1 uncultured Myxococcales bacterium | reverse complement strand
CGCTCCCTCGAGGGCGCGTCGCAGGGGCTCGGCCGGCCGGTCCTTCATGGCGATCACGTCGGGCTCCTCCGCCGCGACGGCCGCGACCAGGCGCTCGCGGCGATCACCGGGGAGATCCACGACGAAGCGCGTGCCGACGTGCATGTGCTCGGCCGGCACCCGAATCGCGAGCCAGCGCCACTGCCAGCCGAGCCGCTCGGCGAGCCCGGCGGCGAATGGCAGGAACTCCGCGCGGTGGTTGCGGTGGGCCTGCTCGTTCTGGGTCTCTACGAAGACCAGCTTCATGGCGTGCCGAAACGTTCGTTGACGTAGCGCTCGTAGCCCTCGAGCCCGGGCAGCACCCGCTCCTGCGGGCACAGCGTGAGGGCCGTGCGCCACATATAACCCGCGTGGAGCGGCGAGCCAGCCCGAAAGTAGTCGTCTGCGTGCTTCAGGAGCACATCGCACTCGGGCACCACGCCGAGGGTCCGCTCGCGAACGGCCTCGTAGTGCTCGCGAGGCGAGGGTGAGACGGGCCAGTAGCCGGCTTCGGGGAGCGCCTCGCCGCGCTCGGCGGCGGCCACCGTCATGGCCATCTGCTCGCCCAGGATGGCGTAGCCGGCCACTGACAGGTGCACGCCGTCGAGGAACAGGGGAGGCAGCCACGCTCCGGCCTCGGGGAGCTCCTTGGCCAGCATGCGGAAGTCCAGGAACACCCCCTCGTTGCCGTCGACCGCCTGCTTCCAGGACCTGTTCCGGCGCCCGATGGGGCTGTCTTCGAGCTCCTCTGCCCACTCCTCTGTCGAGAGATCGCCCCGGACCAGCGCCAGGGGGCTGCACTCCGGGTCCAGGGGGCAGCGATAGACCGGCTCGGGCTCTCCGGGGCTCCAGCCCTGCTTGCCGCTCGCGTAGGCGAAGTCAGCCAGGCTGTTCCGCACGTAGCTGACCGTGACGGGGCGCGCGCCGTTGTCCAGGGCGGTCGAGACCAGCGCCCGGGTCCAGGCCTCGAAGGCCGCCTTGGGGTCGCACAGGGATCCCCGCATGGCCTCGGAGCCCTTCTTGCGCTCCTCGGTGGCCCCGGTCAGGCTCAGGTAGGCCTCGGGGCCAAAGGTCCGCACCACCCACAGCAGCTTCGAGCGCTCCACGAGCCAGCGCCACGCGGCGTGCAGGGCAGGAGCCGTCACGACGCGGCACATCTCCATGTCGAGGTCGAAGCGGTCGTTGTTGCCCTGGTAGAAGACGACGTAGTCGGGCGAGTAGCGGAGCGCCTCCACCAGGTAGTAGTAGCTGTCCATGACGAAGGACGAGGTCTTGCCCATGTTCACGACCGTCACGCGGCGGTCCGGCATCAGGCGGCCGAGCTCGTCACGGAGAGAAGCCGCCGGTCCGGCGACGTGACCCCACGGGCAGCCCTCCATGCTGGACTCCCCGAAGGTGAAGACGCGCAGCTCTCCTTGCTCCTTGGTGCGCGACAGGAGCTTCGCCTCCGGGTCCGGCTCGAGGGACCAGCGCATGTTCGGCCTGCCGTTGAGCAGCGGCAGGGGCATGGCGTAGAGCCCTGGGCGCAGCTCCTGCGGGGGCAGCGCAGGGTTGGCAGCGCGCGCGAGCACCTCGAGCAGGAGCAGGGTCAGGACCAGCGAGGCCACGGACAGCCCGAGCCGTCTCGTCAGGCTGCCCCTGCGTCTCCGCGAGGCACCGCTCTGTCGTGCCTCCTCGGGCACTCCGAGCACCTCACCTCCTGCGCTCGAGTCCGGAGGTCGAGAGCTACTCGCCACCGCCCGGCGCGTCCTCGCCGCCGCCCTCACCGGAGGCGGGCTCGGTGGGGTTGCCCGACGGCGTGGGGGATGGATCGCTCACCGACACCGTGGCCTCGTCGTCGCTCGCGAGGCCCGGGAGCATGAAGGTGAAGGGTACGCAGATCGCGGCCTCGAGGAAGCACTTCTGGAACTCCTCGCAGTCGCTCCTGCTCGTGCAGCCGTAGAAGCGCCCGAAGCCGGCGTCGGTGAGGACCTGCCCGATGGCTCTGCACATGGCCTCGTCGTCTCCTCCTGGCTCCGATGGGTCGTCGGCCTTGCCGGAGCTCTCGCCCTGCGGAGCCGGCACGGGCTCGGTAGAGGGGACCTCTCCGCTGCTCTGACCGCCCGACGCGGAGCCGCTGCCCGAGGAGACCATGGTCGAGTCCCCCTGGTCACACTCGCCGTTCTTCTTCATCACGGCCTTGCACTGCTGGAGCCTCCCAGCGTTCGGGGTCTTCGCGGACCAGCCCATGAGCATGCTCAAGAAGCACTTGTCGAGCCCGTCCTCCTCCTCGAGCGAGTCGGCCTTGCCCTGCCCCTCAGGCGTGGGCGGCACCTTGGGCGGGGTGTCGGTGTCGGGCTCGGTGGGCTGGGGCGTGGGCTCGGCGCTGCTCCCCGAGGAGGTGTTGCTGCCTCCTCCTCCTTCGCCGAGGAAGTCCAAGACCTCGTCGCAGCTGGCCGCCTGCAGGCAGCCGAAGAACTCCGTCACCGCGGCGAGCTGGACGCCGGTCATGGCCGCCTGGCACTCCGAGGTGCACAGGCTGGTCTCACCGGCGCTCGCGTCGAGGCAGTCGCCCGCCTTCTTGCAGAAGTCGCCGCAGGGCTTCGCGACCCCGGGGGTCACGGGCAGCGGCTGGGTGCAGACCGGGATCTCCGGCATGTCGACGTCGATGGTCCCGCCGGGCGTGCCTGGCGCCGGCGCCGAGCACTGCTGACCCGTGTCCGGATCGGGCACGCAGGGGGCCTGCGTGCTGCTGCCCCCGCTGCTGGCCTCGTTGGCCGAGCTGTCCGAAGCGCGCGACGCGGACGAGGGCTGACGCCCGCTCGCGAACTTCCCGAAGAAGGACTGGCTCTCGCCGCCTCCCGCGGTGCTGCCGGGCGGTAGCGCGGCGACGTCGCCTCCTCCGCTGCTCGCGGAGTCGCACCCCGGAGCGGCGAGCAGGGCCGCGACAGCCAGAGTGGCCAACAGAAC
>CAZQPP010000804.1:0-2967 GCA_964594295.1 uncultured Myxococcales bacterium | reverse complement strand
CCGGTGGAGTTCACCACCACCTTCACGGAGCCGACGCTGCCGCCGGCCTCGACGACGAGCTCGAAGCCCACGCGACCGCCGAAGCCGGGCCCTTGGGCCTTGATGGCGCGCTCGTAGACACGGCGGAAGGCACGGGCCCACTTGCGCAGCGTGCGTGCGACCGCGGCCGAGTCCAGGGCACCCTTGATGGTGGCGCTGCCCGGCGTGATGCTCGGCGAGGGCGCAGGATCGGCCGCGGGCTCAGCGTCCTCGGCCGCCACCGGAGCCGCCGGCGAGGGGCGCGGGGCCTCGCTCTTCTTGTCGGCGCGCCTGCTGCTGCGGCCCAGGAGACCGGCTCCGCCGGTGGCTCCCTGGTGCCGGTAGGCGCGGGTGGCAGCCTTGCGACGCTTGCGCAGCTTCCGCTTTGCAGGTGGCTGCGCCATGGCGAGGGATCGCACCGCGCCCTTTGCCCCGCGCGTGGCGGCCATGAAGGCGTGTGGCGGTGCGGCGGCCTCGGCGGCGACGCCCTCGGGGCGCTCGACCGGCTGGACGATGGTCTTGGGCGCGCCCGAGCCCACGGTCCGAGACCTGTCGACGGCGACGAAGCTCGTCCACGCCGTCACGATGCGGAACTCGAGGCCGAGGTCTGTGATCTGCTCTACGACCGACTTGTCGAAGGAGTGCCAGAGGTCGCGCTCGAGGCGGTCGATGCGGGCACGGGCCCAGAGCGTGTCGAGGGCGCCGTGGCGTGTCTCCCGGGCGGGGAAGCGCACCTGCAGCGGGAGCTCGACTTCGCGATCGCCGGCGCGGGCACGGACGACGATGCGCCCCTCGGCGGGGCCCTCATAGCGGCCGTGGAGGAGGAGGGGTCGGCTCGCGAAGAGGTCCGGCAGCGCCTTGGGCTCGAGGTCGGTGACCTTCAGCTCGCCCCAGTCGACGCTGACGTCGGTGAGGACCGGGTGGTCGACCTGCCGGAACATGCGGTCGACGGCGCCGACCGGGTCCTCCCGGTTGGTCACGACGCGCATCGTGCCCCCGCCCGCCTTGGCGAGGCCGCCGAGGAGGTGGCGGTTGACGCTCGAGCCGGTGCCGAGGGTGAACACGCTGGCGCGCTGACCGCGCTCCTCCATCGCGTCGACGAGCTTCTCGGCGGCCGCGAAGATGGCGCGCTCGTTGCCGACGTAGCCGTCGGTGAGGAAGAAGACGTAGCGGTGGCGGCCCTCCACCGAAGAGGGGCTCAGGGCACGCTGGACGGCGTCGGCGAGGTAGGTGCCGCCGCCGGCCCGCGCCTCGTCGAGGAAGCGGAGGGCGCGGCGCAGGTTGGTCGAGTTGGCCACGGCGGGGCGCTCGAAGAGGCGCTGGGTGGAGCCGGCGAAGGTCATGACGTTGAAGGTGTCGACCGGGCGCAGGCGCCGGAGCACGTCGCGCATCGTCTGCTTGGCGAGGGCGAGGGGCACGCCGGTCATGGAGCCCGACACGTCCACCACGAAGATCATCTCCCGGCGGCCGACGAGCTCTTCGAGGTCGAGCTCGGGGGGCTGGAGCATCAGCGCGAAGGTGCCGGGGCCCTCGCCGTCGCGGTGGGCGACGAGCGCCACCTTGGGGGCGCCTCCGGCCACCTTGTAGCGGAAGACGAAGTCGCGGTTTGGGAGGGACTCCTCGTCGGGGAGGGTCACGAGGAGCTGCCCGTCGGTCTCGACCACCTCGACCTTGTGGGTCGGGGCCTCGAAGTCTGTGACCTCGAGGCCCGCGTCCAGCATCAGCTCGAGGGAGATGTCGTGGCCGGTGCGCAGGCCCGCGCCGATGATGGGCGGCGTGACGCGCGACGCGTCGGGGACCTCGTCGGTGTCCGGGGACCAGCCTGTGCCGGAGCGCCCGGTCGCTCCGCCGGGGATGAAGCGCGGGCCCACCACCATGGGGAAGACGAACTCGTACCGGCCCGCGTCGTAGCTCAGATCCTGCACGTAGCGGATGACCACGTCGATGTCCTCACGCGGCGCGATGTTGGCGACCGACTGGGTGAAGATGTTCGGCCGCTCCTGCTCGAGGAGGGCGGCCGTGTGCCCGGCCCGCTTGGCCCGCTCGTAGGTCCGGCGGGCCTCCTCGCGCTTCTGGATCTCCGCCTCGATCACCCGCGCCCCGATCACCATCTTCAGGTCGTCGACGGCGCTGTTCTCCGGCAGCGGGAACACGTAGATCGCCTCGATCGGGTAGGCGAAGGGGTTGCGGTAGGTCTGGGTCACCTCCACGCGCGCGACGAAGCCGCTCACCTCCGCGCGCACGTGCGTGTGCTTCAGGGGCAGGTCGAGCTGCTTGCCGTCGTGGGCGATGCGGAGGCGGGGGATGTCCCCCGGGTCGGTGTGCACCGTCCGCGCGATCTTCGCCATGGCGGCGCCCTCGCCGATGGGCTCTCCGGTCGGGGTCGGCGGAGCTATCTTGGCGAGGGCGGCGGCCACGTCGTCCCCCTTGCGGATGACCGGGAGCGGCTCGTCGGCGACCTCGAGGGGCGCAGATCCCTGGGAGACGGTCGCGGCGCCGCTGTCCCGGGCCGCGGCCTCCTTCCTGCACCCGACCGCGAGGGCGGCGAGGGCGGCGAGGCTGAAGAGCAGGCAGCGGGTGATTCGGGAGCGGGAGCGGGCTGGCGACATGGGAGCCTCCGTCGTGGCGTCGATGGAGCTTCCTACGCGCGGCGCCGAAAAAGGATCTCGACCTCTCTTGACTCGCGGGCGGGTTCCGCTGCCGTCGCTACCCCTACCGGCTCATTCCGGCGCCCGCCCACCCGGGAGGGACTCGACGAGAGCCCGCGCCGTGTGCAGCCACATGGTGCTGATGGAGTGGCCTATGGAGACCGACTCCTCGTAGTGGTCTTTGGCTCGAGAGGCGTAGGGGACGAGGTCCTTGTGCCCGGGCCCGATCAGGTAGTCGATGGGGGGGGGGGCGACGCGGTTGTAGTGGTGGTCGGGCACCTTGTTGCGGCCCATCTGTTTG
>CAZQPP010000803.1:0-2969 GCA_964594295.1 uncultured Myxococcales bacterium | reverse complement strand
GCCTTCAAGAAGCACTTCGGCAAGCTGAAGGAGAAGCAGCGCGCGGAGTACGTCGAGGCCTTCCGCGGCCTGGTCCAGGCCACCTACCTGAAGCGCCTCGAGCCGGGGAAGAAGTTCGCCATGGCCTTTCGCGGCGAGCCCGACCTCGTCAAGGACAAGGCCCGGGTCAAGACGACCATCGAGAGCGGGGACCACGAGGTGGACGTCGACTACCTGCTCTACCGCACCGACGACGGCAAGTACCGCGCCTACGACCTCGTCATCGACGAGGTGAGCATGGCCAGGAACTACAGGCGGGAGTTCTACAAGCTCTACAAGGAGAAGGGCTTCGAGGGCCTCATCGAGCGCATCTCGGAGCGCACGAAGGAGAAGGAGGCGGCGAAGTAGTTTGCCGGCCCCCAGACCATTAGCGAGAATGCATCCGCGGTTGGCCCCTGCCTGAGCGGATCATGAAAAGAACACGACTCCTCCTCTCCGTCCTCGCGCTCGTCTGCTTCGTCACGGGCTGCGAGAAGTCTCTGAACCTCGGCGAGGAGACCTTCGTCTGCAACAAGGACGAGGACTGCGGCGAAGGCTACGCCTGCGCCCAGGCCGCCGGTGAGACCGGCTTGAAGGTCTGCGTCGCCAAGGAGGGCGGCGGCGAGACGACCACCGACGAGGGCGGCGCCGAGGGCGACGAAGGCAGCGCGGAGCCCACCGACGAGGGCGAGACCGGAGACCCGGGCACCGGCGGAGATGACGTGGAGCCGGAGCAGGACGAGGGCGAGCCCGACGAGTGCGAGGGCAAAGAGCTCTGCGAGCAGGAGGGCGGGATCAAGTGCGCGGAAGGCGCGGAGCGGACCTGCACGAAGGAGGCCGACAGCGAGTGTCTCGCCTGGTCCGAGCCCGCGTCCTGCAACGACGGGAACGCGTGCACCGAGGACTCGTGCGCCGACGGCGAGGGCTGCAAGCACGAAGACGTCGCGGCCGAAGAGGGCGACTGCACCGACGGGGATCCCTGCACGGAGAACGACGAGTGCAGCGAAGGGAGCTGCGTAGGCACGGCGGTGGTCTGCGACGACGAGAACCCCTGCACCGAGGACTCGTGCGACGAGCAGACCGGGGCCTGCAAGTACGAGAGCCTCAGCGACGGCACCGACTGCAGCGGGGACGATCCGTGCATCGAGACGGCGGAGTGCTCGGACGGCACGTGCGACGTCACCATGATCGACTGCGAGGAGACGCCGAAGGCGAACCCCTGCACCATCGACTCCTGCGTGGAAGGGTCCGGTGGCGAGGCCAAGTGCATCCACGTGAACGTGCAGGACGCTCAGGAAAAGGCCTGCAACGACGGGGAGAGGTGCACCGTCGAGGACGTCTGCGTCGGGGGCGTCTGCCAGGGCATGCCGAAGGACTGCGACGACGGGGACCAGTGCACCGAGGACAGCTGCTCGCCGAGCTCCGGGGACTGCGTGAACAACAAGACCGCGATGAACGGCGAGGACTGCGTAGACGGCGATCCCTGCACCGAGGAGGACGAGTGCAGCGAGGGTGTGTGCGCGGGCGCGACCAAGGACTGCGACGACGGAGACCCCTGCACCGTCGACTCGTGCAACCAGGACGGCGACTGCGAAAACGTGGCCGGAAACGACGGCGACGACTGCGACGACGGCGACGCCTGCACCGAGCACGACAAGTGCAGTGGAGGATCATGCGAGGGCCAGGCCAAGGGCTGCGACGACTCCGACCCCAGCACCGACGACTCCTGCGGCGCCAACGGAGACTGCGTGTTCGCGGCGGGCAACGACGGCGACGACTGCGAGGACGGAGACAAGTGCACCATCGACGACAAGTGCGAGTCGGGTGGCTGCAAGGCGGGCGAGGAGGCCAACTGCGACGACGGCGAGCACTGCACGGCCGACTCCTGCGACCCGCAGACCGGTTTCTGCGACAACAACGCGGCGGCCATGCTCAACAAGCCCTGCGAGGACGGCGACTTGTGCACCGAGAACGACCACTGCAAACAGGGCAAGTGCAGGCCAGGACCAGCGCTCGACTGCGACGACGGCAACCCCTGCAGCTACGACTTCTGCAGCAAGGAGAGCGGCTGCGTCAACGAGCAGACCGGCATGGAGGGCAGGCCGTGCGAGCACGAGAGCCTCTGCGCCCTCGACCCGAGGTGCAAGGAGGGAGACTGCATCGCCCACGGCTTCCGCATGTGCAACGACAACGACAGCTGCACCATCGACAGCTGCGACGACCAGACCGGGCGCTGTGTCGTTGACGTGCCCTCGCAGAAGCTCGGAGACGGCTGCAACGACGAGAACGAATGCACCGCAGGAGACGTCTGCACGCCGAACGGGTGCCAGGGCACCTTCGAGCCGAGCCTCCCCGCCTGCGGTGGCGGCGCGGACTGCGACAGCGCGATCGCCCTGCCGTCGCTCGTGCCCACGAGCGTCCAGGGGAGCACGATCGGTCTGAGCGACTACTTCGAGGCCGCCGAGTGTCCACGCGGCACGGATGACGGCGGCGGGATCGCGCCTGACCTCGTCTACTCCTATGTTGCCCCGAAGGACGGGGCATACAGCTTCGACCTCGAGGCCAACTTCGGGGCCTACCTCTACATCTCCCCCGAGTGCCCCCTGGTCGCGGAGCTCTGCATGCGCCAGGCCGGGAGCGAGGTGATCGAGGTCTCCATGGCCGCGGGCGACAAGGCCTTCCTCGTCGTCGACGGCACGGCCCCGGGCAACGAGGGGCACTACACGATCAAGGTGACCTCACGCCCCGAGGAGATGAACTGTCTCGACGGCAAGGACAACGACCAGGACGGCAAGGTGGACTGCGAGGACCAGGACTGCAGCTTCCGCCCGGAGTGCTCCTCTGGGGACGGCAACACCTGCGAGGAGGCCGTCCTCCTTCCTCAGCAACTCCCTTCCGCCACCCGAATCGCCTTCGGAGGAGGCAAGGGGAGCGACGAGTGGAACCCCAGC
>CAZQPP010000802.1:0-2973 GCA_964594295.1 uncultured Myxococcales bacterium | reverse complement strand
CCTGGCTGGCGTCGTAGTCGGCACCCGCGTCGGCCGAGCAGAGGCAGCGCGTATCTGCCGTCAGGCCGTAGGTGTCGCCGTCGGCGTCCTTGTACCAGGTACCGCAGCCGGTGGCGTTCTGCTCGTCGGTGCTGGAGTCGCAGTCGTCGTCGATGCTGTTGCAGGCCTCGGTGGCGCCGGGGTGCACGTCGGCGTTCTGGGGCGCGCAGTCCGAGCCGTCGGCGGTGCCGTCGTTGTCGTCGTCGCTGTCGCAGACGTCGCCGAGGCCGTCGCTCTCGTAGTCCGCCTGGTCCTGGTTGGAGACCAGCGGGCAGTTGTCCACGAGGTCCGCCACGGTGTCCCCGTCGTCGTCGGTGTCGCAGACGTTGCCGTCCCCGTCGGTGTCCGTGTCGAGCTGGTTGGTGTTGGCGATGAGCGGGCAGTTGTCGACCGTGTCGAGCACCCCGTCGCCGTCGTCGTCTACGTCGCAGACGTCGCCGTCGCCGTCCGAGTCCGTGTCGAGCTGGTTGAGGTTCGCCACGAGCGGGCAGTTGTCGACCGTGTCGAGCACTCCGTCGCCGTCGTCGTCCACGTCGCAGGCGTCGCCGTCACCGTCGGAGTCCGTGTCCGTCTGGTCGGCGTTGGAGACCGTGGGGCAGTTGTCGACGTCGTCGGCCACACCGTCACCGTCGGACTCGTTGTCGCAGGCGTCGCCGTCACCGTCCCCGTCGGTGTCGGTCTGGGTCGCGTTGGAGATGAGCAGGCAGTTGTCGATGGTGTTGCAGATGCCGTCGCCGTCCTCGTCTGGGCAGTCGGCCGTGGCGAATCCGAAGTAGTCCGTGCCGTTGCAGATGTAGAGGCGCTGGTCGGCGGTGTTGAAGTAGACCATGCCCGTCGTGGCGGAGCTGCAGGCGGCCGGCGCCGTCGCCGAGTTTTGGAAGCGCATGTTGGTGATCTGCTGCTGGGAGGCGTTGATGCCGGCCTGGGCCACGATCCCTGCCTGGACCACGAGCTCCCCCGTCATGGTGTCGCCCGCCGCGCTGACGAAGCCGTCTTGAACCTCGGAGCTGAGCTCGGAGAGGGCCACGCAGGCGCTGCAGTCGAGGCCGAGGGCCTCGGTCGCGCTGTCGGCCAGCACCGCCTTCTGGGAGTTGCGGGCGTAGGGCACGCTCGCGAGGCGCGCCCTGGAGATCTCACCGCCTCCGTCGACCTCGAGGCCCACCCAGACACCGCCCTGGGAGGAGAAGAGGCCCGCGGGTATGGTGGTCAGGGCGCCCACGAGGGTCTTGAAACGCCCACTGGTGACGGTCACCGAAGGTATGACCTCGGTGTAGAGGGCCGACGAGGCCGTCCTGCTCGCGTAGAGCCGCACGGTGAGCTCGACGCTCCCGCTGACGGCCTCACCGGCCTGGTCCCTCAGGAAGCCCTGGAGGTTGATGACGTTCGGCACGTCTGCCGCCGAGGCCGCCCCGGGCACCGAGAGGAGCAGCGCGAGGAGGGCGGCGACGAGCACGGGTAGTCGGCACATTGGCACACCTGCACAACGGAGTACGCTCCGGTAATCGGCAGCGGTGCCTCATCCTTTAAGGGCGGAGAGCCGAAGCCGGAAAAAAAGGAGTGTGTCCCACTTGACCCGCGGAACCCAGATCCGCAAGCGTTTGGGCCTTGGCTCAAACGCGCGCAGCGAGCCGGAGGCGAGCGAAGTACGCCACGCGGATTTGTCCCAAGTCTTCGGGGCTTGGCCCCGAAGACGCGCTCGCTGAAGGCGAGCCAAACCTCGGTCTGCGCATGGCGTTGGCGCCCGAGCACAGACAGCCCCACCGGGTCAAGTGGGACACACCCAAGAGAAGCTCCGGCTCCGTGGCGCGCTTACTCCCGGTCCTTCGAGCGCAGCAGCGGGTTGCGCCGCTCCCAGCGGAGCCACGCGGCCCGGGCCTTGTCGAGCTCGGCTCGCGCCTCGGCGAGCAGCGGGCTCTCTGATCGGAAGAGACCCTCGAGCAGGGCACGCTGCTCGTCACCCAACGAGCTGGTGGGCGTGGCGACGGCCCGTGCCACGGCGGGCAGGAGCGGGGTTTCCGAGCCGCTCGTCATCAGCCGGAGGTGATCGAGGGCGCCGGCCACTCCGAGGGAGACGACGAGGCTCGATCCGGCCGCACCGGAGACGGGGGACTCGAAGCGGCAGACGAGGGAGAAGGGGGAGCCGGCTACTCCGGGAGACCAGCCGCTCCCTTCGTCGTCGTCGAGCACCATCGACGCTGGGTGGCGCTTGTCCTCGGCCGAGGCCCTGCACGACGCCACCTTGACCAGCTCGGGGGCACCCCGCCCGGCCGCGACTGCGACCTTCAGGGACGTGACGATGAAGCGGCCTCGCGGCCCCGCGGCGCCTCCGAAGAAGTCGATGCGCAGAGCCGTCGTCGGGCCCTCGAGGCCTCTGAGCGTGAAGGTGTACACATCCGGGCTCGAGTCCGGCCTCGCGACCTTCACGGAGCGGTCCTCGAGCACCTGCGCCCTTCGCCCGGCCTTGGAGCTGAATCCCGAGCTCACGGCCTCCCACTCGAGGGGCTTGCGCCCAAGCTTGGCCCGAATGGCGCGCGACCACCCCGCCATCGCCTTGTCGAGAGCTGGCGTGCGCTCGCGCAGGGCCTCCTCCTTCTCGGCGAGCTCCCTCTCGAGGCGCGAGAGCTCGCCGCGCCCCTTGGTCACGAAGAGGTTCGTGAAGCGTTTGCTCTCCGGCGTGTACTCGCTGAGCAGCGCCTCGCGCGTCAGCTCCACGAGCGGCATCAGGCGGCCTCTGCCGAGGTCGTAGAAGCGGAAGTCGAGCTCCTCCAAGAGGTCGAGCATCGCGGGGCCGCTGGAGTCCAAGACCTCGAGGGCGTGGGGGAAGAACTCGACGGCCATCTTGACGTCGGGGTTCTCGGCGATGAGCTGCTTCATGCCGCTCAGGATGACGCCCTCGGCCCCCTGGGTGTCGATCTTGATGAAGTCGACCTTGCG
>CAZQPP010000801.1:0-2976 GCA_964594295.1 uncultured Myxococcales bacterium | reverse complement strand
CTCGACACCGTCGTTGTCGTCGTCGGGGTCGCAGGCGTCGCCCACGCCGTCCCCGTCGGCGTCCGCCTGGTCGGGGTTGGCCACGCGCGGGCAGTTGTCCTCCACGTCGTCGATGCCGTCGGCGTCGTCGTCCGAGTCGCAGGCGTCCCCGAGGCCGTCACCGTCGAGCTCCTCCTGGCCCTGGTTGGCCACGAGCGGGCAGTTGTCCTCTTCGTCGGCGATGCCGTCCCCGTCGTCGTCGAGGTCGCAGGCGTCGCCCACGCCGTCCCCGTCGGTGTCGGTCTGCTCGGGGTTCGCCACGCGCGCGCAGTTGTCCCCTCCGTCGTCGACCCCGTCGCCGTCGTCGTCCGGGTCGCAGGCGTCACCCTCGCCGTCGCCGTCGAGGTCGGTCTGGTCGGGGTTGACGATCCGCGGGCAGGTGTCGACCTCGTCGTCGTAGCCGTCGTCGTCGTCGTCGGGGTCGCAGGCGTCACCCTCGCCGTCCTTGTCGAGGTTCTTCTGGTCGGCGTTCGGGACCTTGTCGCAGTTGTCGACCTCGTCCAAGACCTCGTCGTTGTCGTCGTCGGGGTCGACGCAGTCCTTCAGATCGTCGAGGTCGGTGTCTTCGAAGCCGTCATCGGCCTCCCCGTCGCAGTCGTTGTCCGCCCCGTCACAGGTCTCGGCGGCGGGCTCCTCGGCGTCACAGACCTCGGACCCCGACACACAGGTCCTCACGCCGGTGCAGCGCCCGTGGTCGTTCTGAATTGCGCACTCGGTGCGGGGCACCTCCTCGTCGACGTCCCCGTCGCAGTCGTCGTCTTCGAGGTTGCAGGCCTCCTCCGCGGGCACCTTCGCGCTGCACTCGGTGAGCCCCTCAAGACCACACAGCCGCGAGCCCTCGCAGCGCCCGGCGTCGTTCTCCTGCGCGCACTCCGTCCTCGCGGCGAGCTCGGTGGCGTAGGGCGAGCAGCTGCAGACGCCGGTGTCGGGGACGCACTGTCGCGTCATGCCTTCGATGCCGGCGAGCTCTTCGCAGTGGTAGCCCGTTGGGCACTCGCCGATCGTGGGACAGGGGATTCCGCAGAACGAGCCGGCCTCCGTGCCGAAGCTCACGCAACGGCTGCCGGGCGGGCTGGCCCCGCCGGCGGTGCAGTGGTCGTCCTCGGTGCAGGGGCGGCAGAGGTTCAGGTTGGCGTGCAGGCAGAGCAGGACGGGGTCACCTGCGATCAGCTCGAGCAACCTGCAGGAGAAGCCCTCGGGGCAGCGGTCGATGCAGGTCTTGGTGCAGACCCGGCCCTCGGAGGTGTCGGTGCAGAGCCCGGTGGCGCAGTCGTCGCCGTCGACGCAGGGGCAACCGAAGCCCCGCTCCTCGACACACCACTCGTCGGTCGGGGCGACGGTGGTGTCGGGCCCGGCCTGATCGCCGCCGGTGCCCTCTCCCGGGTCCGTCCCCGCGGGCGGCAGCTCGGAGCCTGGGTCGGTCGGGGTGTCCACGTCCCGGTCAGGCGGGAGCTGGGCGTCCTCGAGGCGGACGTCCTCGACGAGGCCGCTCCCCCCCGGATCCGGGTTGTCGACCGCGCCCGGGAGGCTTGGCCTGGGCGTGCTCGGCGACTCTCCCGCGCAAGACGGGAGCATGAGGATCGCCAGGGCCGAGACGAGGATGAGGAGGCGGAGCGGAGGCAAGGTCCGGGGCATCTGGCTCGCTGCGGCTGGGGGGCGGAAAAGTGTACCAGGCTCACGGCGAAATGCGATCGTGGGGGGGCGGCTCAGCCTGCCGTGGAGCGCTCCCGCGGCGACGCCGCGCGGCCTCTGCGGGCCCTCCGCAGCAGCGCGAGGGCAGCCGCCGCGGCCAGGGCTCCGAGCCCGGCCAGAGCCGAGTGGGCGGGCTTGTGCTCGAGCCGCACCTCGTGGTCGCCGGCGGGCACCGCGACCGACAGGAAGGCGGCGTCCGCCTCGATGACGGGGACCTCCCTGCCGTCGAGAGAGGCCCGCCAGCCCGGGTCGTGGTTCTCGGCGACCACGAGCAGGCACGGGCGCTCGGAGGAGACGCGGATCGTCCAGCGCCCGGGGGCTTCCCCGGAGACCTCGAGTCGTGCTCCGGCGTCGATCGGCTCGGGCGGCAGCGTCGCCTCACCGACGGCGACGGGGGCTCGCACGCGCGCAAGACGGGTGGGCTGAAGCTCCGGGTGGGCGTCGAGGTGTGCCAGCGGCTCCTCGGCTACCACGGCGCCGCCGGGGCAACGCACGATGGGAGCCTCGAAGGCGACGCGGTAGAGGCGGGTGCCGGGGGCCGGCGAGAAGGGCTCCGCGCGCAGGTGGCGCGCGAGGTGCGGCGGCAGCTGGCGATCCAGGGTCAGGTAGCGCTGCACGCCGAGCCACCTGAAGGTCGCCTCGGGGCGCCGGTAGAGGGTGCGCTCGGCGTAGCTCGAGGCCTCGTGGTCGAGGAACGCGGCCGAGTAGCCGGCCACCAGGCGCACGCCGGGCACCTCGCCGCCAAACGAGCCGAGGAGCGCTCGGATCCGGGCGGTCTGCGCCACGTAGCCGGCCTCGTTGCGGTACAGGCTGTTGCCGCCGCCGAGGGCGGCGTCGAGGGCGGCGCGGCCGTGCCCCGCGAGGCGGCGCGCGAGCTCAACCGGGTGATCGAGGAGCGCTCGCGGGGCCGTGTGGATCAGGGCCGCGGACACGATCACGGCCTGGATGAGGGCGAGGGAGGCGACGATCCTGGCGCCGGCCGTCGCAGCGCGCCCCAGGACCAGGATCAACCCCAGACAGAGCAAGGCCGCGCTCGCCGGCGCGCCCGCCAGGCGGTACCAGCGCGCGGCCGGCTCGGCCACGGGCACGTGGGCCAGGGCCTCCACCCAGGGCGGGTTGGGCGCCAGCGCCAGGCACGCCGCTCCGAGCCCGAGGAGGAGCGCGAGGCCTCCCGCCGCGACGCGGGCCCGAGGACCCAGCCGGCCCGGGCGCAGAGCCTCTATGCCCGCCCCCGAGAGCACGGCG
>CAZQPP010000800.1:0-2982 GCA_964594295.1 uncultured Myxococcales bacterium | reverse complement strand
GCCTACCCGGCCGTCACGCTACGGGCGGGTCCGCGACAGCGGGTATGTCCAACGCAGGCGCAACGCTCCGCCGAGCGAAACCAGGGCGGGCGGCGAGCGACGCAGGTCGTTCCCATAGTCCGTGAACCCCGTCGCCCGAGCCTCCAGCGGCACCCAAACCAACGCAAGCAGGGCCACCCCCACGGCGGTCCGCAGGATCCCCTTTGCGGCCTTGCGCCTTCGCGCCTTTGCGTTGATCCTCCCCTCTGCGCCTCCGCGTCTCTGCTCCCCTGCGTTCATCCCTCCGGCGCACCTCATGACCCACCCTCCGCCACGAAGCGCAGCAGCGCCTTGCTCGAGGCGCGCGGCACCTCGACCATGGGGAGGTGGCCGCATCGAGGCAGCACCACGAGGTCTGCATCGGGCAGCACGTGCAGCATCCTCTCGCCGAAGCTCACGGGCGTGACGCGGTCCTCGCGCCCCCAGAGGATCAGCACCGGCTGCGCCACCTCGCGGTAGCGGGGCTCGAGGTCTGCGAAGCGGATCGACCGGATCGTCGCCAGCGCCGCCGCGTTCGTTCCGGGCCGCTCCATCAGCGCCTCGATCTGCTCGACGGTCCGCTCGGTGACGAAGCGCTCGGGGGCGTAGAAGCCGAATTCCAGCTTCTCGTCGCTGCGCTCCCCGTAGAAGGCCCCGAAGAGCACCTCGCCCATCACCGGGGCCCGCGCCCAGGCGAACATGACCGGCTGCTGGTCGTCGTAGAACATGCCGTTGTAGAGCACGACACGGCGCACTCGCTCCGGCGCCGACAGGGTGAGCTGCAACGCCACGGCGGAGCCCCAGGAGTGGCCGACGGCCACGAACTCCGACACCTTCAAGCGCTCCAGGACCTTCAGCACGAGTGCGGCCTGGCCCGCGATGGAGTAGTCGCCGCCCTCGGGGCGTGAGCTCCAGCCGTGGCCGAGCAGGTCGAGCGCCACCGCGCGGTAGCCGCGGGCCTTCAGCGTGGCGAGGAGGATGTCCCACTCGTGCAGCGAGGCGCCGAAGCCGTGGACGAGCACCAGGGTCGCCTTCGGCTCGCCTTCTTCCGGTCGGACCTCGACGTAGTGAATGCGGGCGCCGTCGATGTCCAGGAAGGTGCCTTCTTCCGGCTCCCCGGGCAGCGGGCCCGCGTGGTAGCTCAAGCAGCCCGCGAGAAGCAACACGAGCGGGAGGAAGAGCGCAGCCGTGGAGCGGTGCATGCTCGCCTGCCCCTACTCTTCGTCTTCGAAGGTGGAGAGGCGACGCACCTCGCTTGCCTTCTCGAACTCCTCGAGGTCGTCCCCTTCCTCGGAGCTCGAGACGGCGACGGCAGTGAAGCACTCGCTGAAGAAGGTGTGGGTGCGGATGCGGCTCGGCGTCACCCCCACCGCCATGTGGCGGCGGATGCGGGTGTTGACGCGCAAGACGTGTTCGAAGTCCCCGTAGGGCACCTTCATCGAGCCCGCCTTGTCGACGACGAACTCGTAGGTCTGGGGGATGGTGTAGTCCATCATGGAGTTGCAGAGCGGCCCCTTCGCCTCGGTCTCGATCTTCCACGCCGCGCCGACCTCGAGGGGGAAGCGCACCATCTCGACGGGCGGGTCGAAGACCAGCAGGGTGCGGTCGTCCTCCTCCTCGCTGACGAGGCCCAGGAGCTCGAGAGCGTAGGTCGTGACCTTGAACACGCCGAGCTGGGTCTGGTTGCAGAGCTCGACGAAGCCGAGGGAGAGCTTGATCTCGCCGACCTTGGAGACGTAGGTCGCGCCCTCGAAGGCCTCCTCCTCCGCGAACCACTGGTCCTCGATGGGCCAGGTCTTGACGGTCACCTCCTCGGTCTCTCCGTCGAGGTCGACCAGGTCCCACGCGCAGTCGCTGCCGTCCGCCTTGCACGCCGGCTCGGAGCTGAAGGGGTCCACGTCCTGCGTGACGCGGAAGACCGCCTCGAAGCCGGGGCCGAAGGGCAGCTCGTCCTTGGTGATCACGCCGTCGTAGTTGGGCTGGCAGGGCATGGTGGGCAGGACGCCGCCGTCCGGCGGCTTGGCGGGGCCTGGATCCGTCGCAGGCGCTGCGTCTCCGGCGCCGGTCGTGCCTCCGTCGGTGGCAGGCTCGGCACCGTCAGGACCCGCTCCGCCCGGGTCGGAGCCGGACGCGTCCTCACCGTCGGCCAACGTGGAGGCGTCCGCGACCGGCACGCAGGTGCCGTTGGGCAGGCAGGTGCCGGAAGCACAGTCCGCGCCGACGTTGCAGGTCCTCTCGCCCGAGCTCGTGATGTCGTCGTTCGTGCAGGCGGGCAGGGTCAGGATCAGGGTTGCGGCTGCGAGGCTCAAGCGCGACATGGCGGGCTCCTAGTCGTAGAGGGCGTCGAGCTCGGCGCCGAACTCTTCCCAGACCTTCATGCGCCGGAGCTTCAGCGACGGGGTCAGGTGGCCGGCGTCCACGCTCAGGTGGCCCGGGTGCAGGTGGAACTTCTTGATGCTCTCGAAGGAGGCGAGACCCGCGTTCACCCCGTCGATCGCCTCTTGCACGAGGGCCCTGATCTCGGGCCTGTCGACGAGCTCCGCGAAGCCTGCGCCCCAGAAACCGTGGCTGTGAGCCCATTGCTCCACGGCCGGCTCGACCATGGTGACGAGCGCGGTGACGAACTTCCGCTCGCTGCCGTACAGCACCACGTGCTCGATGAAGGGGTTGCCGGCGAACTGCATCTCGATGGCCGCGGGCCCAATCTTCTTGCCGCCGGTGGTCACGATGACCTCCTTCTTGCGGCCCTTGATCTTGATGAACCCCCGCTCCGTGAAGCCGCCGAGGTCCCCCGTGTGGAACCAGCCGTCGTGGTCGACGGCCTCGGCCGTGGCTTCGGCGTCCTTGTAGTAGCCCAGGAAGATGTTCTCGCCCCTGACGAGGATCTCCCCATCCTCCGCGATGCGCACCTCGACGTCGGGCACGGGCTTGCCCACCGACTCGAAGTCGAAGTCGTCGAGGCGG
>CAZQPP010000799.1:1287-2989 GCA_964594295.1 uncultured Myxococcales bacterium | reverse complement strand
CGGGAAGGCTCCCGGCGTCGATCTCCGGGTAATCGGGGTGCATCAACGCACGCGCGTGAGCGCTAGCCTGCTCGGGGGTCAGGCCCGGAGGTGTGAGGCCCCTCGCTGCCATCAGCATGGCCATGCTGGCCGGGCCGCAGTTGTTCGACCCGGCGTCGACCTCGATGCCCTCCGGGTTCCAGCGATCGTCTTGAATCTGAGTCAGGAAGAACTGGTTGGCCCACGCCACCGGGTCGCTCTTGCCGAGGTCGGCCTTCCCCGGCGGAGCGGGGTTCGAGCCCTGACTCGTGCTCTCCTCCCCCGGGGGGGAGCAGGCGACGACCCAGAGCGCACATATGAGCGTGGTGACAAGTGCTCGCATTCATCCTCGCGTATCGGAGTCGCTCATACTTGGGTTGGCGCGAGCCCTTGTCAACCGTCGGCCACGTGCGTCAAGGCCACGTCAAGAGAAGAAACTGCGTCAGCCCGGCAACGAAGGAGACCGCGCCGGCTGTCGGAAAGCCGGACGTTGCGGTAGTCGAGAACGTTCCCGAAGCCCCAGACGCGGGTATGCCCCATGGAATGCGATCCGACCTCGATGAGACCTCGAAAACCTCTCTGGCGGCTGATCCTGCGCGTGGTCGCCTGTGCGGGCCTGGCCCTGGTGGCGACGTCAGGGTGCAGTGGAGGGGAGGGCTCGGCCGGAGAACCTCTGGATTCGAGTGTCGCGGCGCTCGACGTCGACGCGGCCTCGGGCGAGGATCGCCCTTCTTCGGTCGACGGTGAGCCGGCTGACGACGCTGGCGCCGAAGAGGCCGACTCCGCCGCCGGCGGGGCCGATGGGGTGGATGACTCGGCGTCTTCTCCCACCGACCCCTACGCGTCTCGCCGTCTCGCCTTCAGGCTCTTCTACAGCGAACGTTTGGAGCGGACCGTGCTCTCGTTGAACCGCTTCGGGATCTTCGGTGACTCCGGGGCGGCGACCGAGATCGGCCGCAAGCTCATCGCGCGCACCGGCGAGGACTACGAGGTCGTCGTGGGCCCCACCGACAACAACCTCATCGGCACCACGACCTTCGGCATCTACCAGGCCTGGCGGGTCTTCCGCTCGCGCTCCCTCGAGCTGACCCTGCGCCGGCTCTTTCGTGGGCTCCTCTTCTACGAGGCAGTCACCGGGCACCCCGGGTTGACCTCCCGCATGGTGCTTCCGGGATGGACGCGGGTGATGGACGGCGTCTCTGGGACGGTCACCCGCACGCGCCTCGGCGTGGAGGTCAGCTCTCCGGACCCGACCCCCGCCCTCCTCGAGCAGGCCGTCTTGGAGGCCTTCTACGACGGAGTCCGGGTGACCTACCGCGAGAACCCTCAAGACACCCTGCTGACCTTCGCCCCGGGCCACGACCCGGAGGGCTTCGCCATCACCCACTCCATCCCCGACCTGCCGCGCTTCATCCGCGTCTCCGACTGCTGCGCCACGGCCTTCAAGGTGCCCGAAGGCAAGACCTGGGCCGGCGCCTGGTGGTCGAATCACAACTCACGCGACAACTTCCCGGACATCGCCCTCGGCATCCTGGCCGCCATGGAGTGCGCCGCGGACCCTGAAGCGCCTGAGGACCTTCGCGCCCTCGCAGACGACGTGGTGAAAGCGGGCCGGCGCATCGCGGACGCCATCGAGGCCAGCGGGGGCAACATCATGACCGTGGACGAGCACAACCCCTACGAC
>CAZQPP010000799.1:225-1277 GCA_964594295.1 uncultured Myxococcales bacterium | reverse complement strand
TTCGCCCGCACGGGCTGGTGGAGAGCGAGGATCTCGGCAGCATGGCCTCGTGCCCCATGGCGCTGCTCAACCGCGCCCTCTCCAGCACCGGGCTGGTGCTCGAGCCCGAGGGTGTGCAGCTCCCGGGCGCCCTCGAGGGACGCATCCCCGACAACCTCCAAAACGCCGTCGACTGCGACGTGCCCCTGCCGCGGACCTGCGCTGGCCTCCACGACGCCTACTGCGGCTTGAGCTGGTCCGAGTTCGAGAGCTTCCGCCTCTTCAACCAGCCCATCTTGGACCTGGCGCGCACGCTCGAGGAGTCCAAGCCCGGTGCGGCCGAGGAGCTTCTCGGCGCCTTCCAGAACGACTTCGACGACGTCGCCGAGGCCATGCTGGCCATCATTCACTACTCGCGGGTCACCCGAAAAGACGATCTCTTCGAGGAAGCCCGGCGCAACCTGGCGGCCCTCACGGGGCTGATGCGGAGCTTCGCGGAGGTCATCTGGGGCGACCGCGAGCCCGAGCAAACCGCCTCGCAGCGTTACGACGCAGCCCTCTTCGACGCCGTTGGCGGTCTCGCGGTGATCGTGGAGGACCTCAAGGAGCTGGCCCCCGAGGAGCGGGCAGTGGCGCGGGCCGAGAGCCTCCTGGACCTCCCGGAGACGACCCCCGCTCCCCTGTTGAGCGACGAGGAGCTTCGCGAGCGCGTGATGGACGGCCTCGCCAACCTCCAAGACCGCAGCGGCCCCGGGCGCAGCGACGCGATCCGCCAGCGTTACGACGACCACTACGGCGACGAGATCCCGATTCGCCGGGCCGGGGATGCCTACGAGGCCAGGCAGGGCGACGGGCCCTGGTATCCCGCCGATCGCCCGCGCCACCGTGCCGCGGGGCACTTCGACTTCCTCCAGGCAGTCAGCATCTGCAGCTTGAACCCCGAGGTCTTGGACTGCGCCTGGGCCCGGCTCGGCTGTGCCCCGGCCGATCTCGACGCGGACGGCCGCTCGGATGCCGCAGACCGCGAGATCTTCGAGCAGCGATTCGAGGCGGGGCGCACCTGCTCGGAAGGC
>CAZQPP010000799.1:0-215 GCA_964594295.1 uncultured Myxococcales bacterium | reverse complement strand
GGTGGTGCGAAGGCGTCGATCTCGACCGCTCGGGCGCTCTCGACGAGGAGGATCGCGCCTTCCTCGACGCGGCCGAAGGCTGCGTGCGGTAGAGCGCCCGCACGCCCGGGCGCAGGCCCGGGGTCGCCGAGGTGGGCTGTTGAACACAACGCCGCCTCCGAGCTCGCACCAGCCGCCAGCACGGATGCACTGGCAGCCGAGTGTCGACGGCTCAC
>CAZQPP010000798.1:0-3003 GCA_964594295.1 uncultured Myxococcales bacterium | reverse complement strand
CGAGAATTGGTGGGCTAGTCGCGAGCGGGAGATAGAGTGGCCTGGCGGAACGCGTGCCGGGAGCTCGCGCCCAAAGGACCAGACCGACCTGACGCAATACCACGCCCTCCCACCCGAGGTGCGTCAGACGGTGGGAGTCGGGATGAGGTGGCCACCCTCGTGGCCGCCAGACCTGCGATGGCCGGCGAAACACCTGGCGTCCATCCGGGACTTCGGCGACGCCGGCGCGCTCAAGCCCAAGGCGCGGGCCGTCGCCACCGTGCTGGCGGAGCTCATGGGCCGTGTTCGCGAGCAGAAGCTCCTTGGGCCGGTCCGCCGCCAGCGAATGCTGGCGTCCTCGGAGGGTTCCGAGAGGATCGTCCTCAGAGTGAAGCTGACGGAGATCGCCAACGCAGTGTCAGACCAGGACGATTGGCCTGAGCTCGCCTCGAGGCACAGACGCGCGATCCTCGTCAACTACGTGAAGCGACTCGTCGCGCCTCCGGCGCCCGTCACCAAGGTGAAGCTCGAGACCCCCTGGTGGTCCGGGTTGGGGACCGGAGCCTTCAGCGACATCAAGGTCGTGGAGCCCGACGCCGAGACCCGCCTCCGGGCCCGGTTTGACAGCCTGGTGCAAGAGCTGCGCGCCAGCGCCCGCCGGCACGGCGCGCCCCCCGACGAGCTGGAAGAGCGCGTCGCCGTCGTCAGGCGGAAGCACCTGCGAATGCAGGTCCGCGCATGGGCGGCTCAGGCCCGGCGTCGTTACGACGCCGGCGACCTCGAGGGGGCGCTGGCTCGGCTGGACCGCTGGGCTGAGCTTCGAGGCCAGGGGGTGCCGGATCTTTGGCTTGACCTTCACGTGCGAAGAGCGAAGCTCCTGGAACGCGACGAAGCCTGGAGCGAGATCATCGCTCACCTGGCGCCGCTCGCAGAGACGGTCGTCCTCCCCGTCGGCGAAGCGGACCCGGACGGAGAGTGGGAGAGCTCCCATCGCTGGCTTCGTTCGACCCTGGCAGGGGCCAGGCTCAACACCAGTCGCGAGGGTGCGCAGCGGGCTTTCGAGACGGCTGGACGCCTGGTGGAGGAGGCGCCGGATCACGACGTCTACTGGGAGCTGCTCGCCGACGCTGGGACCCTCCTCGGCGACATGGCCGCGCTGGAGCGAGCGGTCGCCCACGTGTCGGGGACGACCAAACGATGGATTCAGACGCGAAGGGAGGGGCTGGCCCGAGGTCTGCTGACGCGCCTGACGACACAGCCCCCCGCGTCCTATGCCCGGGCGCAGCGGTGGGTGGGCAATGTAGTCGGAGAGTGGGGCGAGACGGCGCGGGCGGAGCTTCACTATCGGCGCTGCCTCGAGGCGGTGCCGAAGGTCGCCCGCAAGGAGCGGGCGCGGCTCGAGGCAGGTTGTCTCAACAGCTTGGCTTTCCTGCTCGCAGAGCACGCTGGGCGAGATCGGATGGGAGAGGCTCTCGACTACATAGACCGGGCATGGAAGCTCGCGAAGCCGGTCGAGAACCGGCTGGCGTACATGGTCCTGACGCGCGCCGAGGTGCTCGTGCGCCTCGGCCGCTTCGACGACGCTGAGGCTGTGCGGGAGCAGGCGGTGAAGGCCGGCGCGTCCAGCGGCCTGATGGCCGAGCATCGCCGATGGTGCGCGCGCGTGCTCGCCTCGCCGCCCGGCGGCGAGGTCGGAGACTAGACCCAAAACAAGCGATTAGCCATTAGCCGTTAGCCATTAGCTCAGGCATTCCCGTTGCTTCGGCGAAGTGGGCACTTCACCTGAAACGCGAAGGCGCGAGCGGAGACGCAGCCGCAAGTGCGCAGGGTTTCAGGCTAACCGCTAACAGCTAACAGCCAACAGCTAGATTAAAGACTAGACACGAGCCCTGCGCCTCCGGAGCGACACGAGAGCCAGCAGGAAGAGCAGGGGCAGCAGAGGCTGCGGCGCGGGGGCGCTCGATGAGGTGGTGCTCGCGCAGGCGCCGCCACCGCCGCCGCCGTCGGATGGAGAGTCCGTCTCCCCTTTCCCGGTGACGCAAGCGTTGTCCTCGCAGGTCTCGCCCTCCTCGCAGTCCGCCAAGGAGGTGCAGCACCCCTCTATGCGAGCGTGGGCGCAGCCGTCCGCCTCGCAGGAGTCGGTGGTGCACCTGTCGCCGTCGTCGCAGTCCACCGGGCGAGAGGGCTCGCAGTAGCCGTCGGGCCCGCAGGCCTCCGTGCCGTTGCAGGGGTTGCCGTCGTCGCAGTTCGGTGGGCTCCCGGACACGCAATGCCCTTCGGCCGTACAGAACTCCGTGCCGTTGCACTTGTCGCCGTCGTCGCAGGTCGGGCCGCAGGTGCCGCCGCAGCCGTCGTCACCGCACTGCCTGCCGGCGCAGTCCGGATGGCAGAGGCACTTGCCGTCCGCGCCACAGGTCTCGTCCTCGGCGCACTCGCCGCACTCGCCGCCGCAGCCGTCGCCGCCGCACTGCTTGCCATCGCACCGGGGCTCGCAGAGACACGCGGGCGCTACACCATCGGGGAGGGCGTCGCCTCCGCCACACTCGAAGGCGGCGGCGGCCTCGCTCCAGCCGCAGCCCTCGTCGCCGCAAGGCTCGATCACCGCCCGCGCCTCGGAGCAGAGAGCCAGCACGCTCCCGTCGCAGCAGCCCTGGGCGCTCAGCTCCGCCGCGCAGGGCATGCCGTCGAAGGCGCACTCGAAGCCCACGCAGGCGCCGTTCGGGCAGTCGGCTCGCGTCTCGCAGGCCGGGAGGCAGGTTCCCAGCTCGGCTGGGTCGCCGTCGTCGCAGTCGACGAGGGCCGGCACCCCGTCGCAGTCCGCGTCTTCGGCCTTCGTCGTGGACTCGGCGTTCCCGTCGTCGCAGTCATGCTGCGTCAGGGTCCCGTCGCAGTCCCCGTCCACCTCGAGGTAGGTCGACTGGTCGTCGCCGTCGTCGCAGTCGTCGCCGATGTCGCAGGTGTCCGTGACGGCGAAGTGCCCATCCTCATCGAGGTCGTCGCAGCCCTCCACGGCGCACACATCGG
>CAZQPP010000797.1:0-3012 GCA_964594295.1 uncultured Myxococcales bacterium | reverse complement strand
TGGCTAATGGCTAACAGCTCCAACAGCGACACCTCCTTTTTGCGAACGCACCCGGAGAGGAGTGCCCATTCGCCACGCCACCCCGCCTCGTGCATCCCGATGCTGCGTTGTTCTGTGGCCGGTTCGTCCTGATTGCGGCCCTTTCACTCTCCGCCCTGGAGGGGCTCGCACCACCGGAAGGTCGGCGCCAAAGCGCCGGCGGGCGTGCTATCGTCAGGCAGCCGGTGGCGCCGTGACCGGACCACCGCGTCCCCTTCGACATGACCCTGGAGTACGATTCGATGCTCGAGTTCTGCCCGCGCTGCCATGTCCCGGCCAAAGGGAGCTTCGTTGTACGACGCGTGCAAGGCGTCCAGATCGACCAATGCACACGTTGCGGCGGCACGTGGTTCGATCCCACCGAGTACGAGCAGCTGCTCGAACGGGACGTCGAGGAAGCGCGGGCCAAGCTCAAGGAGATCGACGGAGAAACGGAGCCTCGCAAGGAAGCCAGCACCTCGGTGCGCCGCGAGTGTCCGCATTGCAATGCCGGACGCCTCGAGCCCGTCCACGTCCTCTTCGACGACCTGAGCACCTCGGTGCTCATCGACCGCTGCAGCCTCTGCGGGGGTGCCTGGCTGGACCGAGGAGAGGTGGGCCGTATCGCGGAGCTGAACGTCCAGACCGACTCCGCCCCCGATCGGGAGGCCTTCGTGCGGAGCCTCGCCAAGCTGTGGCAAGACTGAGCGCCGGAATCTGAGACGAAGCCGGGCCGACGCCTCTCGGAACCGGCTCGAACGCAGCCCCACCAAGCCCAACACTCATCGCGAAGCACAACCGGTGTCCACTCAGCCGACTCAGCCCCCTCCTCGACTGCCGTGGTTGGAGCGTCTCTCGCTCACCGACACGGTGCACACCTTCAGCTCGGGCGCCTTCGAGCTGGGCACCGATCTCGAACGTCTTCTGCTCGTGCACGAGGCCGGCGCCGTGGAGGCGGTCATCCTGTACGGGAGCCGAATCGTCGAGGGCCTGGCCCGCGCGGCCCTCGAGATGATCGGGCAGAAGGCGAGCAACAACCTGTGCTCGAACCTGATCTCGCTTCAGGATCTTGGCTTGCTGCGGACTCCGCACGGTCAGTGGGCGCACACCCTGCGACGCCTGGGCAACGACGCGCGGCACATCCACCGGCCCGTCTCCGGAGGCGAAGCGGACGCTTGCCTCCTGCTGGTCGAGCAGTGGCTGCGGTGGTTCTTCGAGTACGCACAACGATACGGCGAGGGCGTCGACTCGGCCGATCTGAGCGCGAGCGGCGGGAGCCTTGACCTCCCCGTTCCCGAGCTGCTGTCCCACGTCATCGCCGTCATTGGCTCCGAGGAGACGGCGGCTCAGAAATACGACACTCTCAGGGGCGACGGGTGGGCGCAGCTCGTGCAGGAGCCGGCGGCTTCCAGCGTGCTCGCCGAGATCCTCCTCGACGCCGAGGAAGTGCGGCGCGCCCGGAAGCTGATCGACGCGGCTCGCGCTCTGGCCCCGGATGATCGCCGCCTCGTACAGCTCGACGCGCTGGCTCTCCAGGCTGCCGGGGACCTCGAGGCTGCGCGAGACCTTCTCAAGCCGCTGCGCAAGAGGTTCAAGGACGATGCCGAGATCGTGGGTATCCTGGCCGGCGTCATCAAGCGACTGAGCCTGGAGGACGGAGGCTCGGTCGAGCTCCAGCAGGAGGCAGCCAAGTGCTACCGGCAGGGCTTCGCTGCCCTCGACGAGGAGAGCCCCTACCTGGGCATCAACGCAGCGGCCATGTCGGCGTGGACCGGCAGGCCGGCCGAATCCCGCAGCATCGCCCGCAAGGTGCTCGAGCTGCTCGCGTCGAGGGAGCGCGCCCTGGCCAGGATCGTTGAGAGGCAGGGGCGCGATGGGCTCAAGCCCCTGCTGCAGCTCTGGGACGAGCTGACATACGCCGAGGGGCTGCTCCTGTCAGGCCGTTTCGCCGAGGCAGCGCGGCGTTACGCGCAGGCATGGAGCCAGCTCGGAGACATGAAACGCAAAAAGAAGGTGAGCTGCGAGCAGGCAGACCGAAGCCTCCGCGAGGGCTTCGGGCTCGAGTGCGAGATCCGGGACTTGATCGACCGGGCCTGTCGCGCCGCGCCGGAGCGCGTCTTGCGTATCGGCGTCACCGGCTCGAGGTCGCTTCCCGACGAGCCCGCCCTGTCGGCGTCCGTCAGCGCGGTTCTGAAGGAGATCATCGAGACCGGTGCCCGCTCCGGACCGGTCCGCCCCGTCGTGCTGAGCCCCCTTGCCGAAGGAGCCGACCGCCTCGTGGCCGAGGCGATCCTGGCCGATTGGCCCGCGTCGGGGCTGGTGGCCTACCTGCCATTGGAGCTTGACGACTACCGCGGAGACTTCGAGAGCGCCGGATACCTTGCCCATTTCAACCGCCTCTTGAGCATGGCCGACCGGCTCGTGTTCGGGCCGGACAACCTCGACCCGAGCTCACCGGCCGCGCTGAAGGAGCGTCGGAACCGCGCCTACGAGTGGGCCGGGCGCGCAGTCGTGGACGACTGCGAGGTGCTCGTGGCCATCTGGGACGGTGGGCCCGGGAAGGGGCGCGGAGGGACGGCGGAGATCGTCGCCTATGCGCGGGAGAAGGGACGGCGGATGGTTTGCATCTCTACGAAGCAGCCCTTTGCGGCGAGCTTCGAGACCGCGCGACCACCTTCGGCTGCCGCCCGGGAGCAGTGAGCCGGCCCGCGCACGGGCAGGGACCGCTGTGGCAAGTCAGTTGGCCGGTCGGACGGCGTCTACCGGTAGTAATTGACACCTGTGGAGGCCATCATGATCGTACGGCTTGGCAGCAATACGCTCGTCCTGACCGCCGAGAATCCGGGAGAGACGGAGGAGCTCGAGAGCTGGCTCCTCTCCCACGACGGACACCTGATGCTGGCGGACATCGTCGAAGGACGAAAGGCAACGCTCAGGCTCATCGGCCAGGGCCATCACCTCGACTACGCCCCCACGCCCCTGAACATCCTCCAT
>CAZQPP010000796.1:0-3013 GCA_964594295.1 uncultured Myxococcales bacterium | reverse complement strand
TCGCGGGAGTGAACCTCCGGCCCCGGGCGCCTCTTCGGCGCCCGGGGCTTTCTGCCCTTTCCCAGGGACGTGAGACATACCCCTTGAAACGAAGCTGCCCACACTGTGGTGATACGCTACAGCCCTTCAGGATGCCCGAGAACCCCCTCGGCCCCACCGGCTGGGAGAACGACATCCACTGGGCTTGCTTCAACGACGACTGCCCCTACTACCGCGAAGGCTGGGAGTGGATGTGGCAGCGCTACGAGGTCAAGGCGTCCTACCGCTACCGCGTCTCGAGCGCGGAGAACGCCTGCCCCAAGCCCGTCCCGGTCTCTTCGGACGAGATGCTGCGCGACCTCATCCTGGACGAGAACGAAAGCTCGAACTGATCGCGAACTGCGGCTCATGGCGATCGACGTCGGGCCGCGCACGGAGCCTGACATGAGCAAATCAAAAGAGCCGGCGGAGAGGGGCAAGCCCGAGGTCATGCGCGACAAGCGCCAGCTCGGGCCGGAAGACACCTTCTGCTTCGGGTGCCACGACGGGCTCAAGTGCTTCACCGACTGTTGCTCCGACGTCGCCATCATGCTGACGCCGGTGGACGTGCTTCGCCTCGCACGCCGAGTCGGTATCGAGACCAGCGAGTTCCTCGAGCGCCACACCCTCACCCCAATCACCAAGGAGCTCCACCTCCCGGTGAAGCTGCTCAAGATGGACGAGGAGCGGGAGCGGGCCTGCCCCTTCCTGGGCAAAGACGGCGGCGGCTGCACGGTCTACGAGGATCGCCCCTGGTCCTGCCGGATGTACCCGGTCGGCATGGCCATCCCCCCCGCGCGGGCGGGCGTCGAGCCCGAGCCCGAGTACTTCCTCTTCGAAGACGACTTCTGCAAGGGGCGCGGCGAGCCCACCGAGTGGAGCATCGCCTCCTGGCAGGAGAACCAGGGCTGCAAAAAGAACGACGAGCTCGAGAAGGAGTTCGGCGAGGTGGTCTCCCACCCGTGGTTCATCGGGGGCCGACAGCTCAACCCCAAGGGTATGGAGCTGTACCACATGGCCTGCTACGACCAGGACACCTTCCGCCGCTTCGTCTTCGACTCCACCTTCCTGCAGCGCTTCGAGCTCGATGACGAGCTCATCGAAAAGATCCGCAACGACGACGACGCCTTGCTTAGCTTCGCCTTCTCCTGGCTGCGCTTCGCCCTCTTCGGCGAGCCGACGGTGAAGGTGAAAGAAGGCGCCGCCCCTAGGAGTGAGCCATGACAGATTCGAATGCCCGGCCATTGTTGGTGGTCGGAGCAGGCATCGCCGGCGTGACCGCCGCCCTCGAGGCCGCGGAGGCCGGGCACGAGGTGGTCCTCGTCGAGCAGGGCCCGTCGATCGGCGGGCGCGTGCTCCGCAACCACCAGTACTTCCCGAAGCTCTGCCCACCGAGCTGCGGGATGGAGATCAACGTCAAGCGGATCGAGCGCAACCCGCGCGTCACCGTGAAGACCTCCACGGACGTCATCGGCGCCACCCAGAGCGCCGGCGGCTGGTCGGTGAAGCTGTCCACGGCCGCCCAGCACGTCAACGCTCGCTGCACGCTCTGCGGCGAGTGCTCCGACGTGTGCCCGGCGAAGGTGCCCGATCCCTTCAACCTCGGCATGAACGAGGTCCCGGCGATCCGGCTCCCCCACCAGGACGCCTGGCCGCGCTTGTTCACCGTCGGCCGTGAGGCCTGCCCGGCCGACTGCAAGGCCTGCGTCGACGCGTGCAAGTACGAGGCCATCGATCTCGACGCCGAGGCCGTAGAGGAGACCATCGAGGCCTCCGCGGTCATCCTGGCCACCGGCTGGCGTCCCTACGACCTCGAGAACCTCACCGAGCTCGGCGGCGACAACCTCCAGGACGTCATCTCGAACGTCAACATGGAGCGCATGGCGGCTCCCGCCGGGCCGACCGGCGGCAAGGTCCTCCGCCCCTCCACGGACGAGGCCCCCAAGAGCATCGCCTTCGTGCAGTGCGCCGGCTCCCGGGACATCAAGCACCTCAACTACTGCTCGGGCGTCTGCTGCCTCGCTTCCATGAAGCAGGCCCAGTACGTCAAGGAGCAGCTCCCGGAGACCGAGGTCACCATCTACTACATCGACCGCCGCGCTCCGGGACGCAACGAGAGCGTGCTCGCCAAGGTCTCCGAGATCGACGGCGTGAAGCTCGTCAAGGGCAAGGTCGGCCGCATCGAGGCCGCGAACGGCGCCCTCGCCCTCAAGGTCGAGGACACCGAGTCCGGCACCCTCTTGGACGCCAACGCCGAGATGGTCGTGCTCGCCACCGGCATGGTCCCCAACCTCAAAGACGGCGCGCTGGCCTTCGAGGCCAAGCTCGACGAGGACGGCTTCGGTCTCGACGACCCGGGCCGCAAGCTCTTCGTGGCCGGCGTCGCGAGGCGCCCCGAGGACGTCGCCTCGTCCGTGCGTGACGCGACCGGCTCGACCGCCAAGGCACTCATCGCGATGGCAGGGGGTAACTGATGGCTAAGTTCGGCGTATTCGTGTGCACCGGCTGTGAGATCGGTGAAGCCGTAGACACGGACACCTTCGAGGAGCTCGCCGACGAGGCCGGCTCTTCCCACTACGCAACCCACCCCTGCCTCTGCGCCCCCGAGGGCATCAAGTCCATCACGGACGCCGTCGAGGCAGAGGAGCTCGAGAGCGTGCTCATCGCGGCCTGCTCCCCGCGGGTGAAGACGGCGGAGTTCACCTTCGACACGTCGAAGCTCGTGGTCGAGCGCGCGAGCCTGCGCGAGAACGCGATCTGGTCCCACCCCGCCGGCGACGAGGACACTCAGATGCTGGCCGAGGACCTCATCCGCATGGGCTCGGCGAAGGCGGCCAAGGTGGCGGTGCCAAAGCCCCACGAGGAGGAGGTCGACCAGACCGTGCTCGTGGTCGGTGGAGGCCTCGCCGGTCTGACGGCGGCCAAGGCCTCTGCGGCCCTCGGCCACCCCGTGGTGCTCGTAGAGGCCGCGGACAAGCTCGGCGGCTACCTCGCC
>CAZQPP010000795.1:0-3028 GCA_964594295.1 uncultured Myxococcales bacterium | reverse complement strand
GCGCTTGGTCGCGCCCATGATCGACGAGGGGTTGACGGCCTTGTCGGTGCTGAGCAGGACGAAGGCGCCGGCGCCGTGGCGCGCGGCCGTGTCGGCGACCACCTTGGTCCCGAACACGTTGTTCAAGATCGCCTGGCCGGGGTTGTGCTCCACGAGGGGTACGTGCTTGTACGCGGCCGCGTGGAAGACCACGTGCGGGCTGTATCGGGAGAAGAGGGTCTCCACGCGCTGCTCGTCGCAGACGTCGCAGAAGGCCGGCACGATCTCGAGATCGGGGTAGGCGGCGTGCAGCTCGCGGTGGATGTTGAAGAGCGCGAGCTCGGACCTCTCCGCGAGGACGAGGCGCGCCGGGCTGAAGTGGGCCACCTGCCTCGCCAGCTCGCTGCCGATGGAGCCGCCGCCTCCGGTTACCATGACGGTGCGGTCGGTGATGAACTCCTCGAGCAGAGCGGTCTCGAGGCGCACGGCGGCGCGGCCGAGGAGGTGCTCGATGGACACCTCGCGGATACGGGAGAGGTTCACGCGGCCGTCCAGGATCTCGTAGAGCCCCGGGATGATTCGAACGGGGAGCCCGGTGGCCTGGCAGTGGGACAGCACCTCCCGCATCTCGTTCGGGGTGGCGCTCGATATGGTGATGACGAGCTGGTCGAGCTCGTGCCTCTCCGCGAGGCTCGCGCAGCTCGAGATCCGGCCCAGGACCTTGACGCCGTGGATCACGAGGCCGTGCTTGGCGGGGTCGTCGTCGACGAAGCCAACGATGTCGAGGGCGAGGTCGGGGCGCTGCGCGATCTCGCGCGCGGCGAGGACGCCGGCGGCGCCTGCTCCGACGAGGAGCGTCCGCGTCTTCTCCTTGCCCGCGTCGGGCCCGCGGGCGTGCGCCTCGGATCTCTCCGCGGTGAGGCGGCGCAGCACGCGGATGCCGGTCACACCGAGGAAGGCCAGGAAGAAGTCGATCACGATGACGCCGAAGGGCACGACGACGTACTGGAGGTGTGGGTGGTAGGGCTTCATGGCGCCTGCGACGACGCGCAGGACGACGAGGATCGCCGAAGCCGCGCCCAGGGCGAGGAAGACACGCCCGACCTCCCGCAGGCCTATGTAGCGCCACACGAAGCGGTGCACCATGAACAGCGCGAGGGCCAGGAGCTGGAAGACGACGACGTAAGGCGCGATGAAGGCCAGAAGCTTGAGCATCTGGAGCGGGATGTTCCCGTCGAAACGGATCAGGAACGCCAGGGCCAGGGCTGCTAGGAGCACGCCGGCGTCGATGGCGATCTGGACCAGCCTCTTGGTTCTCTGGATCACAGCGACTCGCAGGTACCGCGACGGGGCTCCCTCGATTAGCCTCCCGCCCGACGCTGGTCAACAGCAGAGTGTCCCCTGGAGGCGCCCCGCGGCAGCGCCGGAGACACGCGGCTGCCTTGACTCCCCGGTCGCGCTGGCGTAGCCCACAGCGGCCCGCCGACAGGGCCCACACTGACGAGGTCGACTACTCATGAGCACCCACCAGAACCCGTCCAACGACACGCCTCGTGTAGCCCTTCTCGGTATGGGGCACTGGGGGAAGAACCTGGCCCGAAACCTCGCCCAGCTCGGGGCGCTCCATGCGGTGGTCGATCCGGTGGACGAGTCGCGCGCGAAGGTGCAGGAGCAGTGGCCCGACACGCAGGTCTTCAGCGAGCCGGAGCCCGTCTTCGAGGACGAGGCGGTGCAGGGCGTGGTGATCGCGGCTCCTGCCGTCCTGCACGCGCCCCTCGCCCTCAAGGCCATCGCCGCGGGCAAGGACGTGTTCGTGGAGAAGCCCCTCGCGCTCACGTCGGCCGACGGCGCCAGGATGGTCCGCGCGGCCGAGGAGTGCGGCCGAATCCTGATGGTGGGCCACCTGCTCGAGTATCACCCGGTCTTCTTAGAGCTCGAGCGTCGCGTGGCCGCCGGAGAGGTGGGCGAGCTGCGCCGCCTCTACAGCAACCGCCTGAGCTGGGGTCTCCTGCGCACCGAGGAGAACGTGCTGTGGTCCTTCGCTCCCCACGACCTCTCCATGATCCTGCGTCTCGTCGGCAAGGAGCCGGAGCGGGTGATGTGCGTCGGCCAGAGCTGGATCCTCCCGGGCATCGAGGACGCGGTGACGGTGAGCCTCGACTTCGGCGAGGGCTTCGGCGCCCACGTCTTCGTGTCCTGGCAGCACCCCTTCAAGGAGCAGCGCCTCGTGGTCAACGGCGAGCAGGGCGTGCTGGTCTTCGAGGACAGCGCGCCGGCCGAGCGCAAGCTCATGCGCTACCACCACAGCGTGGACTTCTCGAACCCGCGCCCGGTGGCGAAGAAGGGCGAGGAGGAGCCCCTGAGCTTCCCCAAGACCGAGCCCTTGCGTGATGAGTGCCAGGCCTTCTTGACCGCCGTCGCCACGCGAACACCCCCGCCCACCGACGGCCCGAGCGCGCTCAGGGTGCTCCGGGTGCTCGAGGCGGCCCAGACCTCGCTGGACAGCGGGGGCGAGTGGGCGGAGCTGGCCGACTGAGGCTCCCACGCGGCCTCGATCGAGCTTGCGCGGTGGGCTCCGCCTGGCGGATCATGGTCGGCCATGAGCTCAGCCCTCTGGACACCCTCGCCCGAGCGCATCGCGCGCGCTCAGATCACCACCTTCCGGCACGATGTCGCCTCCCGGCACGGCCTGGAGCTGCCTGACTACGAAGCGCTGTGGCGGTGGTCGGTGGAGCGGCCGGCGGATTTCTGGGCCGAGGTGTGGCGTTTCGCCGGCGTCCGCTGCTCGCGGACCTGGGAGCGCAGGCTGACGAAGCCAGGCGCCATGCCGGGCGCCAGCTGGTTCGAGGGGGCTCGCCTGAACTTCGCGGAGAACCTGCTCCGGCGCCGGGACCAGAGCCCGGCCGTCATCGCCACAGACGAGCGCGGGCGCCGTCGTGAGCTCAGCTATGAGACGCTCTACTCCGAGGTCGCGAGAATAGCGGCGGCCCTGCGCCGAGACGGTGTCGGGAGAGGAGATCGGGTGGTCGCCTATCTCCCGAACGTGCCC
>CAZQPP010000794.1:0-3029 GCA_964594295.1 uncultured Myxococcales bacterium | reverse complement strand
ACCGCCGCTCGACTGCGAACGGGCCGACGCCCGGCGAGGTTGGCGGGTGACAAGGGCTACAGTCACCAGAAGCTGCGGCAATGGAGTGGCCAATGCGAGGTGATGCGATGCAAGCCTGCAGAATTCTCGCGCAGAGCCGCAGAGCCGCAGAGGAATTCTCGCGCAGAGCCGCAGAGCCGCAGAGGAATTCTCGACGCCCCCCTGCTGCGGGGTTAATGCACAGAGCCTAGAAGAGCCCTTCCTGCTCCAGCTTCGCGATGCCGTCGAGCTTGGGGTCCACCGCGGGGTCCATGGCCGGCGCGGCCGAGGGCTCGTCCCAGAGCACCGAGTCGAAGAACGCCGTCAGCGCTCGGTTCGTGGCGTTGCGGGCGAGGTCGTGGTCGGCGAAGCCCTCTGCGCAGCCGTCTCCGAGCACGCCGTCGATCTCCACCCCGACGGCCTCGGCCGCATCGCCGAGGTCGAAGTCGCACATGTCGGTGAAGGTGAAGTGCCCGCCGTTGATGACGGTGAGCAGGCCCTTCGGAGGGTGGCAGCGCTTGTAGGCCTCGGCCATGTGGTTCTCGTAGGGGAGCGTGTCGTCCTTGTCCCCGCCGGCGATGAGCACGGGGACGCCGATGCGGCCGAGGCTCGTGTGCAGCAGCTCGATGCCGGCCCTGTTCGGTGAGAGCGGAGCCGCGGCCTTGATCCGGAGGTCGTAGATGTCCATGCGAAGCCCTCCCTGCCGAGGATCCGCGAGCCAGGCGCCCTCGGCCGCGAGCAGGAAGGTGGTGAAGCCTCCGAAGGAGTGGCCAGAGACGGCGATGCGCTCCTCGTCGACGAGCCCGAAGAGCGGGTCCTCCTCGGCCTCCGAGAGGCGGAGCATCTCGTCGATGACGCCCCTGATGTCGAAGGGGCGGTCCGCCGCGCTCATCAGGAGATCCATGGTGTTGATCTCACCCGCCTCGACCAGGTCCAGGAGGGTGTCCCCCGTGTGGTCCGGGGCCGCGACGACGTAGCCGTGGCTCGCGAGGTGGCGGGTCAGGAAGACCGACTGGATGCGGATGCCGCCGTTGCCATGTGAGAACACGACGAGGGGGAACGGGCCGTCGTCTTTGCGCGGCGCAGCGTCTCGGACACCTCCCGAGGGCACGACGGGGAGGGTCGCGAGGCCGAGCTTCTCGAGGAGGTCGGGGGGCGCCTCCGCCCGCAGGTCGAAGGGGGTCTCGTCCTGCCCCTTGATCTCGTCGGTGGCGGGGTACCAGATCTCGACGAGCATGCGCCGCGTGCCGATGGTGCCGTGCCCGTCGAGCACCCGGTCCTCGTCGTCGAGCACGACGGTGCGGACGCCCACGGGGAAGGGGCCGGGCAGACCGGGGTCGAGGCCGACCCACTCGGGCGTCTCGCGCGGGGCCGGAGGGCTCTCATCGGGGACAGCGTCCTCGCCGCTCCCCGGGTCGCCGGACTCGCCGGCATCTTCGGGTGTCTCGCCCTCGTCCGCCGGCAGCTGGCCGCCGCCGGGGTCTGCGCTCACGCTCGCGTCCTCGGTGGCGCCGGCCTCCTTGCTCGTCTCGGAGGAGCAGGCGAGCTGGTTGAGGGCGAGAAGGCAGACCAAGAGAGCGAAGGCGGCGGCACGCATAGCCATGGAGCCTAGTCAGGCACGGGTTGCGCGTCCAGGGCGGAGGCCCGATCAGCTCAACGCCACCTCGCGGGCCGCGCGCAGCCAGCGCCCCCACAGCCAAGCGTCGGCGAGACCGACTACCTCGCCCGCGTGGCCCGGCACCGAGAAGACCTTGGCGTAGGGAGAGGTGCGGCAGAGCAGGTCCACCGCGACGAGACCCAGCAGGGCGTCGAAGGCGTCGGTCACCCGGTCGAGGTCGGTGCGGCGGAGCAGGACGAAGGGATCGTCGTAGAGGTCGTCGAGGGCCCTGCCGTAGGGCGAAGACTCCAGCACCCCGCTGGCGCGCCGGAGGGCGTGGGCGAGGCGCTCGCGGCCGCGGGCGCGCTTGTAGCGAGGAGGCCTCGACTTCCAGTGGCGGGAGTCCAGGAGGTGCACGACCTCGTCGCGCAGCAGGTGCTGAAGGGGGCGCTCCTCACCGGCCTGGAGCAGGCTCCAGAGCACACGCAAGATGGCGTAGGGGTAGACCTCGACGACCCTGCAGTCAGGCACCGCCTCCTTGATGCGGGCAGCTATCTCCGAGCCGAAGGAGCCCGCCTGGGCTGAAGGCAGGAGCGGGATGCCCACCTTGATCAGGGCCCTCTCCACGGGGCGGAAGGCCTCGTCGTTGACGGCGCAGCCCTCGATGGGGATGTCGAGGCCGACGACCGCTCCCGGGAGCAGGATCTCCCGCGCCCAGTCCTCGATCCACTCGTCGGGCCCGAGCAGGTCGACCATGACGCGGCCGCTCTTCTCGCTCCGCCACGCCAGGGCCGTGCGGGACCAGTTGGTCCGGCTCCAGGCGACGTCTACGACCAACGCGCGCGCACAGCGACGCCGCCTTGGACGGCGGGCGCGGGCGGGAGGGCGGGCGCGGTTGTTTGTACGAGCTGGCCTGGTTGCTGACACTTGAACACGACGCGGACAAATGCGTCCGCTTTCCCCGGCGATGTTCAACGTGGAAGAGTGCCAGGTTCAGGCGGGGTTGACTAGTCTCCACAAAGCGGACCAGATCCCTGCCCGTCGGATCCACCGGCAGCCGAATTCACGCCAAAGAAGCGAGAGCGCCCATGTCCTCGAGCGAGCCCGATTCCTCCACCCTCGTCTACGACTGGAACACCGCCGAGGACGACGGGCTGCCCCGGCGCTCGCGCCCAATCAAGCTCTACGACGAGTCCTTGAGGGACGGCCTCCAGTCGCCTTCGGTCCTCGATCCGCCCATCGACCAGAAGATCGAGATGCTGCACCTGATGGATCGCCTCGGCATCGCCTGGGCGGACATCGGCCTGCCCGGAGCCGGCCCGCGCGCGGTTGAAGACGTCAGGCTGCTCGCGCAGGAGATTCCCTGTGTAAGTATATTGTGTGCTACCAGAAAACTGAATTTGATACAAGTAAA